>QGVF01000006.1 GCA_003242705.1 Acidobacteriota bacterium
TCGACCCAGCGATCGGGGAAGGTCTTCTGGAACGGGCTCATGCCGGTCGAGCCCTGCACGTCGGACGAGATCGAGTAGACGGGCAGCCCGGCCTGCGCGGCGCGGATCGCCGCCTTCGCCAGGCCCGCCTGGATCTTGTCCTTCCTGACCGCAGGCGCAGGGGCGGGTGCCGAGGCAGCCTTGGCCTTCTTCGCCGCTTCGTCTTCCTCCCACTTGCGCCGGAGCGACCGGGCCCACTCGGCAAGCTCGTCGGGGACGTTCTCGATGCCGCCGCAGATCTCGGCGACGAAGTCGACGATCTTCTCGCCGTTCGACAACGGGAACCCGTGCCCGCCGGCCGGGTTCTCCATCGTCGCCTTCACGCCGTAGCCCTTGATCGTCTTCACCCAGAGACAGACCGGGCGGCGCGGGTTCCCGCGGGCCTCGGCCAGGCCGCGCTCGATCGCGTGGTAGACGGCCTCGAGATTGTGGCCGTCGGGCACGCGGATGACGTTCCAGCCGAGCACGGCGAGCGACTCGAACGTCGGCTGCATCGAGAACGCGTCCTTCGTGATGCGGCCCGACAGCTTCGTGTCGTTGTCCGAGATGATCATCACGAACGGGTTCACGCGATCGCGCGCAGCCAGGCCGGGAATGGCGGCAAACGCCTCCTTGGCCTCGCCCTCCATGGCGGCGCCGTCGCTCACCACGCACACCGTGACCCGATCGCGGCCGGCTGCCCGGTCGGCAATCGCCAACCCCTGCGCCTGCGGCAGCGCCGAGCTCAGCGGGCCGTTGCTGAGCAGCACGCCCTCGGGATTCAGGTGCGACTCGCCATGCCCGGTGAGCTTGCTCGTGATGCTCCGGAAGCCCTTCAGGTCCTCGAACGTCAGGTTGTCGAACCCGAGGTTCGCGCGCAGGGCGTAGATGCCGTTCTCGGCGTGTCCCGCGTCGTTGACGAAGTTGTACGCCTCGTACCAGGGACGGTCCTTCGTCGCGAACATGATGGCGTGCAGCGCCGCGAGCGTCTCCGCGTAGGCGGCCGGACCGCCCCAGTGGCACGCAGCGCCACCGTTGACCGCGTGCACGTTCATCAGCGCCACGAGCACGCGCGTGATCCGCGGGTCGCCCACCACGACCTCTTCGCCCGCGAGGTTGCGGATCGTCACGCCGTACTTCGGCCGCCCGGTCGGTGTCGGCGCAAGGCGCGACGGCACGTCGAGCGGCTTGAGCGGCGGAGCGTCGACCTGCTGTCCAACTGACGTATCTACACCCATGATGCGTTCTCGCTTGTCTGGTTCGGCCCGAACCGATGCGCCCGGCGGCGTCCCGGAGGCGCCCGGCCGGTGGCGTCGGAACCTGCCATGTTATACCGCCCGCCAGTGTGTCCGCGCCGACCGTCCGACAGCCGGCGGGGGCCTGCGGACCGCGGCAGGTGCACGGCCCGCGCCGGTCTCTACCGGCCGCCGCTCGGCGACGCGCCGCGAATAGCCGCGTCGACGGCCGCGCGTGCGGCGGCTACTCGCGCGCAGCCCTGTTGTTCTCGAGGAAGTCGAGCTTGTCGACCGGATTGATGACGGCGGTCAGCACGTTCGACACGTGCGCCGCGACGCGCTTGAGATAGCGGCAGGCCAGTGCGCGGGCGACCGCCTGGGGGCCGGTGTCGTCGCCGCGGACGAGCGCGGTCACGCGCCGGTCGAAGTCGCTCATGAGCACCTTCGCCTTCTCGACCACCCGCCGCGCCGCCTCGACGTCGCGTTCCCGGAAGGTCGCGGCCGCCTCGGTGATCTGCGCGGCGATCTCGCCCGCGATCCGCCGCCAGTCATCCGCGTCGGCCAGCGTCGAGAAGTCGGCCCCGTCGCGCGCCAGATCGAGCAGGTTCTTCGCATAGTCGCCGAGCCGCTCGAGGTCCTTCACGATCGACATGTAGACGAGCACGACCGGCGTCTCGATGCCGCCGAACACACTGGCATGTACCGCCAGCTGACGGCGCAGCTCCTGCTCGAGCTCGTTGATCTTGAGGTCGGTCGCGCGCAGCTTCGGGCCGATTTCGGCCACCGGAGCCCGATCGAGCAGCGTGGAGATCGCCAGGTCGAACACCTCGCGCCCCCGCTCGAACATCTCCTGGAGAATCGCCTCGACCCGATCGAGCCGCTCCTCGTCTTCCCTGCGCAGGAACCGGAACATGATGCGCTCCTATCCGATCAGAAACAGGCCGAAAGCCGGCAGTACGAGGAACATGCAGACGACGTACACAGCGACGAACGCCCGTCGCCGCGACGCCAGCTCCGCCGTCCATTCCGCCAGCTTCACGGGAAGGAATCGGACCCACGGAACAGGATAGACCAGCAGCAGCGCGGCCAGGTTGAACAGCAGGTGCACGAGGGCGATCGTCAGCCCCTCGGGCCGGACGACGGCCAGCGAGGCAATCAGCGCCGTAATCGTCGTACCGACGTTGGCTCCGAGCGTCACCGGATAGGCCGTCCGCACCGTCAGGATGCCTGCAGCCACCAGCGGAACGAGAATCGACGTCGTAATCGACGACGACTGCACGGCCATCGTCACCACGATCCCCATGACGATGCCCGACAGCCCCCCGCCCGATCCGATGAAGTCGTTGATCGCCCGTTCGACGCCCTGCGCCACGAGCTGCCGCATGTGTTTCGTGATGAACGTCAGGGCGATGAAGATGCAGACGAGGCCGACCGCAAGCAGCACCACACTGGCGACGGCACCGGACGGCAGCAGGCTTTCAGCCCAGGCAGCCGGCATGCGCACGAGCGCCCGGAACCTCCCCGGTTGCGAAGGGCCAGCCTCGAAGCCCGCGCCCGTCAGCACGTCGGTGAGCGCCGTGGCCAGCGTGCCGAGCACACCCGTCGCAACCTCGAGCGGCAGCAGGATCGCGACGCCCATGAGGTTGAAGTAGTCGTGCACGGTCGCCGCCGCGAATGCGCGACGGAACTCGTCGACGCGCCGCAGGCTGCCGAGCGCCGCGAGCGTGCTCGTGACCGTTGTCCCGATGTTGGCCCCCATCACCATCGGAATCGCCAGTTCCACGGGCAACGTGCCGGCCCCCACGAGGCCGACGATCGTGGACGTGGTCACCGACGACGACTGAACGAGGACGGTGGCGAGCAGCCCCGCACAGAGTCCCGACAGCGGGTGCGAGACCGACTGAAGCAGCCGATCCTGGAATCCTTCACCGCTCGCGGCAATGCCCGCTTCGACGAAGGCAATGCCGACGAGAAAGGCGTACAGGAAGAACAGGACGATGCCGCCCCGGAGGGCCGTGGCAATCCAGAGTCGACTCGGGGGCGAAGAACGGTCCGGTGACAACCGGGCGATTTTACACGCCAGGGACGAAAAGCCGACCCCTTTCAGGCCGCAGACCGCTGCGCGCTCCGCACGAGCAGCGCGACGATCCCCGCGAAGACCGCGATCGACAGCAGCGGCTGCTCGACGATCGTCACGGGCAACGGCAGCTGCGCGGCAATCAGGCCCGCGAGCGCGATCCCGATCAGCGCCTCGCCCGCGATCAGCCCCGACGCGAACAGCACGCCGTCGTCGGTCCCCTCGTCGCTGTCGTTGCGGCGTCGACGCGCGCCGGCCGCAGCGCTGGCGACGATGCCGCCGATCAGAATCGGGACGGCCAGCGAGAACGGCAGGTACAGGCCGACGGCAATGGGCATCACGTGCGCCCGGAAACGGGAACCGCGTCGCACCAGGACGGCATCGACAATGAGCAGTCCCACGCCGATCGCGGCGCCGGCGGCCATCAGCAGCCAGGGCAGCTCGCCGTCGCCGAAAACGCCCGAGGTGAGGCTCGCGAACAGCGCCGCCTGCGGCGCACGGAGGCTGCCCGGCCCACCGGTGCCGATGCCGTAGGCAGAGTGCAGCAGCGTGAGAATGGGCGCGAAGAAGAAGGCGGGCACGACCGTCGCCACGATCGTCGCCATTTGCTGGCGCGCCGGCGTGGCGCCGACGATGAGGCCGGTCTTCAGATCCTGCGCCACGTCGCCGGCGGCGCAGGTGGCGCAGCAGACGACGCCCGCAATTCCGAGCGTCGCGAGCACGGCCGACTCACCCGAGATGCCGACGCCGAGCATCACCGCCGCCGAGAACAGCAGCGCGACGATGGTCATGCCCGACACCGGCGAGTTCGACGACCCCACCAGTCCGGCGATGTACGTGGCCACGGCGACGAATACGAACGACGCGACGATCATCAGGATCGTCGCCAGCAGCGCAACGCCCGTCGATCCGACGAGCATTCTGTAGAAGGCCATCGTGGCCGCGGTCGTGACGACGAACAGCACGAGCAGCGTCGTCATGCCGAGGTTCCGTTCGGTGCGGACGGTCGCGGCCTGTACGTCCGCACCGAGGCGCGCGCCGCCGAGGCTGGCCAGGCCCGCCGCGATACCGCGGCGCACGCTCCAGAACGATGCAAGGCCGCCGACGACCATCGCGCCGACGCCGAGATACCGGATCTGTGTGCTCCAGATGCGTCCGGCGGCCTCGAGCGACGACTCGCCGGCCAGCGGTGCGCCGAGCATCGGCAGCGCGATGACCCAGCCGATCGCCCCGCCGGTGAACACCAGCACCGCGATCTCGAGGCGGACAATGTAGCCGACGGCGAGCAGCGCAGCGCTCATGTCGGCACCCGCGTAGAGGACGCTCCGGCCGGCGGTCAGCGCACCCTCGACCGTCGGCTGCACGAAGCGGATGCCCGTGACGAGCAGCTTGAACAGCCCGCCGGCGGCGACACCGCGCGCGATCAGCCCCACGCCGCTGCCGCCGCGCTCGCCCACCTTCAGCACCTCGGCGCACGCCGTGCCTTCCGGGTAGATCAGGTCGGGCCGGTCGACGATGAGCGCACGGCGCATCGGCACCATGAAGATCAGGCCGAGCATGCCGCCGAGCAGCACGATGAGCGTAGTCGGCCAGAATTCGAACTGCTGCCACGCGCCGACGAGCAGCAGCGCCGGCGCCGTGAAGATGATGCCTGCCGCCAGCGCCTCGCCCGTCGATGCCATCGTCTGCACGATGTTGTTCTCGAGAATCGACGAGCGTCCGAGCACGACGCGCAGGAACGCCATGCTGATGACCGCGGCCGGAATGGCGGCCGCCACCGTCATGCCGGCATAGAGGCCGAGATAGACGTTGGCTGCGCCCATCACGACGGCGAGCACGGCGCCGAGCGCGAGCGCGATCCAGGTCGATTCGGGAGGCGACTGTTCGGGCGGAACGACGGGCGCCGGGTGCCGCATGGTGCGCATCATACGCGCGGCCAGCGGCGCCTTACATCTCGATGGCGCTCCCTGGGCCGGGATAGACCTGCTCGAGCAGCCAGGTGTGTCCGTGACGCGCCGCATGCCGCCGCAGCAGGCGGAGCGGTCGCGCCAGGGAGGCGGCGCCGGCGGCGAACTGCTCGATGGCGCGCGATACGCCTTCCCATTCGGCATCGGTCAGCGATCCGCGCAGCCGTCCGGCCGCGTGCAGCAGGGCGTTCACGTGCCCGCTCGGCGGCGGCCTCGTGTCGAGCGCATGCGTGAACAGGCCGCGGTACTGCTCGAGCGTCGCGGCAAAATCGCCGCCACCGGCCTGAGCCACGAGGCGATCGAGGGCCTCGATCACGTCGGACGGAGCATGGGCGAGCAGCAGCAGCCAGTGACGATCGTGGAAGCGGGTCAGATCGTCGGGCGTCGTAATGCGTGGGTCGTCGGACAGGATAGCCATACTGGACTGCTGTATTCAGCGCACTCTACGCCTCCCGTCCTCGCGCGTCAACAGCATTGGCGTATATCGACATCGAACCGGCTAGGCCGCCGAGATGCCGCGTTCCTCGAAGACGTTCTTCACCTGTCCGAGCAGTTCGCGCGTGACCTGCCACTGCCGCAGCGGCTGCGTGCGCACGCGGACGCGCACCACGATCTGGCCCGCCCGGAAGGCCTGAATGCCCATCACCTCGAGCGGGTCGAGAATGGCCGGCCCCAGGTCGGGTCGACGGCGCAGCCGTTCGCCTGCCTCCTGCAGCGCCGCCGTCACCTCGTCGAGCCGGTGATGCGCGGCGACACCGAGGTCGAGCACCGCGTAGGCGTAGTCCTTCGATCGGTTCGCCAGCTGCGTGATCAGCCCGTTCGGAAAGACGTGGACCGTCCCCTCGTCGTCGCGCAGCACGACGGTGCGCAGGTTGATCTGCTCGACGGTTCCCTCGGTGCCGTTAATGCGCGCCGCGTCCCCCACGCGCAGCTGGTTCTCGACGATGAGGAAGAAGCCCGAGATGATGTCGCGCACCAGCGCCTGCGCACCGAACCCGACGGCAAGGCCGACGATGCCCGCGCCGGTCAGGATCGGCGTAATGTCGATGCGGAGCTCGCGCAGCACCATCAGCAGCGCGACGGTGATGGTCACCGTCCTGAGCGCGTTGCGGACGAGTCGACTGATCGTGCGCGCGCGGCGACCGCGCTCGACGGCATCCGGCGCGGCTTCGCGCTCGATGTGCTGCTCGAGGCGGCGCGCCGTCAGGTCGACGATCCGTACGACGACATAGCTGCCCGTGACAATGATGACGATCCGCAGGCCCGATCCGAGCAGCCAGGTGGTCAGCGCCTCGGGCGACAGGCCCGCGTCGAGATCGAGACCCGCCATCCGCACGGCCGGCCCCGCCAGCACCGCCGCAACGACGATGAACGTGGCGGTCCCGGCGATGCGCGCCGGGCGCCGCAGCGCCGGATCGGCCGCCGCCAGCTCGCGCCGGGCCGCGGCCGCCAGCGCCAGGCGCGCCAGCCGCGCCACGAGCGACGCCGACACATAGGCAATGGCGATCAGGCCCAGAAAGGACAGCACCGCCAGGCCCGGTTCAGACTCCATCCGCGTGGCTCCTCCGCGCCCCATGATGGCCCGGATGACCGGCCCCGGTGAAGACGGGCGCACGATTGCAGCGATACTCGATAGCGTGACACCCGCTCTGTTCGCCGCGCTCGTGACCGCCCTGGCAGCAGCCGCCTCCGCTTCGGTCGGCCTGTCGGCAGCTGCCGCCTCCGGCGCCGATTCGCACCTGCAGCAACGGCTGTCGACCGGAACAGTGCCGCCCTTTGGCACGCTCGATGCCGCCGAACGTCGGGCGCTGGAAGCGCTGTACGCCGACGGTCGGCTGCTCTGGCTCGCGCCCGACGGCCGTCCGACCTCGAGCGCGAACGACGCGCTTCGCCTGCTCGCGACGGCCGGGGATCACGGTCTGCGCCCGGCCGACTATCACGTCGACGAACTCGACCGGCGCGCCGGAATGCTGGGGACGGGTGGGGCCGATGCCGACGGCCAGGCAGTGTTCGACCTCGCGACGAGCACGGCGATGCTGCGCTATCTCCGGCACCTGCACAACGGCCGCGTCGATCCCCAGCGCCTCGGCTGGCGGCTCGACGTCCCGGCCGAGCGCCACGATCTCGTGGATTCCCTTCGCCGTGCACTTGCGACGCAGCGAGTCGCGGCCCTCGAGGAGGAACTGGCGCCGGCCCTTGCGCAGTACCGCCAGCTGCGCGTCGCGCTCCGCCAGTACCGTGCACTGACCGCGGCAACGGCATCGGACGACCTCGAGCTGCCGGCCACGACCATCCGCCCCGGCGATCCGCTCGCGCCGGCCCACGTCGAGGCACTCGCTGCCCGCCTGCGGCTGCTTGGCGACCTCAAGCCCGGCCCGCTCCCGGACGCGGCCTACGAAGCTCCGCTGGTGGGTGCCGTGCGCCGCTTTCAGGACCGCCACGGGCTCGAAGTCGACGGGATCATCGGCCCCGCCACGCGCGCAGCGCTCGCCGTACCGCTGTCGTGGCGCGTCCGGCAGATCGAACTGTCGCTCGAGCGGCTCCGCTGGCTGCCGGACCTGGCCGATACGCGGGTCATCGTCGTGAACATCCCGACGTTCCACCTCTGGGCCTGGGACTCGCCCCGCCGCGACGGACGACCGGCGCTCGGCATGCGCGCCATCGTCGGCCGGGCGCTGCGGACGCAGACGCCTGTCTTTATCGCGACGCTCCGCGAAGTGGTGTTCCGGCCGTACTGGAACATCCCGCGCTCGATTCTCGTGAACGAAATCCTGCCGCGAGTGGCGCGTGATCCCGGCTACCTCGCCCGGAACGGAATGGAAATCGTCCGCGGGTGGGGCGACGACGCGCCGGTCGTCCCGGCGACCGGGAACAACATCGCCCTGCTGCGGCAGGGCGCGCTGCGACTGCGACAGCGGCCGGGGCCGGCAAACTCACTCGGCCTCGTGAAGTTCATGTTTCCCAACGTCGACAACGTCTACCTGCACGACACGCCGGCGCACGAGCTCTTTTCGCTCTCGCGCCGCGACTTCAGCCACGGCTGCGTGCGTGTGGAGAATCCGAAGGCGCTGGCCGAATGGGTGCTGCGGGATCAGCCGGGGTGGACGCGCGAAGCCATCGAGGCCGCCATGGCGGCCGGCGGCCCGACGTACGTCCTCGTGGCGCGTCCGGTGCAGGTGGTGTTGTACTACCTGACCGCCGCGGTCGATCCGTCGAGCGGCATCGTGCGCTTCGCCGACGACATCTACCGCCACGATCCGCCGCTCGATCGCGCGCTCACCATTGCGTCGCGGTAACCCGGCGAGCCGGCCGGCCGCTGCGGACCGCGGCTGTCCCCTCAGCGCCAGTCAGCGGCAGCCGAAGGCGTGTCCTACCAGGAACGGACGCGTCCCGTGTCGACGTGCACGAAGTTCGAGGCGGGATAGTAGCCGACGCCGCCGAGCCGCAGGCCGAGCGCGGCTTCACGCAGCCGCGCCAGCGGCACGTCGGCCAGCCGGATATCGATGGCCTGCCCCACCATGTGCAGCGACCCGGCCGCCACGCCGCTGCTGCGCTGCCGCAGCATGTGGTTCGTCGCGGGCGAGCGGTAGCCGGAAATCACCTCGAACGGTCGACGCGATCCCGTCGCTTCGCGCAGCAGGTGCAGCAGGTCGAGCAGGCCCGGATCGATCGGGTGGACGTCGCCCGTGCGGAAGTCGCGCAGGACGTGATTGATCGCGTCGAGCGCGTCGGGCAGATACGTACCGCCCCGGTAATACTCGACTGTCAGCCGCTCGGCCGTGTGCAGGTGATCGAACGCCAGGACGCGAACGGCCGATGCCTCGAGCGGCCGTATCGCGAGACCGGGCAGCGCCATCGCCAGGACGCCGACGAACCGTCGCCGCGTCATGCTCGACACCGTTCCCATGGGTGGCACACCTTCAGACTGTGGCTGCCCCGCTGCCGGGCGCCGGCGGCTCACCGGGTGTGCTGGCGGCAGCGCCGAACCGCTCGAGCGCCGCGAGAATCTCCTCGGCCGTCACCCGGAAGTGTGACGCGTGCCACAGGACCCGGCCGCCGGCAAGCAGCAGGATCTGCGGCGATTCATGGCGCACGCCGAACTGTTCGGCAATCAGGTTCGAGACCGCGCGGGCCGGCTGCACCTTGACCATGGCGATCCGGACGCCCGTCGGCAGCCGGGGCACGAGCGCACGTATCTCCTCGAGCGCCATGCCGCTCGTGCCGCAGGTCAGACTGTGTTTATAGATGAGCACCGGGGCATGGCCCGCTTCAACGAGCAACTGGTCGAGGTCCCGGGGAGCACGCAGATCAGTCACCGTTTCGTACATGGCTCATCCATCATCCGCCATCGACGGCCGATTGCCCACACGCGCCTACTGCACCTCGAGCTCGATGCCTCCCACCAGATCGGCGGCCGCGTTGAAGATGAGCGCAGCCACGAGCGTCGTGACGAATCCAAGCACGCCGTAGACGATCGGCAGCACGACGATCGCGGCCACCCCGAAGAGCGCCCCGAAGATGCCGGCACCTTCCTCGGGCATCGCGAACGCCCCGGCAATCCCGATGAGCGACATGATCGCGCCGGCAATCACGCCGAATACCGCGTAGAGGACGCCGCCGATCTTCGCCACCGACACTGGGCCCACCCGCTTGATGATCATCTGGTACCTCCCGCCCGGAGTCCGGAACCGAGGCGCGGCCGGGCACGCGCCGGCTCATTATGTCGAACGACGCCGGCCGCACAAGGCCATTCCGCCGGCGGGCCTGTGTCATCATGCGGATCTCGTCGCACGACGATCGATGACCGTCACGAAAGGAGTCTTCGTGCTGCCGAGTGCCGATCTGAACGGCCGCCAGCGGGTGGCCATCGAAGGCGTCTGGCCCGAGATCGACGGCGGGCGCTTTCCCATCAAGCGGACAACGGGCGACCGGGTCGAGGTCGAGGCCGACATCTTTGCCGACGGCCACGATCAGCTCACCTGCATGCTGCTCTATCGCCGCGTCGAGGAGATCGACTGGTCGGAGACCCCCATGGTCCCGCTGGGCAACGACCGCTGGCGCGGCGGGTTCGAGGTGGGCGCACCGGGCCGGTACCTCTACACGATCGAAGCCTGGGTCGACCACTACCGCACATGGCGGCACGACCTGCGGCGGCGGCTCGACGCACAGCAGGACGTGACGATCGATCTGCAGATCGGCGCCGGCCTCGTCGAGCAGGCGGCTTCACGCGCCGACGGTACGGATCGTCGCCACCTGCAGGTGCTCGCCGGTATCCTCCGCAACACGAAAGATCCGGAAGGCGCCGTCGCCGCGGCGCTCGACGAGGCGCAGGCCGCACTCGTGCTGCGGTATGCCGACCGGCGCTTCGCGACGCGATACGCGCCGGAGTTGCGCGTCATCGTCGATCGCGCCCGCGCGCGGTTCTCCACGTGGTACGAGATGTTCCCCCGATCGTGCAGTCCCGAGCCGGGTCGTCACGGCACGCTGCAGGACTGCGTGCGCCTGCTGCCCTACATCGCCGGCATGGGCTTCGACGTGCTCTATCTGCCACCGATTCACCCGATCGGCCGCACGCTGCGCAAGGGGCGCAACAACTCGGTGGTCTCCGAGCCGGGCGACGTCGGCAGCCCGTGGGCGATCGGTGCCGCCGAAGGCGGGCACACGGCCGTGCACCCCGACCTCGGCACGCTCGACGACCTGCGGACGCTGGTGCGCGAGGCACGCACGCACGGCATCGAAATCGCCCTCGACATCGCCTTCCAGTGCTCGCCGGATCACCCGTGGGTCCAGGAGCACCCCGAGTGGTTCCGGCGTCGGCCCGACGGCACGATTCAGTACGCCGAGAACCCGCCGAAGAAGTACCAGGACATCTATCCGTTCGACTTCGAGACCGACGCCTGGCAGTCGCTCTGGGAAGCGCTCGCGGACGTGTTCTTCTTCTGGATCGAGCAGGGCGTGCGGATCTTCCGCGTCGACAACCCGCACACCAAGGCGCTGCCGTTCTGGGAATGGGCGATCGACCAGATCACCGCACGACATCCCGACGTGATCTTCCTTTCGGAAGCGTTCACGCGCCCGCGGGTGATGGAGCGGCTCGCCAAGCTCGGCTTCACGCAGTCGTACACGTACTTCACGTGGCGCAACAGCGCAGCCGAGCTGCGCGAGTACTTCACCGAGCTGACCGGCCCGCGGCTGCGTGAGTTCTTCCGCCCCAACCTCTGGCCGAATACGCCCGACATCCTGCACGAGTACCTGCAGACGGGCGGGCGTCCGGCCTTCGCCGTGCGCGCGGTGCTCGCCGCCACACTCGGCGCCAACTACGGCATCTACGGTCCCGCCTTCGAGCTCTGCGAGAATGCGCCGCTCCATCCGGGGAGCGAGGAGTACCTGAACTCGGAGAAGTACGAGATCCGCAGCTGGAATCGCGACGCGCCGCACTCGCTCTCCGGCCTGCTCACACAGCTCAACCGGATCCGCCGCGAACACCCGGCGCTGCAGCGCGACGACACACTCCGGTTCCACAACGTCGACAACCCGCTGATGCTCTGTTACAGCAAGGTCACCGCCGATCGGAGCGACGCGCTGCTCATCGTCGTGAACCTCGACCCGTTCTACAGGCAGAGCGGCTGGGTGAACCTCGACCTTCGCGTGCTCGGACTCGAGGAAGGTGTGGCGTACGAGGTGGACGACCTGCTCACCGGCGACCGCTTCGTCTGGCACGGCGCGGTGAACTACGTCGAACTGTCGCCCGAGCGCGCGCCGGCCCACGTGCTCAACATCCGGAGGCCGCTCCGCACCGAGCGCGACGTCGACGACTACCGATGACCACGTCGCCGGTTCGCTTCGTCCCGCGCCTCGGAGCCACGCCCGACGAACACGGCACGAGCTTCCGGGTCTGGGCACCCGCGACGCAGCTCGTCGAAGTGGTGCTGTTCCCTGAAGGCGGCGCGCCGGCCGACGGGCCGACCGCCGTCCGGCCGATGCAGCGCGACGACCAGGGGTTCTGCGTCGCGCGCATCGACGGCATCGGCCCCGGCACCCGGTACGCCTATCGGCTCAACGGCCGGGGACCGTTCCCGGATCCGGCGTCGCGCTGGCAGCCAGACGGCGTGCACGGTCCATCGATGGTCATCGACTGGACGGCTTTCGCGTGGACCGATCACGGCTGGACGGGCGTGCCGCTCGAGCGCACGGTGCTCTACGAGCTGCACGTCGGGACCTTCACACCAGAAGGCACGTTCGCGGCAGCGGCGGCGCGGCTGCCCGAGCTGGCCGATCTCGGCATCACCGCCGTCGAGCTGATGCCGATCGGCGACTTTCCCGGCGCGCGCAACTGGGGATACGACGGCGCGGCGCCGTTCGCCCCGGCGCGCGTGTACGGAACGCCCGACGACCTCCGCCGCTTCGTCGATCGCGCCCACGCGCTCGGCCTGGCCGTCCACCTCGACGTCGTCTACAACCACCTCGGTCCTGACGGTGCCTATCAGGCGACCTTCAATCCGCACTTCTACTCGACGTCGCACTCGAATCCGTGGGGAGCGGGCATCAACTTCGACGGCCCGCACGCGGCGAGCGTCCGCGAGTACTTCATCGAGAACGCGCTCCGATGGGTGCACGAGTACCACATCGACGGCCTGCGCCTCGACGCGACACACGCGATTGCCGACGACAGTGCGCGGCACTTCATCGCCGAGCTGAAGCAGCGGATCGATCGCTCGCTCGAAGGCACGGGCCGCCTCGTGCTCGTCGTGGCCGAGGACGAGCGCAACCTGAACACGATCGTCCGCCGCCCGGACGAGGGCGGCTGGGGACTCGACGCGGTGTGGGCCGACGACCTGCACCACCAGCTGCGCGTCGCGCTCGCCGGCGATCGCGACGGCTACTATGCCGACTACGACGGGAGTGCCGAGGCCATCGCCGAAACGGCTCGACGCGGCTGGTTCTATCGCGGGCAGCGCTCGCCGCGCACCGGTCGGCCGCGCGGTACCGATTCGGCCGGCATCCCCCTGGATCGCTTCATCGTCTGTCTGCAGAACCACGATCAGGTGGGCAACCGCGCTTTCGGCGAACGGCTGCACCACCAGATTCCAGTCGCCGCCTGGCGCGGCGCGTCGACGTTCCTGCTCGCCCTGCCCGAGACGCCGCTGCTCTTCATGGGACAGGAATGGGCGGCGACCTCGCCGTTCCTCTACTTCACCGATCACCACGACGAGCTCGGACGTCAGGTGACCGAAGGACGACGCCGCGAGTTCGCGCGCTTCGCCGCCTTCGGCGATCCCGGGCGGATTCCCGACCCGCAGGATCCCGCGACGTTCGAGCGCAGCCGTCTCGACTGGGCGGAACGCACGCGCGAACCGCACGCTTCGACGCTCCGTCTCTACCGTCGTCTGCTCGAGCTCCGCCGCACCTCGCCTGCCATGCGGGCCGGCCGGCCGTTCCAGGTCGAAGCGGCGGGCCACGACGGCCTGGTGGTGCGGCGGGACGATGGCGAAGGCGCCCTGCTGTTCGTCGTCCGCCTGCGCGAAGCGGGACCGGTCGTACCCGGTGCGATTGCCGATCCCGGCGCCGGCCTTCGGTGGAACACGCTGTTGACCACGGAAGACGACTGGCTCGGCCTGGCCGACACGGCCCCGCCGATCGTGGAGTCCGATGGACGCGTTGTGTTTCAACGTCCAGGCGCCGTCGTGCTGAAGGCCGAATCGGCGGAAAGCGGCCGATGAGGCGGCCGCGGCGTGCCGGTGGACGGTCGACGCGCGCTGGTTCTGCTGCGTGACGGCGTGCAGCACGAACATGCTCGACGCCCGTGCGTGCCTTCGTTTCGCCGGGACTGCGCGCGTCACCGACCTTCACGGAGAACTCTGCCGGAGGCACCGGTCGGGTGAAGGCAGGACGGTCGTTCGGCACCACCACGAACACCCGGACACCTGCCCCTTCACCTTCGATCGGCCGGTGTGCGATCGTCGGGTATCGCGTATCGACGAACGCGGCGTGCGAGTTGGTCGAACCGGGGTGCATCACCGAAGATGAACAGGTGAGACGCGCACTCCGAGCCCACCACGCCGCAGCGCGACGTTGCGCCTGGCACCGTGCGGATCGCCGGCGGCATCGCGAAGCCGCTGATACTATCGTTCTCCAGCGTTCCGATGCCGTCGCACTGACGGCCCGACGCAGCGGAGGTCGATAGTGGCGGCACCCGCACCATCGCACGTTCCCGCGAGCACGTACCGCCTGCAGCTGACAAAGGCGCTCGGCTTCGAGGCGGCGGCAAAGCTGGTGCCCTACCTTGACCGGCTCGGCATCACCACCTGCTACGCATCACCGGTCCTGGCGGCGCGCCCGGGCAGTACCCACGGCTACGACACGTGCGACCACAGCCGCATCAGTCCCGAGCTCGGCGGCGACGTCGCGTTCGAGGCCTGGGCCGATCGGCTGCACGACGCGGGGCTCGGACTGATCGTCGACTTCGTCCCGAACCACATGAGCATCCACCCCGTGGCCAACGCCTGGTGGCGCGACGTGCTCGAGAACGGCCCGGCCTCCGAGCACGCGCGGGCGTTCGACATCGACTGGCAGCCGGTGAAGGTCGAGCTCGAGTCGAAGGTGCTCCTGCCGATGCTGGCCGATCAGTACGGCGTGGTGCTCGACGCCGGCGAGCTGCGGATCGTGCTCGAGGACGGCGCGTTCTCGCTGCGCTACTACGAGCACGACCTGCCGCTCAACCCGAGCCAGCTCCGCATGCTCCTGCAGCACCGGCTCGACCTGCTGCAGGCGTCGACCGAGGCGCTCGATCCGGGGCTCAACGAGCTGATGAGCATCCTGTTCCAGCTCGAGCACCTGCCGCCGCATACCGAGCGCGACCCGGCGCTCATCGAGCTGCGCAGCCGCGAGAAGGAGATCGCCAAGATCCGGCTCGCACGCCTGCTGGCCGACTATCCGCACATCCGCGCGCACGTCGAGGAGAACATCCGGCTGTTCAACGGCACGCCGGGCGACAGCCGGTCGTTCAACCTGCTGCACGAACTGCTCGAAGGGCAGGCCTACCGGCTCGCCTACTGGCGCACGGCCACGCACGAGATCAACTACCGCCGCTTCTTCGACATCAACGAGCTCGCGGGCATCCGCGTCGAGGAGCCCGCGGTGTTCGCGGAGGTGCACGCGCGCATCGGCGAGCTGCTTCGCGCCGGCAAGATCGACGGCCTGCGGCTCGATCACATCGACGGCCTGTTCGATCCGGTCGGCTATCTCGAGCGGCTCGGCACGCTCGCCGACCCGGCCCGTCCCTACATCGTCGTCGAAAAGATCCTTTCGCGCGATGAGCGGCTGCCCGACCACTGGCACACGCACGGGACGACCGGCTACGACTTCATGAACGACGTCAACGGCCTGTTCGTCGACCGCGCCGCCGGCCCGGCGTTCCGGACGATCTACCGGCGCTTCACCGGGCGCACCGAGCCGTTCGACGACGTCGTCTACACGTGCAAGAAGCTCGTCATCGCCTCGTCGATGTCGAGCGAGCTGAACGTCCTGGCGCACTGGCTCAACCGCATCTCGGAGCAGCGGCGCCACACGCGCGACTTCACGCTCGACAGCCTGCAGGAAGCGCTGCGCGAGGTAGTCGCCTGCTTCCCGGTCTACCGGAGCTACTTCGGCTATCAGGGCGCGACGCCGCTCGATCACCAGTGGCTCGACGAAGCGGTCGAACGCGCGCTCGCCCGCAATCCCACGGCCGAATCGTCGATCTACGCGTTCATCCGCGAGATGCTCAGCCCCGAGCAGCGGGCCGACCTCACCGAGGACGAGTACGTCGAACGGCGCCGCTTCGCGATGAAGTTCCAGCAGTACACGGGACCGGTCGAGGCGAAGGGCGTCGAGGACACGGCGTTCTACCGCTACACACCGCTCGTGTCACTCAACGAGGTGGGCGGCGATCCGGCGCGCTTCGGACGCACGGTGGAGCAGTTCCACGAGGCGAACCGCGAGCGGCGCGCGCGCTGGCCCTACGCGATGCTCGCCACGGCGACGCACGACACCAAGCGCGGCGAGGACGCCCGGGCCCGCATCAGCGTGCTCTCGGAGATACCGGACGAGTGGCGCACGATCGTGTCGCGCTGGAGCCGCGCGAACGCCTCGGCGCGCACACCCGTCAACGGGCAGCCGGCACCGTCGCGCAGCGCCGAGTATCTGTTCTATCAGGCGCTGGTCGGCGCCTGGCCGCCCGGGCTCGACGGTCCGCCCGACGGAACGTTCGTCGCGCGCATCGCCGCCTACATGGAAAAGGCCGCGCGCGAGGCCAAGGTGAACACGAGCTGGATCCGGCCGTCGGCCGAGTACGAGGCCGCGCTCCGCACGTTCGTCGAGCGCGCGCTCACCGGCCGGAACTCGACGACGTTTCTGCCGCTGTTTCTCCCGTTCGTCGGGCGGGTCAGCCGGCTCGGCGCGGTCAACGGCCTGAGCCAGCTGCTGCTGAAGGTCGCCTCGCCCGGCGTGCCCGACATCTACAACGGCTGCGAAACGTGGGATCACTCGCTCGTCGATCCCGACAACCGGCGGCCGGTGGATTTCGGGCGGCTCGACGCCTGGCTGTCGGACATCCTGCTCTGGCTCCAGGCCGACCCGGCGCGCCGCATAGAACGGTGGACCGACCTGCTCACCGACTGGACCGACGGCCGCGTGAAGCTGGCGGTGACGACCGCGCTGCTCCGCTTCCGCCGCGCCCACCGCGACCTGTTCATCGAAGGCAGCTACGAGCCGCTCGAGCCCGACGGTGCGCAGCGCGATCACGTCGTGGCGTTCGCCCGGCGGCTCGGCGATCGCGTGGCCGTGGCCGTCGCGCCGCGCCTGGTCAGCCGTCTCTTCACCGGCGCGGCGCCACTGCCGCCGCCGCCCGACGCCTGGCAGGATCTCGTCGTGCCGCTGCCCGACGCCTTCGGGTCGGCGACCTTCCGCCACGTGCTCACCGGCGAGCCCGTCGCGCCCGTCACGGTCGACGGCCGGTCGGCCCTCCGCGTGGCTGACCTGCTGCGTCACGTCCCGATCGCGCTCGTGGCCGCCGTTCCGGAGGATTCGCAGCGATGAAGCGCCCCGGCAGCATGTCCGACCCGCTCTGGTACAAGGACGCCATCATCTATGAAACGCACGTCAAGGCGTTCTTCGACGGCAATGACGACGGCATGGGGGACTTCCCCGGCCTGCTGCAGAAGCTCGACTACATTCAGGACCTGGGTGTCACCTGCATCTGGCTGCTCCCGTTCTTCCCGTCGCCGCTGCGCGACGACGGCTACGACATCTCGGACTACCTCAACGTGCACCCCGACTACGGCACGATGGAGGACTTCGAGGCGTTCCTCGCGGCGGCGCACGATCGCGGCCTGCAGGTGATGATCGAGCTGGTCATCAACCACACCTCCGACCAGCACCCGTGGTTCCAGCGTGCCCGCCACGCGCCGCCCGGATCGCCCGAACGCAACTTCTACGTGTGGAGCGACACCGATCAGCTCTACCGCGACGCGCGCATCATCTTCACCGACACCGAGCAGTCGAACTGGACGTGGGATCCGGTCGCCAAGGCGTACTACTGGCACCGCTTCTTCTCGCACCAGCCCGACCTGAACTGGGACAACCCGGAGGTGTTCGAGGAAATCGTCAGGGTGATGCGCTTCTGGCTCGACAAGGGAGTCGACGCGCTGCGGCTCGACGCCATTCCGTACCTGATCGAGCGCGACGGCACCAGCTGCGAGAACCTGCCCGAGACGCACGCCATCATCCGCCGCCTGCGTGCCGTGATCGATGAACACTACGAAGGGCGCATGATCCTGGCCGAGGCGAACCAGTGGCCCACCGACGTGCGGCCGTACTTCGGTGACGGCGACGAGTGCCACATGGCCTTCCACTTCCCGGTGATGCCGCGCATCTTCATGGCGCTGCGCCTCGAGGATCGGCTGCCGATCACCGACATCATGGGCCAGACGCCGCCGATCCCCGACACGTGCCAGTGGGCGCTCTTCCTGCGCAACCACGATGAGCTGACGCTCGAGATGGTGACCAGCGACGAGCGCGACTACATGTACATGGCCTACAGCGCCGACCCGAAGATGCGGATCAACGTCGGGATCCGACGGCGCCTGGCGCCGCTGATGGACAACAACCGCCGGCGCATCGAGCTGCTCAATTCACTGCTCTTCTCGTTCCCCGGCACGCCCATCATCTACTACGGCGACGAGATCGGGATGGGCGACAACATCTACCTCGGCGATCGCAACGGCGTCCGCACGCCGATGCAGTGGAACGCCGATCGGAACGGCGGCTTCTCGCGCGCCACGCCGCAGCGGCTCTACAGCCCGCCCATCATGGACCCGGTCTACGGCTACGAGGCGGTCAACGTGGAGGCGCAGCAGAGCGACCCGTCGTCGCTGCTGCACTGGATGCGCAACATGATTGCGCTGCGCAAGCTCTTCAAGGTGTTCGGCCGCGGCACCTTCGAGGCGCTGCACCCGGCCAACCGCAAGGTCCTGGCCTACATCCGGCGCTACGACGGCGAGACGGTGCTGTGCGTGGCCAACCTGTCGCGCTTCGCGCAGCCGGTCGAGCTCGATCTGTCGGCCTTCGAGGGCCTGCGCCCGATCGAGATGCTCGGCTACGTCGAGTTCCCCACCATCACCCGCCGGCCGTACCCGCTCACGCTCGGGCCCTACGGGTTTCTCTGGTTCGAGCTGCAGCCGGCGCCGGAGGCCGTCGACCTCGGCGACCACGACCAGATTCCGGTCGACGGCGGGTGGGTCGACGTCTTCGAAGGCGTCGGCCGCGAGGTGCTCGAGCGGCGCGCGCTGCCGCGCTTCCTGCCGGCACAGCGCTGGTTCGCCTCGAAGTCGCACGGCATCGAGCGCGTCACCATCCGCGACTGGGCGGCGCTCGAGGGCACGCGCGCCGCGCTCGTGCTCGTCGACGTGCAGCTCGACGACAGCTCCGTCCACACCTACTTCGTGCCGCTGGCGATCAGCTTCGCGCCGCTGCCCGAACTGCCGCCGTCGGCCATCGTCGCGCAGGTGGCGGGCGCCGACGGTCACGGGCTGCTGTTCGACGCGGTGCACGACGACCCGGCCTGCGCGGCGCTGCTCACGCTCATCGAACAGGACCGCGACCTGCCGACCAGGCACGGCATCATCCGCGGCCGCGCCGGCGCCGGCTTCGACGACGCGCGCGGCCCGCGGGCGACGATCCTGCCGCCGGTGCGCGGCGCGGTCGAGCAGAGCAACACCTCGCTCCGCTTCGGCGACCGCCTCTTCCTCAAGCTGTTCCGCCGCTCGCAGGCGGGACCGAACCCCGACTGTGAGGTCGTACGCTACCTCACCGAAGAGGCTGCCTTCGCGCACGTGCCGCCCTACGCCGGCGCCATCGAATACGAGGTCGAGGGCCACGAGTCCACGACGCTTGCCATGCTGCAGGGACTCGTGGCGAACCAGGGCGACGGCTGGACGTGGGCGCTCGAGGAAGTCGATCGCTACTACGAAGCAGCAGCGCTGGCCGAGGTGCCCGAGTCGCTCGCCACGCTCACCTCCACGCCGCTGCTCGACCTGGCGGCCGCGCCCGATGCCGACGAGGCGCGCGAATACCTGGGACTTGCGCTCGACAGCGCCGCCACGCTCGGCCGGCGCACCGGCGAGCTGCACATCGCGCTGGCAGCGGGCACCGACGCGGCATTCCGGCCGGTTCCGCTGTCCGGCGGCGAGCTCACCGCGCTGGCCGACGCGCTCCGCACGCACGCCGTGCAGACGTTCGATCGCCTCCGCGCCGGCCTCTCGTCGCTGCCCGACGAGGTCGTCGAATCGGCAGCGCTGGTGCTGGGCCGGCGGCGGGCACTGCTCGCGCGGCTCGACGCCGTGAGCACGATCACCGAGCCGGCCGGCTGGCGGACGCGCATCCACGGCGACTACCATCTCGGGCAGGTTCTGCGGGCAAAGGCGGATTTCGTCGTGCTCGACTTCGAGGGCGAGCCGTCGCGACCGCTGCCCGAGCGCCGGCGACGGCACTCGCCGCTGAAGGACGTGGCGGGCATGATCCGGTCGTTCAGCTACGCCGCGTGGAGCGGCGCCTTCACCCGTCTCGCGCGGCGGCCCGAGGATCTGTCGCGCGTCGAACCCTGGGCGCTGCTCTGGGAGCGGGCCACTGCGGCGGCGTTCCTCCGCGCCTATCGCGAGACGACGGACGGTCAGCCGTTCGTGCCCGCCGGCGACCAGGCCTGGCGTATCCTGCTCGACGCCTACGTGCTCGACAAGGTGCTGTACGAACTGGCGTACGAGCTCGACAATCGGCCCGGGTGGATCCGCGTGCCGCTCACGGGGATCCTCGCCTTCGATCGCCTCGCACGATGACCGGAGAAGCCGCCGTCGCCACCCCCGTCGATCCCGCGGCCGAGCCGCCGCGCTGCGACATCCTCGTGCAGCTGGCCGGCTGCCGCACCGCGGACGAAATCCGCGAAGGCACCCGGCGCGTCGTCGACGGCCTGCGCGGGCTGGGCGACGATCTGACGATCGGGATCGCGTGCGGCAGCGACTGTGGCGCACTTTCGGTCGATGCCGGCGGCGCGGCGATCGTACCGGTCGACGCCGCGCCACCCGAGCGCTTCCCGATCGTCGGCGCGGTGCCGACCGACGCGTACCGTGCCCTGTTCGACGCCGGCCGGCGCAGCGGGGCAAGGGCCATGGCGCTCATCGGGACGGAAGTCGATCAGCTGACGCCAGGTGTCGCCCGCGCGCTGCTCCAGCCGATCATTGCCGACGACTTCGACGTGGTCGTACCGGTGTACGACCGGCAGGTCTACGACGGCCTGCTGAACGCGGCCATCGTGTACCCGCTGACGCGCGCGCTTTACGGACGCCGGATTCCCGGGCAGCTCGGGGTCGACTTCGGCTTCTCGGCGCGGGTGGCCGAACGGCTCAGCCAGGGAGGACAGAACCCGCGCCTGCGGCGGCCCGTCTGGATTCTGCCGCAGGCGATCGCCGACGACATGCGGATCTGCCAGGCCGTGCTGGGCGTCAGGCTTCCGGCGCCGCCCGACTCGATCGATCTGGCGACCGTCTTCGCGCAGGTGCTCGGCTCGCTGTTCGTCGACATGGAACAGCGCGCGCCGTTCTGGCAGCGCGTGCAGCGATCGCAGGCGGTCCCCACGTTCGGCACGGCGGCGCCGGGCCGCGCGCCCGCCGGGCCGGTCGACGTCCGGCCGATGATCGAATCGTTCGTCAACGCCTTCCGCAACCTGCAGCGGGTCTGGACGATCCTGCTGCCGCCGGCGACGCTCGTCGCGCTCAAGCGGCTGACACTCGTGGAACCCGAGCGCTTCCGGCTGCCCGACGACCTCTGGGCGCGCATCGTGTACGACTTCGCACTCGGTCACCGGCTGCGGGTCATCAACCGCGATCACCTGCTGGGCGCGCTCGTGCCGCTCTACCTGGCGTGGGTCGCGTCGTACGCGCTCGAGGTACAGGGCGCCACGCCGGCCGCCGCTGACGTGCGCATCGAGCGGCTCTGCGCCGCGTTCGAAGCCGAGAAGCCGTACCTCGTGCGGCGGTGGCGCTGGCCCGACCGGTTCAATCCGTAGAGGGACGACTCATGTGGAACGAAGTCCAACAGGCACTCCACGACTCGACCACGCAGGTCCTGACGGGCCTGGCGCGCCTGCTGCCGGGCCTGCTGGCGCTGCTCGTGGCCGTGCTCCTGTCGGTGCTCATCGCCTCGATCGTCGGCACGCTCGTGCGTCGCGCGCTGCTCGGCGTCCGCTTCGACGAGAAGCTTGCCGCCTGGGGCACGCTCGATCTGCCCGCCTGGTCGCAGACGCGCAGCCCGACGCTGCTCGTCTCGCGCTTCGTCTCCTGGACGATCATCGTCATCGGCGCGCTGATCGGCATTGCCGCGTTCGACACGACGCTCACGTCGAGCCTCGTCCTCCACGTCTTCGGATCGCTCCCGAACATCCTCACGGCGCTCCTGCTGCTCGTGATCGGACACTTCCTGGCGCGCTTCCTGTCGCGCGGCGTGCTCATCAACGCCGTGAACATGAACCTGCCGTGGGCCGGCCTGCTCAGCATGGGCGTGCGCTGGCTCGTGCTGGTACTCACCACGGCCATGGCGCTCGATCACGTCGGCATCGGCGGCAACATCGTGAGCCTGGCGTTCGGCATCCTCTTCGGCGGCATCGTGCTCGCGCTGGCGCTGGCCGTCGGGCTCGGCTCGAAGGACATGGTGGCGCGCTCGCTCGAGAAGGAAATGAAGCGGGCGCCGGAAGAACCGCACGAACAGCCGTTCCGCCACATCTGAGGTCTGCGGCCGGCCGCGTGCGCGCCGCCGTGCGCGCTTTCGTCCCCGCGGGCGCGTCAACCTCCCGTATAATCCGCGCACCTCAGCTACAGACAGGCGGTGCCGTGCCCTGGACGCAGCAGTACGATCCGTTCTCCAGCATCCCCGTGTCGGCGCTCGTCGCAGCGGTGCCCATCGTCGTGCTGCTGGGCCTGCTCGCCTTCACGCGCACCCGCGCACACGTCGCGGCGCTCGCCGGGCTCGCGACGGCCCTCCTCGTCGCCATCGCGGCCTTCGGCATGCCCGTGCCGACGGCCCTCGCGGCGGCCGCCAACGGCGCGGCTTACGGGCTCTTCCCGATCGGCTGGATCGTGCTCGGTGCGATCTTCGTGTACGACATCACCGTTCACACCGGGCAGTTCGAAATCCTGAAATCGTCGATCGCCGACCTGGCCAGCGATCGCCGCATCCAGGTCCTGCTCATCGCGTTCAGCTTCGGTGCATTCATCGAAGGCGCGGCCGGCTTCGGCACGCCGGTCGCCATCTCGGCCGCCATGCTGATCGGCCTCGGCTTCCGGCCGCTGCAGGCCGCCGGCCTCGCGCTCATCGGCAACACGGCGCCGGTCGCGTTCGGCGCGCTCGGCACACCGATCATCGCGCTGGCGCGCGTGACGGGCCTGCCGCTCGAGGACCTCAGCGCGATGGTCGGCCGGCAGCTGCCGTTCTTCTCGATCATCGTGCCGTTCTGGCTCGTGGCGGCCATGGCCGGATGGCGCGCCATGCGCGAGGTATGGCCCGCCTGCCTCGTCACCGGCGCCACGTTCGCCCTGTTCCAGTTCCTCGTCAGCAACTACCACGGGCCCTGGCTGGTCGACATCATCGCGGCGATCGCCTCGATCGGCGCGACGGTCGTGCTGCTGCGCTTCTGGCAGCCGCCGACCGTCTGGCGCTTCGACAGCGACGACGAGGTCGCCGCACGGTCGGGCTGGTCGCGCGGCGAGATTGCACGCGCGTGGATGCCGTGGGCGGTGCTGTCGATCCTCGTCTTCCTGTGGGGCCTGCCGTCGTTCAAGGCCTGGCTCGACAGCGTCTCGAGCCCGCGATGGGAGGTGCCGGCGCTGCACCTGCTCGTTTTCCGCGCCCCGCCCGTCGTGCCCGAACCGCGCGCCGAAGAAGCCGTGTTCGTCTTCAACTGGCTGTCGGCCACCGGCACGGGCCTGCTGATTGCGGGCGTGCTGTCAGGCCTGTTCCTGGGCCTCGCACCGGCGCGCATCGCGCAGCTGTTCGCGCGGACGCTCTGGCGCGTCCGCTGGTCGCTGCTCACCATCGCCGCCATGCTCGCACTCGGCTTCACGACGCGCTATGGCGGCCTCGACGCGGCGATGGGCTTCGCCTTCGCGAGCACGGGCACTCTGTTCCCGTTCTTCTCACCGCTGCTCGGCTGGCTCGGCGTCGCGCTTACCGGCAGCGACACCTCGTCGAACGTGCTGTTCGGGAACCTTCAGCAGATCACCGCCGAACAGGTCGGCGTTCCGCCCCTCCTCGCCGCCGCCGCGAACAGTTCGGGCGGCGTCATGGGCAAGATGATCGACGCGCAGTCGATCGTCGTCGCCGGCGTTGCCACCGGTCAGCAGGGCCAGGAAGGCGCGATTCTGCGCCTCGTCTTCTGGCACAGTCTCGCGCTGGCGGCGCTGGTCGGCCTGCTCGTCATCTCGCAGGCCTACCTGTTCCCCGGGATCGTGCCCGGCAGCCGGTAGCGGGCGCCCGTCAGGCAACCGCCCTGCGCAGGCGCAGCGCGTTGGCGATGACCGAGACCGAGCTGAACGTCATCGCAGCACTCGCGATGATCGGGCTCAGCAGCAGGCCAAAGGCCGGGTAAAGAATGCCGGCCGCAATCGGCACGCCGAGGACGTTGTAGACGAACGCGAAGAACAGATTCTGGCGGATGTTCGTCATCGTGGCCCGGCTCAGTCGCCGCGCCCGCACGATGCCGCGCAGATCGCCACGAACGAGCGTGACGCCGGCACTCTCCATCGCCACGTCGGTGCCCGTTCCCATCGCAATCCCGACATCGGCCTGCGCCAGCGCCGGCGCGTCGTTAATGCCGTCGCCGGCCATCGCCACGCGTCGCCCTTCAGCCTGAAGCTGCCTGACAATCTCCGCCTTCTGCGCCGGGAGCACGCCGGCTTCAACCCGGTCGATGCCGGCCGCGCGTGCGACGGCTTCGGCCGTCATCCGATTGTCGCCGGTCACCATCACCACGCGAATGCCGTCGTCGTGCAGCGCGCGGATGGCCTCGGTGCTGGTCGGCTTGACGCGATCGGCCACGGCGATCAGCCCTGCGGCGCGACCGTCGACGGCGGCAAACATGACCGTCGCGCCGTCGCGCCTGAGCCGATCGGCCCGGATCGCCAGGACGCCCGGGTCGGCGCCGACGTCCTCCAGCAGGCGTTCACTGCCGACGGCAACCGTTCGTCCGTCCACCGTTCCGGTCACGCCCTTCCCCGTGATCGAGGTGAATCCGTCCACGTCGGCCAGCACGATCCCGCGCTGTTCGGCCCCCGTCACGATCGCAGCCGCCAGCGGATGCTCACTGGCGCGCTCGAGGCTCGCAACGAGCCTCAGCAGCGTCGTCTCGTCGAACGCCCCGGTCGGAACGACGGCGGTGAGCGACGGCCGACCTTCGGTCAGCGTGCCCGTCTTGTCGACCACGAGCGTGTCGACCTTTTCCATGACCTCGAGGACCTCGGCATTGCGGACCAGCACGCCGAGCTCCGCGCCGCGACCGGTGCCGACCATGATCGACATCGGTGTCGCGAGGCCGAGCGCGCACGGGCACGCAATGATCAGCACGGCCACCGCGTTGACCAGCGCGTGTGCGAACCGCGGCTCGGGCCCGACGGTCGCCCACACGACGAAGGTGACGACCGCCACGAGGACGACGCTCGGGACGAACCAGGCGGACACCGTGTCGGCGAGCCGCTGAATGGGCGCACGCGATCGCTGCGCCTCGCCGACGAGCCGCACGATCTGCGCCAGCAGCGTGTCGGCCCCCACCCGCTCGGCGGTCATCACGATCGATCCCGTTCCGTTGATCGTGCCGCCCGTGACGCGACTGCCGGCTTCCTTTTCCACCGGAATCGGTTCGCCGGTGATCATCGACTCGTCGACCGACGTCCGCCCCTCGACGACGACGCCGTCGACCGGGATGCGCTCGCCGGGACGCACGCGCAGGCGATCGCCGGGCTGAACCCGCTCGAGCAGCACGTCCGACTCGGTACCGTCGGCGGCAATCCGGCGCGCGGTCGTCGGCGTCAGGCCGAGCAGCGCGCGAATGGCGCCGCTCGTGCGGCTGCGCGCCCGCAGCTCCAGCACCTGCCCGAGCAGTACCAGGGTGACGATGACGGCGGCCGGCTCGAAGTAGACGGCAACGTAGCCCGACGCGTCGCGGAACGATGGCGGAAAGACTCCGGGCGCGAGCGTGGCCACGACGCTGAAGACATACGCCGCACCGACGCCAAGCGCGATGAGCGTGAACATGTTCGGCGACCGGTTCACGATCGACGCCCAGCCGCGCTCGAAGAACGGCCGGCCGCCCCACAGCACGACGGGCGTGGCCAGCGCGAACTGGATCCACGCCATGGCCGCAGGCGACAGCACGCGCATGAGCGGCTGCCCGGGCAGCCACTCGGCCACCATCATCAGCAGGATGGGCACCGACAGCGCGACCGACCACCAGAAGCGCCGCGTCATGTCGTCGAGCTCGGGGTTGCGATCCTCGAGCGTCACCGTCCGGGGCTCGAGTGCCATGCCGCAGATCGGACAGCTGCCCGGGCCGTCCTGCACGACGTCGGGGTGCATCGGGCAGGTCCACTCGGTCTTCGTCAGCGGCGCGACGTCGACCGGTTCGAGGGCCATGCCGCACTTCGGGCAGGCACCGGGACCGATCTGCCGCACCTCGGGATCCATCGGGCAGGTGTACTCGCGCGTATCGCCGGCGGCGGCCTGGCTGGCGGCCTCGGCCGAGCGGGTGCGCTCCGGATCGAGGTAGCGCTCCGGATCGCGCCGGAACCTGTCGAGGCAGCTCGTGCTGCAGAAGTAGTACGTCGTCCCGTTGTGTGCGTACGAGCCGGCGGCGGTCTCAGGCTCGACGGTCATGCCACACACCGGATCGATGACCGGCGCGGCGGCCGGCGGCGTGTGGTGTGTGCCCGCCTTCGAGCCGCCGCGGATGAGCGTGAGCGGCGCAATGGCCGGCATGTGGTGCGCTTCCTTCGGGGCACCCGTCGCGAGGAACCGTTCCGGATCCGCCTCGAACTTCGCGGCGCAGCCCTTGCAGCAGAAATAGTAGGTCTCGCCCCGGTACTCGACCGACGCCGCGGCGCTCGCCGGATCGACGCTCATTCCGCACACAGGATCGATGCTCACCGTTCGCCTCCTGCCGATCTCACGTGGCACCTTCCATCATGACACCCCGCCCCGGAACGGGCCCGGCACCTGCCTGCAGGTGACTGTTTGGCCAGGACACCTGTCGGCCCCATAATGCTGCGACATACCGGACAGCAGAGCACGCAGAGGAGACCCATGCCCGGATCACAGACGACCCGTCGCGAGTTCATCCGCACGACCGGCGCTTCACTGGCCGCCGCATCGCTCGCGGCCACCGCGGCCGAAGGCGCCCTGCAGCAGCCCCCCGCCCCGCCGGCCAGGCCCTTCGGCTACGCCATCGTCGGCATCGGCAGCCTGGCCGAGAGCGACATCCTGCCTGCGTTCGCCGTCACGCGGCACGCGCGGCTGACGGGCCTCGTCAGCGGCGACCTCGACAAGGCGAAGCAGGTGGCGGCCCAGTACGGCGTCCCCGAGCGCGGCATCTACTCGTATGACACGTTCGATCGCATTGCCGACAACCCCGACATCGACGCCGTGTACATCGTGCTGCCCAACAACCTGCATGCGGAGTACACGATTCGCGCGCACAAGGCGGGCAAGCACGTGCTCGTCGAGAAGCCGATGGCCAACACGGTGGCCGAGTGCGAGTCGATGATGGCGGCCGCGGCCGAGGCGAAGCGCGAGCTGATGGTCGCCTACCGCCTGCGCTACGAGCCGTTCACCCAGGAGATGATCCGCCTCGGACGCGAGCGGGAGCTCGGCGCCATCCGCGCGCTCGGCTGCGAGGCCGGCTTCCGCATCGGCAACCCGAACCAGTGGCGGCTGTCGAAGTCGGCGGCCGGCGGCGGCTCGATGATGGATATCGGCATCTACGCGGTCAACGCGGCACGCTACCTGTCGGGCGAAGAGCCCGTGGAAGTGATGGCAACCGAGTCGACCGACCGGAACGATCCGCGCTTCAAGGAAGTGGAGGACACGATTCACTTCCACATGCGCTTTCCGAGCGGCGTCATCGCCAGCTGCATCTCGAGCTACAACGTGATGCTCAACCGCTATCGCGTCTACGCCGATCGCGGCTCGTACGAGATGGAGCCGGCCTGGAACCGGACCGGCCTGCGGATGCGCGTGCTGCGCGGCAGCACGGTGGAACACCGCCACCTGCCGCAGCGCAATCACTTCGCCCTGATGATGGACCACCTCGCCGAGAGCGTCGCCAACGGCACGACGCCGCTGACCGACGGGCGCGACGGGCTGAACGACCTGCGGGTGATCGAGGCCGTGTACGAGTCGGCGCGGACGGGCCGGCCCGTCCCGCTGGCCTGACAGAAACGGCGCTTCCGGCCCGGCCCGTCGCCAATGCGAGGAGCAGGCCTGAAGCGCCGTTTCCGCTACCGCCTCACTCGACCTTCGGGAGGCCGGCCAGCGCCGCCGACAGCTCGTTCTCGTCGTAGTGCTGATCGACGAGCCTGCCGGCGAAGTAGTCGCTGTACGCCCCCATGTCGAAGTGGCCGTGACCCGACAGGTTGAAGAGGATCGTCCGCGGCCGTCCCTCCTCCTTTGCGCGCAGTGCCTCGTCGATGGCCGCACGGATCGCGTGCGTGGCCTCCGGCGCCGGCACGATACCTTCGTGGCGCGCGAACGTCACTCCCGCCTCGAAGCACGCCGTCTGCATGAGCGCGACGGCCTCGATGAGCCCGAGCTCCTTCGCGTGCGAAACGAGCGGCGCCATCCCGTGGTACCGCAGGCCGCCGGCGTGGAACCCGGGCGGGACGAACGACGATCCGAGCGTGTGCATCTTCACGAGTGGCGTCATCTTCCCGGTGTCGCCGAAGTCGTACGCGTAGGTGCCGCGCGTCAGGCTCGGACAGGCGGCCGGTTCGGCAGCCACGATCCGCACGGACCGCCCTTCGCGGAGCTTGTCGCCGATGAACGGGAACGTCAGCCCGGCGAAGTTCGAGCCGCCACCGGCGCACGCGATCACCACGTCGGGATAGTCGCCCGCCATCGCCATCTGCTCCTTCGCCTCGAGGCCGATGACGGTCTGGTGCAGCAGCACGTGATTGAGCACCGAGCCGAGCGCATAGTTCGTATCGGCGCTGGTCGCCGCCACCTCGACCGCCTCCGAGATCGCAATGCCAAGGCTGCCCGGGCTGTCGGGATGCTCGGCCAGCACCTGACGGCCGTAGTTCGTCTGGTCCGACGGGCTCGGAATGCAGCGGGCACCGAACGTCTCCATGAACGCGCGACGGTACGGCTTCTGGTCGTACGACACGCGCACCATGAAGACCTGCACCTCGATGCCGAACAGCGCACCCGCAAAGGCGAGCGACGATCCCCACTGCCCGGCGCCGGTCTCGGTTGAAATCTTCCGGATGCCGGCTTCGCGGTTGTAGAAGGCCTGCGCGACGGCCGTGTTCGGCTTGTGGCTGCCGGGCGGGCTGACGCCCTCGTACTTGTAGTAGATGCGCGCCGGCGTATCGAGCGCGCGCTCGAGCCTCCGCGCGCGGTACAGCGGCGACGGCCGCCACTGCCGATATACCTCGCGCACCGGCTCCGGAATCCCGATTTCCCGCTCGGTCGAGACTTCCTGGAGGATGAGCGCCATCGGAAAGAGCGGCGCCAGATCGTCGGGCCCGACCGGCTGCCCCGTGCCGGGATGCAGCACGGGCGGCGGCGGCTCCGGCAGATCCGCGGCGAGGTTGTACCAGTGCGTCGGCAGACGCGATTCATCCAGCACGTACTTGACGGTGTCGGTCATCGGACAGTCTCCCGTTCCGCCGCGGCCGGACCGCGGGCGAAGCGCCAGAGCACTCTAGCGCATCCCGGAACGGGTGTCCGCGTCGATGTGGTACTGCATCGTGGCGGCAATGCGGACGGCGCGGCTGCGCGCGTCGTCGGCCACGACCCCGTCGAACAGCTCGTCGATCGTCGCGTGAAAGAGCGACACCCATCGGCCGAAGGCTACGGCGTCCATCGTCGCCCGCGTGGCCAGCGCGCGATGCACGGCGAGCGGATTGCCCCTGAACTGCGCGGTCCCGAACAGGACGGCTTCCCAGAAGTCGTACATTTTCGGCAGGTGCGCGCTCCAGTCGACCCGCGCTATGTCGTTGAAAATCGGCCCGAGAATGTCGTCGCGACGCACCCGCTCGTAGAAGGCATCGACGAGGCGCACGATGTCCTCGCGCGAGCGGATGTCGTGGCGGGCGCCGGGACGGGTCGCGTCGGTCGCAGTCATGCGCACCAGTCTACGGACTGGTGCCCGCCCGCACTTTGCTCCGGATCAATGAGCCACCGGGTTGCTCCGGCGGTATCCCGCACGGCCTGAGGCGCGGGACGGCCGCTCAGGCGTCGTGCGGCTCGGTCTGCCTTCCCGCCGCCCGCTGCGGCTCCCGGTTGACGAGCCGTGCCACGGCCGCGACGAGCGCGGCCGGCTCGATCGGCTTCGCCAGGTGCGCCTGGAAGCCCGACGACAGCGTCTTCACGCGATCGGCCGGCCGCGCGTAAGCCGTCAGCGCCGCGGCCGGCGTCCGGCAGCCCTGCGATCGCAGACGGGTGATGAAGGCATAGCCGTCGACATTCGGCATGCCGATATCCGACAGGATCACGTCGGCCGACCAGCTGTCGAGCACGGCCCAGGCCTCGGCGGCCGACTCAGCCCCGCGCACCTCCGCCCCGTGCCGTTCGAGCAGCACGCGCAGCAGGTCGCGCGCATCCGCCTCGTCGTCGACCACCAGGACACGCAGTCCGTCGAGCGCGGTCGGTGCGACGGCGGGCACAGGCTCGGCCCGCTCACGCCGCCGACGGGGCTCGATCAGGCGACGGTCAGGCGGCACTGCCGCCGCGAGCGGCAGGCGCACGATGAACGTCGCGCCGCACCCGATGCCTTCGCTGCGGCACTCGACCGTCCCGCCGTGCATTTCGACCAGGTGGCGAACGATGGCGAGGCCGAGGCCCAGGCCACCGGAGGCACGCGTCGTCCCGCCTTCGATCTGGCGGAAGCGATCGAAGATGTGCGGCAGGTGCTCGGGCGCAATGCCGCGGCCGGTATCGGCCACGATCACCTGGACGTGCCAGCCGGTCCGCTGCAGGCCCACGTGCACCCGACCGCCCTTCGGCGTGAACTTCAGCGCGTTCGAAATGAGGTTCCACGCGACCTGCTGCAGGCGGGCCGAATCGCCCAGAACGACGGCGAAGACCGGGGCGAGCGACGTTTCGAGGCGTACGCCACGCGCGAGCGCCGTCGGACGCAGCGTATCGACGGCTGCCTCGATGACCGGTGCCAGCTCGATGCGCGCCAGATCGAGCCGCATCTTGCCGCTGACGATGCGCGAGACGTCGAGCAGGTCCTCGATGATTTCCTGCTGCACGAGGACGTTGCGCTCGATCGTCTCGACCGCCTTGCGCTGCTGTCCTTCGTCGAGCGCACCGGAGCGGAGCAGGCGCGACCAGCCGAGCACGGCATTGAGCGGCGTCCGCAGCTCGTGCGACAGCGTCGCAAGAAACTCGTCCTTCAGGCGATTGGCGTCCTCGGCATACAAGCGGGCCCGTCGCGCTTCGTCGAGCAGCTGGGCGTTCTCGATCGCGAGCGCGGCCTGCGCGGCCAGGCCGACGGCCATACGCTCGGCGCGCTCGGTGAAGACGTCGGGCTGCTCGTGACCGAAGAACAGGCCCCCGAATACCTCGCCGCCGCGGCTGACGACCGGCACGGCCAGGTAGCTGCGCACCGGCAGGTGCCCGCGCGGCATGCCGTTGAACGGCGGATTGTGGCCGAACCGTTCGTCGGTATACACATCGGCCACGCGGATGGGCCCCTCCCCGCGGAAGGTCGCGCCGAACAGGCCGGTTGCCCTGGGCATCGGCAACCCCGAAAACTGCCCGGGATCGGCGCCCGACAGCGTGTAGAGCATGTAGGAACCGCCGTTACCGTCGGGCACGTTCCGGAAGAAGGCCCCGAAGCCGGCGCCGGTAACTGCCGTCGCCGCGTCGGTCACCAGCTGCATCACGCGCTGGGGATCGCGCTCGGATGCAATCGTGCGTCCGACCTGCAGCAGCATTTCGGCGTCGCGCCGCGCGTCCTGTTCGCGCGCGAGCAGCCCCTGCCGTTCGCGGATCGAGACGGCCAGCGCCATCTGCGCCCGCACCCGGGCGACGAGCTCACGCGACGAAAACGGCTTTACCAGGTAGTCGTCGGCCCCTGCGGTGACGCCCTCGATGCGCGCCTCCTCACCCGCGCGGGCCGAGACCATGATCACGCGCGCCCCCGCCGTGCGCGAGTCGCCACGCAGCGCATGCAGCAGCGCGAAGCCGTCGAGCCGCGGCATCATTGCATCGGTCACGACGACATCGGGACGCCACTCGACCGCGAGCGCGAGCGCCGATTCGCCGTCGGCCGCCGTCAGCACCTGCCAGTGCGCACGCAGCAGACGCTCGAGGTACTCCCGCATGTCGACGCTGTCGTCGACGACGAGGACGCGGCCACCGACACCCGCCGTTTCGTTGACCGCACCCGCACTGCCGCCCGGGGCCGCGCCGTCCTCAACGACATCATCGACCGGCGCAAGCGGCCGCGCGTGCGCCGCCTCATCGGGCGGCAGCCACCGCAGCGCTTCGGCCAGGAAAGCCGCCGCCGTGCGCGCTTCGGCCGGCCGTGCCGGCGCCTCGAGCAGCTGCGCCGGCGGCACGTGCGCCGTGCCCCGCCGCACGCGGACGAACACGGTCGTGCCCACACCCGGCGTGCTTTCGATGTCGCAGCGGCCGCCGTGCAGCCGCACCAGATCGTCGACGAGCGCGAGGCCGATGCCCGAGCCCTCGTACATCCGCGCCTGTGCGGCTTCTATCCGCTCGAAGCGGCGGAAGACACGCGGCACGTCGTCGGCATCGATGCCGATGCCCGTATCGGCCACGGCCAGGCACGCGTAGTCCGTCTCCCAGGTCAGCCGCACCACAACGCCGCCGTTGAAGGTGAACTTCAGCGCATTCGAGAGAAGGTTGAGGACGACCTTCTCCCACATCGACGGATCGACGTACACCGGCTCCGGGCCCGGCTCGCACTCGACACGGCAGTCGAGCGACGCGCGCTCGAAGGCCGCGCGAAACCCGATCACGATGTCCCTGGTGAGGCTCGCGAGGTCGACCGGCTGGAACACCGCCTGCATCCGTCCGGCTTCGATGCGCGAGAAGTCGAGCAGCGTGTTCACGAGCTTCAGCAGGCGCAGCTCGTTGCGGTAGACGACCTCGAGATCGTCGCCCGCCAGCGCGCGGTCGGGCGACTGCAGGGCGTCTTCGGTGGGCCCGATCATCAGCGTGAGCGGCGTCCGGAACTCGTGGCTGATGTTCGTGAAGAACGCGGTCCTGGCCCGATCGATCGCCGCGAGCTCTTCCGCCCGTCGCCGCTCGTGCTCGAGTACCGCCACGCGATCCAGTGCGGCGCGCAGCAGCTCGGCCACGCGCACCGCGAAGCGACGGTAGCTGTCGTCGATCGCCAGGCGCGGACTGACGCCGAGCACGATCAGCGCGCTGTTCGAACCGTCGACGCAGCCGACGGGCACGACCAGCGACGACTCGACCGGCTCGGGCCACGCACTCCCGATGGTCGCGACGCCGAACATCCAGGTAAGCCCGGTGACTTCGCGCGGCGTCGAACCCCGGCTTCGCCAGACCGCTGCCCGATCGTCAGCGGCGAAGGACGGGATGGCCAGCAGACTGCCCGGCGCCAGTCCGCTCGAGGCGAAGAGGTGAAAGCCGGCGTCCGCCTTCCTGTAGAGCAGGCTGAACGGCACGTCGGCCGGATGTCGATCGAGCACGCGCGCCCAGGCCGTCCCGATGTCGTCGGTCGACCGCGCCTCACCCAGCGCCCATCCGAGCTCCTGCAGCAGGCCCGCGCGCCGCTCGGTGATCACGCGGTACGTCGTCTCGATGCCGGCGTTGAAGATGCCCTCGACCTGGCCGCTTTCACCGCGGATGGCCGTGAAGGTGTAGTTGAAGTAGCACTCCTCGGTGTACCCGTGCCGCCGCATCGGCAGCAGCGAGTCCTCGAGGTAGACCGACTCGCCCGTCGTCTGCACCTGACGGAAGAGCGGCTCGATCGTTTCCCAGATCTCGGGCCACACGTCGACGGCGCGCCGCCCGAGCGCCCACGGATGCTTGCTGCCTGGAATCGGGCTCCAGGCGTCGTTGTAAAGCAGGACGAGCTCAGGCCCCCAGTAGATCGCGATCGGGAAGCGCGATCCGGTGCAGATGCTGAGCGCCGAGCGCAGGCTCTGGGGCCAGGTCTCGATTGGACCGAGCGGCGTCGATCCCCAGTCGAAGGCACGCATTCGGACAGCCAGGTCGCCGCCGCCGATGAACGGGTCGCCCGATCCGGGAGCTGCCGCCATACACGTACCAGGCTGTGGGGAGGGCCCAATCCTACCGGACTCTTCCATATATGGGCAACGGACGACATGGTCCGTCGCGGCATCCTGAAGTCCCGTACCCAGCGGCCGATTGCACGAACAGTCGGCCGGGTTCTTGCTAGAATCCGGAGCATCCCCAGTTCCTGTGCTCGCCGGTATCCCACCGTCCCGGGCTCCTGGTGACGACTTTTCGCTTTCTTCGTGACGCGGCACGCAGGCCCCGGCAGGCTGCTCGACGTCGGGGTTGCACGGCAGGATGAAAGGCACGCGAACGAACGGAACCGGCCATCGACCCGACACGGCCGCAGCGCCCCGTCTTCCCGAACCGGAGCCCCTTCTCTCGATGGTCAACGCTGCCGCCGTGCCGATATGGGTGAGCCGTGTCGGCCCGCACGCCACGTGGTTCAATGACGAGTGGCTCCGCTTCGTCGGCCGCGCGCTGGCCGAGGACGACGGCCTCGACTGGCTCGACAGCGTTCATCCGGAGGATCGCGATCACTGCCTGGCCGCGTCGGTCCGCGCGCTGCGGACGCAGCAGCCCTACACCATCGAGTACCGGCTCCGGCGCCACGACGGCATCTACCGCCAGATGCGCGACGTCGCGCGGCCGTACGTCGACGCCGACGGGACGTTTGCCGGCTACGTCGGCACCTGCACCGACATCACCGACGAACGCGGCACGGACGAAGCCGCCGCCTATCTCGCCGCCATCGTCGCCTCCTCGGACGACGCGATCATCTCGAAGGATCTGAACGGCATCATCCATTCGTGCAACGCGTCGGCCGAGCGGCTGTTCGGCTATCCGGCCGCCGAACTGATCGGGCGGCCGATCCGCATGCTCATCCCGGCCGATCGCCAGCACGAGGAAGACGACATTCTCGCGCGCCTGCGCCGCGGTGAGCGGATCGAACACTTCGAAACGATCCGGCTGCGCAAGGACGGACATCCCGTCGACCTGCTGCTGACTGTCTCACCCGTCCGCGATGCCGACGGGCGCATCATCGGCGTGTCGAAGACCGCGCGCGACATTACCGAGCGCAAGCGCGCCGCGGCCGCCCTGCTCGCGCAGGAAGCGCGCTATCGCGTCACGCTCTCGAGCATCGGCGACGGCGTCGTCGCCATCGATCCGCTCGGCCGCGTCCAGTTCATGAACGCGACGGCCGAGGCGCTCACCGGCTGGTCGGCGGCCGAGGCAATCGGCCAGCCGGTCTACGACGTCGTCCGCCTGCTGCACGAGCAGACCCGGCGGCCGCTCGATGGACCGATGGCCGGCATCGTCCAGGCCGGGCCGGTCACGGGCGGCCGCATTCAGACGCTGCTGGCCGGCCGGCACGGCCGCGAGCCCCCCATCTCCACCACCTGGTCGCCCATCGTCGGCGACGACGGGCAGAAGGTCGGGTCCGTGCTGGTGCTGCACGACATCACCGAAGAACGGCGCGCCGAAGCGGCCGTCGCCGAGCAGCGCGAGTGGTTCCGCACCACGCTCGAGAGCATCGGCGACGCCGTGATCGCGACCGACGTCCAGGGACGCGTCGTGTTCATGAACCCGGTCGCCGAGCACCTGACCGGCTGGCGGATGCGCGACGCCATCGGTCAGCCCTGCGAGAACATCTTCCGCATCGTCAACGAATCGACGCGCCGCGAGGTGATCAGCCCGGTCCGCCGCGTGCTGAGCGAAGGCATCACCGTGGGACTCGCCAACCACACGATCCTCATCGCGCGCGACGGCACAGAGCGGCCGATCGACGACAGTGGCGCGCCGATCCGGCGGAGCGACGGCCGCATGGTCGGCGTCGTGCTGGTCTTCAGGGATGTCAGCGAGCGGCGCCGCGCCGAGAGCGAGCGGCAGACGGCGGCCGTCGAGCGCGAGCGACTGCTCGAGGCCGAGCGGGTCGCGCGCAGCGATGCCGAAAAGGCCAGCCGCGTGAAGGACGATTTCGTCGCGATGGTGTCGCACGAGCTGCGCACACCGCTCAATGCCATCCTCGGCTGGACACAGCTGATGGCCGGCGCACGGCACGACCCGGACATCATCGAACGCGGCGTCGACGTAATCGCCCGCAACACCCGCGTGCAGGCGCAGCTGATTGCCGACCTGCTCGACATGAGCCGCATCGTCTCGGGCAAGCTGCAGGTCGACGTGCAGAGCGCTGATATGGCGGCGATTATGCGCGACGCCATCGACGCCGTCCAGCGCGAAGCCGAGCTCAAGGGCCTGACGCTCACCGCACGCATCGACGGCGGGCTCGCCCCGATCGCCGGCGACCCGGCGCGGTTGCAGCAGATCATCTGGAACCTGTTGTCGAACGCCATCAAGTTCACGCCGGCCGGCGGACGGATCGATGTCGTGCTCGGCCGACGCAACGAGCACCTCGAACTGGTCGTGTCGGACACCGGCGCCGGCATCGCACCCGAGGTGCTGCCGCACGTCTTCGAGCGGTTCCACCAGGCCGATCGATCGATCACGCGCCGCTTCGGCGGCCTGGGCCTGGGCCTGGCCATCGTCCGTCACCTGGTGGAGCTGCACGGCGGGACGGTGCGCGCCGAAAGCGACGGGCCGGGTCTCGGGGCCACGTTCACCGTGACGTTCCCCGTCGCGTCGCCGCCGTCACGTCCCTACGGCAACCCGTCGGTTCCCGCGGCCGCACAGAGCGTCACGTTCGATGGACTGCGCGTGCTGGTCGTCGAAGACGAGCCCGACACGCGCGACTTCGTCGCGCGCCTCCTGCAGGCGCACGGCGCCGTCGTCACGACCGTCGCGGGTGCGGCACAGGCCCTCGAGGCGTTCCGCGCGTCACAGCCGGACCTGCTCATCAGCGACATCGGGCTGCCCGACGTCGACGGGTACGACATGATCCGCCAGCTCCGCCGCGAGGCACCGCGATCGCAGTCGAAGATTCCGGCCATCGCCCTGACTGCCTACGCGCGGTCCGAGGATCGCACGCGCGCACTGCTTGCGGGATTCCAGGGGCACCTGGCGAAGCCCGTGGAAGCCACCGAGCTGATCGCGACGGTGGCAAGCTTCTGCGGCGTCGACCAGAACGGCGACCGCTGAGCGGGTGGAGCGTCACAGCTCGCGCCCGTCGCGCGGTACGAGCTTGCTGAAGGCGATCGGCTCGCCGCCGGGCGTCCGATCCTGCACGAGCAGCGCGAGATTGCTGCGGTCGAACGCCTCGAACCACTCGTCCCAGCCGATCGTTTCGAGCCGCTCGGCCGCGGGACTGCCGGGCACGACGAGCCGCAGCGCCTCGCACTGGACATCCGCGGCACCGGGCAGACGGGCAGGACGGGCACCGTGGCTCTCGGCCCAGGCCCGGATCTCGTCGTGTTCGACCAGGTGGCGTGTGGTGAGCATCGCGCGTCCTCCCACGGCAGTCGACGGAAGCTGCCGACTGACGAAGCAAGGAAGATGCCGCGGACTCAGTTCGCGATGATCCTGATGCGCCGATACTCGACCTGGCCGCGATCGCCCTCGAGTCCGATCAATCCCGCAGGCGGCACCTTGAACGCCGACTCGATGACCTCGCCGTTGCACGTCACCTCGGCCACACCGCCGCGAACCGTGACCACGATTTCGTTCCAGTCCTGCGGACGATAACGAGCCAGGCCCGTGTAGGGCCCGGCCAGTGCGTAGTCCCGAATCTGCAGCTGAGCGCCGCGCAGGTAGAGTCCGCCGTCGGCGAACGGCGTGGCGCGGAATTCCAGCTTCAGCACGAAGTCCCCCGGCACCTCGCGCGTATGCCAGAGCTGCTGGATCTTCCGGTACTCGGGCGGCGTCGTGACGACGAGCCGGCCGGCCACGACGCGGAAGCGGCCGTCGGCGGTAGCCACCTGTCCTGACCAGTCGGACACCTCCTCGACGAACGGCCACTCGGCCGCCTCGGGATCACTGGCCTGCCAGCGCCGCGCGCTCTCGCGATCGGCCTGCGACGTCGGACGGTACTGCCAGCCGGTCAGGTCGCGTCCGTTGAAGAGCAGCTCGAAGCCTGACTCCGGCGTGAAATCGTCGGCGTCCGCCTCGACGAAGCCGTACGTCGCCAGAATCGGACGCAGCGCGGCGGCCCACTTCGCATAGCCCGCATCGTTCGGGTGCAGCAGGTCGGGGAACTCCGACGGCTTCGCGTCGCCGTCCGCGTCGGCAAACAGCCGCCACGTCTCGAGCGGGATCACCTGCGGATCGTTGCGGACGAGGGCCAGGTAGCGGCGGTTGATCTCGCGAATCTGATCGGCGGGACGCTTCATCTTCGCCGAGCTCGGAAACACGAGGTTGAGCACGATCGGCATCCGTGAATCATGCGCCTTGAGACGCTCGAGAATCAGGCGCACGTTCGTCTCGATCATCCCTGGCGTGGCGCCCTCCTCGAGGTCGTTCGTACCGATCAGCAGCACGACGGCGGCAGGATCGATCGCGAGCACGTCTTCGTCGAGCCGCAGCAGCACGCCGCGCGTCGTATCGCCGCTGATGCCGCGATTGGCGATCTTCACGCCCGGGAACGCCCGTGCGAGCCGTTCCTCGTTCCAGCCCTGCGTGATCGAGTCGCCGAGCAGAACGACGGCGCCCCTGTCCTCTGCCGCGTCCTCCGCCCAGCGGGCCCGGCGGCTGCGCCAGAGCTTCTCGAACCAGGGATACCTGCGGATGGGACCGACACCGGGCAGGCCATCGTCGGTCGACGGCAGCGCGAATCGATCGGACTCCGCCGGACTCTGCGGCGCCGACGGACCGGCTGCGGGCTGCTGCGCCGGTGTCGACAGCGCAAACCCGCTGAGCAGCAGGACCGCGCACAGGACCAGGCGGCCGATCGCCCCGTGGCGACGGCCGATACTCGGACTCGGGACGGGCATCATGCGCGGGAGGATATCCGAATCCGCCGGCCGGTCACGCGACAAAGTGCATGCACACCCCGGTGACCCGGCACGGCCCCGGCGTCGCCACGCAGCGTCCCGGGACGCGTCAGCGAATCGACTCCGGATTGACGAAGTGCTCGGCGAGCGCCGTGAGCTGCTCGTCCATCGCCTTCTCTTCGTCGAGCGACTGCTGCAGCAGCTGCGCGGCGTACGTGTAGCCCAGCGTGGCCGCGAACGCGCGTGCCGACCCGTAGCTTGCGATCTCCAGATGCTCGATGCGCTGGACGGTCGCGATGATCCACGCGTCGCGGACGTCGGCCGACATGCGGCTCCGGACAAGAGCGCGCACTTCCTGCTCGAAGGCGGCCACCGCATCCGACTTCCGCCGCCGCGGCGACCCGCCGATCGAGCGCAGGACGCGGTCGAGCCGCTCGGCCTGGGTCGCGGTCTGCTCGGCGTGCCGGTGCAGCAGCGCCCGCAGGTCAGTGTTGGCAGCGGCGGCCGCCAGCGCGCCGACGAGCGTCAGCTGCTGCTCCTCCATGTTGTGCAGCTCGACGACCTCGTGCTCGAGCAGCCCCTGCAGCGACCCGACCGACCGGCGTCGGCGGCGCCAGAGCCAGAGGGCCGCTGCGCCTAGCGCGACGGGAATGCCCGCCTCGCTCCAGCGCCGGGCGACAGGCCGCGGATCGGCGGCCCGGACCACCTCGCGCGCCCGGACGCGCAGCCGCTCGAGGTCACTGTCGATCGCAGCACGCCGGGCCCGGACCTCGGCGGCTAGGACGTCTGGCGTCGAATCCATTGCGCGTGCTCCTTCAGCGTGTCGATGGTGCGCGGCAGCGGCCGCACATGTACGAGGCGGCGCCGCCCGAGGACGCCCGCCACGACGGCGGCCAGCAGGACGACAGCGCCGACGAGGGCGTAGCCGGCCCAGGGTGGCCAGACGAAGAGGGCGGCCACGCCCCAGGCGGCCGCCGCGCCGAGCAGACCGACCGCGACGAGCGCGGCTACCGCTGCCACACCCAGCAGCACGATCGCCATCGTCAGGCGGCGCCCCTCTTCACGAACCTCCGCGCGGGCCAGCGCGATTTCGGCGCGCACCAGGTCCTGCACGTCGCGCAGCGCGTCGCGCACGAGATTGGCAACGGACTGCTCGTTCTCGGGCATGACATTCCCTCCCGGCGGAGCGAGGCCCACACCCGTGCCCGGACGGGCCCGTCCGCTGCTGCTGTCAGATGGAGGATGCAAGCACGTCGCCAGCTCTCCTGTCGCCCGCCACTCGGGTTGCGTCCCTGCGCCCGGCCGCCGGCGCCGGCGATATCCCTCGCGCCTCCGTGGACTGCAGGGAACGACGCGCGCGTCGTTCCCTGCCACGCGCTCCTGTGTCACGATCGCGTGCGCAGATGAACGCTCGAATGAAAGAGAACGGCATTCTGGTCTTCAGCGACGGTGCGGCCAAGGGCAATCCCGGTCCCGGCGGCTGGGGCGCCATCGTCGTGACACCCGACGGGCAGGTGACTGAGCTTGGCGGCGGCGAGGCCCACACGACGAACAACCGCATGGAGCTGACGGCTGCCATTGCCGGCCTGTCGCAGGTGAAGAAGCTCGAGGGGCCGGTCGACGTCTATACCGATTCGACGTACGTCATCCGCGGCATCCGCGACTGGATTCACACGTGGCGCCGGCGCAACTGGACGACGACCGAGGGGACGCCGGTGCTCAATCGCGAGCTCTGGCAGCAGCTCGACGCGCTGGTCGCGGCGCGGCCGCGGGGCACCGTCACCTGGCACTACGTTCGCGGCCATGCGGGCATCCCGGGCAACGAGCGGGTCGACACCATTGCCGACAGCTTCGCGCGCGGCGTACCGGTCGCGCTGTACGAAGGCCCGCTGTCGGGCTACGACGTGCCCATCCATGACCTGCCCGACGACACATCGACGCCGGCCAGGCCATCAGAAGGCCGGGGAACGCGGGCGAAGGCAAAGGCGTACTCGTACCTGAGCCTGGTCGACGGCACGGTGATGCGCCACGCCACGTGGGCCGACTGCGAGTCGCGCGTGAAGGGCCGCTCGGGCGCCCGCTTCAAGAAGGCCGCGAGCGCTGCCGAAGAGGCCGCCATTCTGAAGTCCTGGGGCGTCGGCTGAGGCCACGGGACGTCCGGTCCGCGCCGGCCGGTGCGACGCGGCGCGCCAGCCCCTAGCCCTGATCGGCCATCGAGGCACGCGGCGTCCACGACGGCGACAGCTCGGGCATCGGCTTCGTCACGAAGAGCCGTCGGCACGGCCGGGCGATGAGCCGCGCCCAGCGGTTCGCCCGGCTGACGCGCGCGCTGTCAGTCGCGATGCCCGTATTGGCGTACATCTGCCGGTACAGCTTCGACATGAGGACGAACGCGAGCCGCGCCCGCAGGTTCGGCGTGCAGCGCGAGCGGGGCCAGATTCGCCGGAAGTCGTAGAACCAGTCCCAGACGGCCTGGGTCCGCATCCGGATCTCGTCGCTCGTCATCACCGGGTGCTCGGCGAACACCTTCGGCCGCCGCTCGTGCGGAATCAGCCAGTGCCGCGTAAGCGGGATCCCGTCGACCTTCGGCACGTCGTCACCCACCCGCTTTTCCCAGGCGGCGAAATCCACGGTGCCCGGATACGGCACGAGCATCACGAACTGCGCAAAGGCCACCTCGGCGCGCTGGGCCAGTTCGGCCGTGGCCTCGAACGTCCCGGCCCGATCGCTCGGCAGGCCGAAGATGAACGAGCCGAGCACGAACACACCGTGCTCCCGGAACACACGCAGGCGTTCGACGAGCGCCTCGCCCGCGTAGTTGAAGCCCTTGTAGACGTCCTTCAACCCCTCGGGCGTCACCGACTCGACGCCGACGAGCACGCCGCGGATGCGTGCCTTCCGCATCGCCTCGAGATAGGCCGGGTCCTCGGCGGCCTCCATCGTGATCTGCGTGAAGAAGAACATGTCCGGCGGCAGCTCGGCGAGGCGGGCCATCAGCTCGAATCGCTCGGCCCGGAGGGCCTTCAGCCAGGCGGTGCGCTCGGCGTTGCCCTGCCGCTCCGCCATGGCGATGTCCGTGAGGGTCACCGGATAGAAGTTGTCGTCGGCCAGCGCGACGAACCGGAACCCGCGGCTGCGCAGCTCGCGGATCTCGTCGACGACCTGATCGACCGGTCGCTGCCGCGGCTTCTGCCCGTCGGTCCGCCACACCGAGCAGAACGAACAGTGCTTCGGACACCCGCGGACGGTCTGCACCGAGCCCCACATGTAGCGATCGGCCGGCATCAGGTCCCACCGCGCCGGGACGAAGCGATTGCCATCGATGCGCCCGCCGTCGTAGATCCGCTCGAGCGTCCCGCGTCGTGCGGCATCGAGGACGACCGGCCAGATCACGTCGCCATCGCCCTTCACCACGGCATGCGCGTGCCCGCGCTCGAGCGCCTCCTCGGGATAGAGCGTGGCGTGAATCCCGCCAAAGACCACCGTCGCGCCCCGGGCGCGGAGCTCCCGCCCGATCTCGTAGCCGCGGAGCGCGTTGCCGGTGTGGATGCCGATGCCGACGATGTCGCCGGGTGCCACCGTCGATGGATCGAGCGGCTCCAGCGTCTCGTCGACGATGATGGGGCGCCCGAATACCGGCGGTGTGGCGCCGCCGATGACAAAAAGCCAGCGGGGCGTGATGACGCCGACGCCGAACGACAAGTGGCTCGGATTGATGAGATGGACGCTCATAGCCTGCCTCCCCCGGAGGACTGGTTCGCAGAACCTGCCCGGGAACAGGACCTTCTACGCATGATGTCAGGGAACTGTGGTGAGTCTACCGCAGGACGGGCTCAGGCGGGGCGGAAGACTGCCGGGGTGGGCAGAGGCCACCGCGGGCGTGGCGCGCCCGCGGTGGGTTGCGGGTGACAGGCTATTTCACCTTCACCTCGACGGCGCGGGGCTTGACGCTTTCCGACTTCGGAAGGTGCACGCTCAGGACCCCGTCCTTGAACTCGGCCGACACCTTCGTCGCATCGGCGTCGGTGGGCACCGCGACCCGGCGAACGAAGCGACCGTAGGAGCGCTCGACCCGGTGCATCTTGCGGGTCTTCTCTTCCTTCTCCTTCTTCCGCTCGCCTTCGATGCAGAGCACGCCGTTCTCGACCGAGACCTTCACCTCGTCCTTCTTCACCTCGGGCAGGTCGGTCTTGACGATGTACTCCTCGTCGGTCTCCTCGACGTCGAGGGCCGGCGACCAGTCGGTGAACAGCTCCGCGTCGTCGAGGCCGCGCGTGGCGCTGCCCATCATCCGCGCGAGGCGGGAATACATGTCTTCGAGTTCTCTGAACGGATCCCATCGCACCAGTGCCATGGCAAACCTCCGATACCGGCGGGCGGCGCCTGAGCCGCCCGGCCGGCAGGACTATCAGCAACTCGGTTGCCAGCCTGCCGCGGGCTGAAAGACGACGGTCCGGTTCTGCGTCAGGCCGAGGGGTGTGGAATCTTCCGCTCCTGGTGGAAGACGCGCGCGGAGTCTTTCGGAGCGCGCTGGCGGCGCGGCAGGAACACGCGCGCCACGGCGCCGCCGTCGGGACGGTTGACGAGCTCCACCGTCCCGTTGTGCGCATCGATGATTCGCCGGACGGTGGGCAGCCCGAGGCCGGTTCCCCGGTGCTTGGTGGTGAAGAACGGTTCGAAGAGGCGCTCCGACTGTTCCTTTGAGATCCCCGGGCCGCGGTCGGCCACCTGCACCAGACAGCCGTCGACCGTCGGCTCGACGGTCACGCGGATCTGCCCGCGTCCCTGCATGGCCTGCCCGGCGTTGACCAGGAGGTTGGTGAAGGCCAGCCGGAGCTGATCGGCGTCGGCCTCGACGATCGCGTGCTCGCGGCTTTCAACGAGGATCGTCATGTTCTGCAGCATCGGGTCGTGCCTGAGACTCGCGGCCAGATCCATCAGCAGCCGCCCGAGCGCCACGCGGCTGAGCGCGAGATGGCGCGGCCGGACGTACACGAGCAGGTCCTCGACCACCGTGTTGAGCAGGTCGATGCGCGCGACGATGTCGTCGGCCAGGTCCGAGGCGTCCGACTCGGGCGGCAGATCGGCGGCCATCAGCTGTACGGCATTGCGGATGCCGGCCAGCGGGTTGCGCACCTCGTGCGCGACGACGGCCGCGAACTGGCCCAGCACAGCAAGCGCCGCCTGGTCGCGCAGCCGCTCCTCCTGTTTCTTCCGCTCGGTGATGTCGTAGCGGATCGACACGTACTGCCACGGCTTGCCGCGCTCGTCGAGCATGGGCACGATCGTCGTGTCGACCCAGTAGATGCTGCCGTCGGCCGCACGGTTGCGGATTTCGCCGCGCCAGACGTGCCCGCGCGCAATCGTCCGCCACAGTTCGCGCATGAAGGCGCGGCTGTGATAGCCGGAGTTCAGGATCCGGTGGTCCTGTCCGATCAGCTGTTCGCGCGGGTACTTCGAGATTTCACAGAACTTGTCGTTGACCTCGGTGATCCGCCCGCGCACGTCGGTCGTCGCGAAGATCGCGAACTGGTCGATGGCCGCCTTCAGGTTCTCGAGCGCCCGCGTCGACTGCTCGCGGCGCGCGAGCGCCACGCGGTACATCGCCACGCCAACGGCCGTCGTCCACACCGCGAAGAACGCCAGCGCGCGGTTGACGAGCACCATGCGCAGTATCGTCTCGTCGCCGGCGCTCACCCCGACCAGCGTGCCGACGGTGGCACCAGCCGCCACTTCGAGCTCGAGCAGCCGCGGCGCGTTCCGATCGAGGGCCAGCAGAAGGATGGGGAGGTAGAGCAGGGGGATCGCGTAGCCGTCGGGCACCAGCAGATCGAGCGCAAAGACGCCCGCCACGGCGAGCCATGCGACAATCCGCACACGCCAGCGCTTCTGTGCGGGGGGAGCCTGCCCCGCCTGCCGTCCCGACGCCATGGGCGGATGGTACCCGACGAAGGCCATCCGTCAATGCCGGACGGCAGGCTGGTCCGGATCCTGAATAGTCGAAGGCCCGGACCGCGGTTTCGCGCGTCCGGCGGCCTGATCCCGGCCGCTTCTTCCGCAACGGGTGCGGAAATTTCCCGGCCTGGCGGAAGTGATTGTTCTATGGCTCACGAAACCATCCTCGTCGTCGACGACGAGCAGCTGCTGCGACGGACCATGGCCCGCCGGCTGCGGACGGCCGGCTACGACGTCCTCGAGGCCGCCGACGGGCGGCAGGCCCTCGAGCTGGCGGCCGACGGCGTCGATCTCGTCGTGCTCGACTACCGGCTCCCCGATCTCGACGGCCTGTCCGTCCTCAAGGAGCTCAAGCAGCGCGCGCCCGACACACTCGTCATCCTGCTGACGGCCTACGCGAGCATCGATGCGGCCGTCACGGCGATGAAGCTCGGCGCCTACCACTTCGCCAACAAGCCGCTCGACCTCGAGGCGCTCGTGGCGATGGTCGAGCAGGCGCTCGAGACCACCCGCCTGCGTCGCGAGGTGCGACAGCTCCGCGCCTCGCAGGCGCAGCCCTACAGCCTCGAGCAGATCGTCGGCTCGTCGCCGGCGATGACGTCGCTCAAGGCGATGATCCAGGAGATTGCCGCGAGCCCCGCGTCGACGGTCCTCCTGCTGGGCGAAAGCGGATCGGGCAAGGACCTGGTCGCCAAGGTCCTGCACTACACGAGCGCCCGCGCCTCGCGCCCGTTCGTCAACATCACCTGCTCGGCGCTGCCCGAGACGCTGCTCGAAAGCGAGCTGTTCGGCTACGAGCGAGGCGCGTTCACCGACGCGCGGCAGATGAAGCGGGGACTGCTCGAGTCGGCCGACGGCGGCACGGTGTTCCTCGACGAAATCGGCGAAATGCCGCTGCTGCTGCAGGCGAAGCTGCTGCGCTTCCTCGAAGAGAAGACGCTGCGACGCCTCGGCGGATCGTCCGACCTGCGCGTCGACGTGCGCATCGTCGCAGCCACGAACCGGGCGCTCGAGGAGGAAGTGCGGGCGGGCCGGTTCCGCGAAGACCTGTTCTACCGCCTCAACGTGCTCCCCGTGCACCTGCCGCCGCTGCGCGCGCACATCGAGGACCTGCCCGCGCTCGTTGCCCATTACGTCGACATCTTCAACCGCGAGTTCAAGAAGAACGTCCGCGGCGTGTCGGCGGCCGCGCTCCGGATGCTTTCGGAGTACTCGTGGCCGGGCAACGTGCGCGAGCTGCGCAACGCGGTCGAGCGTGCCATGCTCCTCGTCCGCGGCGACACGCTCGAGGCCGACCTGTTCGCGCTCAATGCCGTGCGCGAGCGGCCGGCGCAGTTCGAGCTGCCGCCCGAAGGCGTCGACCTCGAGACGGTGGAACGCATGCTCGTCGCCCAGGCGCTCGAGCGCACCGGCTGGAACCAGACGCAGGCCGCGCGCCTGCTCGGTCTCAACCGCGACCAGATTCACTACCGAATCGAGAAGTTCAAGCTCGCTCCCGAGAAGTCGCGACAGAACAACGGCCGCAGCTGGTCGGGCCGCACCGGCACGGACCGTGCGCGCGGCATGGTGTGAATGGTGTGGCACGACGCGCCGCCCGTCGTCAGGCGGGCGGCGTCCAGTGCGGATTCCAGACGACTTCCCACAGGTGCCCGTCCGGATCCTGGAAGTAGCCGGCGTAGCCGCCCCAGAACGTGTCGGCGGCCGGCTTGACGATCCGCGCCCCGGCGCCGGCCGCCCGTCTCATCACGGCGTCGACATCCGCGCACGACCGGACGTTGTGCCCGAGGCTGAAACCTGCAGGCGACGGTTTCGCGACGGGCAGACCGGCGTCGAGGGCGAGGTCCTCCCGGCCGAACAACGCGAGCCGCAGCCCACCGGCGAGGTCGAAGAACGCCACCGCGCCGTGCTCGAACTCACGCCCGACAATCCCCTCGGTCGGCAGACCGAGTCCGTCGCGGTAGAACCGCACCGCACGCTCGAGATCCGAGACGCCGAGCGTAATGACGCTGATGACGGGATCCATGGCAACTGAGTATGTCCCGGCAGCGAACGCTGACGATCACTCTGCCGCCGCGGCAGGGTCGCCCGGCACGGCCCGGTCCTCCTGTGCAACCGGCCGCCAGCCCGACGCGATCAGCTTCTGCAGCACTTCGGCGCGGCGCGGGCCCTCGATGGCGATGTGGCCCCTGTCGCCGGGCTTGAGCGACATGCCCATCGCCATCGGCATCACCTTCGGACCGCGGCTGATGGCCAGGACGACGGCGCGGTCGCCGTCGCCCTTCGCGGGCTGAACCGTACCCGGCCCGTCCTGCGGGCCTGCCCAGATCATCGTGACGATCTCGAGCTGGCCGTGCCGGGCCCGCGAGTCCCAGCGCTCCTGATCGTGCGGTCCGTCGAACAGCACGTCGGCGCCGCTCTTGACTACATGCTCCGGCGGCCGTCCCTTGTCGAGCGTTTCGACCGACACGGCGGTGCGCGGCACACGGAACGCCTCGCGTGCCAGCCGCGCGAACTGGGTATTGAGGTGATCGTTGAACGTCACGCCGAGGGCTGTGCCGACCAGCTCGATCGGTACCCGGCGCAGCGTCCGCTCCTGCAGGCCGTCGCCGTAGACCACCTGGAACCCTTCCTCTTCCGCGGCGCGACAGCGGCTCGGGTCGGAATCGATGAACACTACCGTCCTGCCCGCTTCGCGCAGCACGCGGCCGAGCGCGAGCCCCAGTCCCTGCGCGCCGAGAATCGCCACCCGATCGCGCCGCGGCAGCCGCAGCCGCAGCAGCGAGGCAAGCGGCCACGCCAGCGCGCCGGCCGCGACCACCGTCCCGATGATCACCAGGAAGACCATCGCGCGCAGCTGCTGACCGCCGGCCGGCCCGGCCGCGTCGATCGTATTGGCAATGACCGACGTGACGGCAGCAGCCACGATGCCGCGGGGCGCGATGGCCGCCACGAAGACCCGTTCGCGCGTATTGAGCGCCGTTCCGCGCGTCGACCACCACACGCCGAGCGGCCTGACAACCAGCACCAGCGCCGCGAGCACGAGCAGCCCGCGGCCGCCCAGCGCCCGCACGTCGTCGATGCCGACGTCGGCCGCGAGCAGGATGAAGACCGCGCCGACGAACAGCACGGTGAGCTGATCCTTGAACTCGCGCAGCTCGTCGACCGATCCCTGCAGCGCACCGACCACGAGTCCGGCAACGGTCACGACGAGCAGTCCGCTCGGAGCCATCACGCGATCGCCGGCGTAGAACAGGAACACGACCATGGCGAGCGTGAGCGCGTTCTCGTAGCCGTGCACGACTCTTGGCAGCCGCAGCAGGCCGACGATGAGCAGGCCGCCGAGCGCGCCGAGCAGCGTGCCGAACGCCACGCGCCCCATCAGGGTGCCGATGCTGCCCATGACGCTCGACGCGTCGACGGCAAACGTCACCTGAAAGACGAGCGCCGCCAGCAGCGCGCCCACCGGATCGATGAGCACCCCCTCGGCTTCGAGTACCGTCTGGAGCCTCGGGTGCAGCCGGAGATCGCGGACGAGAGGGCTCACCACCGTGGGCCCCGTCACCACCACGAGTGAGCCGAACAGCACCGCCATCTGCCACGGCCAGTCGAGCCACAGCCACGACGCCAGCGCGCCGCCGACGAGGGTGACGAGCGCACCGAGCGTGATCAGGCGCCTGATGACACGCTCCTCGCGACGCAGGCGATTGATCCGGAGATTGAGCGCGCCCTCGAACAGGATGACGGCGACGGCGAAGTCGACGACGGCAAAGAGCGCGTCGCCGAGCAGTCGGGGATCGATCCAGTCGACGCCGACCGGGCCGAGCGCGACGCCCGCGCCGAGCAGCAGGATGATGGCCGGAACGCGCAGTGTCCTGGCGACCAGCTGCACGGCAATACCCGCGACGAGCGCGAGCGCGATCATGAACGGGGCGGCGTGCGACATTGGCGCCGTATGATACGCGACCGTTTCGACGTGCCCGGCCTAGGGCGCGGTGTCGCGAAGGTGAGCGGCGAGAATCTGCACCGGATGCAGTGCACGACGTCCGGTCCCGTCGACGATCTGATGGCGACAGCTGAATCCGGGCGCCGCGGTCGTACCTTCGAAGGCACGCACGGCCGGGAACAGCCGCTGCTCGCCGATCGTCATCGACAGTTCGTAGTGCCCGTACCCGAATGATCCGGCCATGCCGCAGCAGCCGGTGTCGAGGACATCGACCCGCACGCCGAGCCACCCGAGCACGGCCGCGGTGGCCGCCGTCCCGAGCACGCTCCGCTGATGGCAGTGCGCGTGGTACTGCACGGGCGCGCCGGCGGATCGAAACACCGCAGCCGGGTCGAACCGCCTGTCGGCCCACTCGTCGGCCAGGAAGTCTTCGAGCATCTTCACCTGCCGGGCGACGGCCCGCGCCTCGTCGGTCGGGACGAGGTCGGGATAGTCGTCGGTGAAGGCCGACACGCACGAAGGCTCGAGGCCGACGATCGGCACGCCACGCCGGACCCATGCGTGGAGCTTCGCGACGTTCTCCTGCGCCATCCGCTTCGCCTCGCGCGCGAAGCCCTTGCTGATGCGCGGACGGCCGCAGCAGCCGTACGGCACGAGCTCCACCCGGTAGCCGAGACGCTCGAGCACGGCCACGGCCGACTGTCCGATCTCCGGCACATGGAACATCGTCCAGGTGTCGGCGAAAAGCGCGACCGTGCGAGACGGATCGGCCGGCGTGGCCGTGGACGCACCACCGAGCCGCCGGCTGAACCAGCGATCGAAGCGGCTCCGACTGTAGCGGGGCAGCTCGCGGCGGGCGTCGACGCCGATCGTCCGCTGGAGCAGCCAGCGGACGGGCCGGCTCGCGAGCGCGAGATTGGCGATTGGCGCGACCGCCTGCGCCAACGGCGCCATACGATCGACGGTCCCCATCGCCCTCGCGTCGAGCGCGACGCCGTGCTCGTCGTGGTAGTGCTGCAGCCACTCGTACTTGAGCTTGGCCATGTCGACGCGGCTCGGGCACTCGGCCTTGCAGGCCTTGCACTCGAGACACAGGTCGAGCGCGTCGCGCACGTCGGGCCCGGTCAGCCCGCCCGGCAGACCGCCGGTGAGTGCTTCGCGCAGCAGGTTCGCGCGCCCGCGCGTCGAGTGGTCCTCGTCGCGCGTGCCCATGTAGCTGGGGCACATGGTGCCGACGTCCATCTTGCGGCACGCCGCGACGCCGGTGCAGGCCTCGACCGCGCCGAGAAAACCGCCGTCGGCCGAAAAGTCGAACACCGTGGAAACGTTCACCGGAGCGTAGTCGGGGCCGTAGCGCAGGTCCTCGGTCATCGGCGGCGCCTCGACGACCTTGCCCGGGTTCATCAGCCACTGCGGATCGAACGTGCGCTTGATCTCGAGGAAATCCTCGTACAGGACGTCGCCGAACAGGCGCCGGTTCTGGTACGAGCGGATCAACCCGTCGCCGTGCTCACCCGACCACGAGCCACCGTACCTGACGACCAGCTCGAACACTTCCTCGCTGATCCGGCGGAAGGTATCGACGCCGGCCTGCGTCTTCAGGTCGAGCAGCGGCCGCACGTGGATGACGCCCACCGACGCGTGCGCGTAGAACACCGCGCGGACGCCGTGGCGCGCGCAGACGTCCATCACGGCGGGGATGTACTCCGGCAGGTGCTCGACGGGAATTGCTGCGTCCTCGATGAACGGCGTCGGCTTTTCGGGCGTCTTCACCGTCGCGTAGATGCCGAGCCCGGCGCGGCGCAGCTCCGCGATGTCGTTCTGCATCTTGGTGTCGCGGGCCACGAACGTCGCGTATGCGCGGGCGTTCACCTCCGGATCGGCCGCAAGCGCCGCCAGCGACTGCTCGATCTCGTCGGAGTCGCGGCCGTCGAACTCGACCATCAGGACCGCAACGGGATCGCCCTGCAGCCAGAAGAGCAGCGGCGTCATGTGCGGATTCTGCCGGCCGAGATCGAACAGATCGCGATCCATGATCTCGACGGCCGACGGTCCGTGCCGGTTGACGAAGCGCACGGCGTCGAGCGCCTTCACCAGCGTGTCGAAGTGCAGCATCGCCAGCACGCGCTGCTTCGGCACCGGGCGCAGGGCAATCGTGGCCTCGAGGATGACGGCCAGTGTGCCCTCGCTGCCGCAGACCAGCTTCGCGAGGTTGAACGGCCGGCCCCCGGGCGTCCCGGCGTCGACGAACTCGTCGAGGTTGTAGCCGCCGACGCGGCGCATGACCTTCGGGAACCGGCGACGGATCTCGTCGGCATGGTCCGTCGCGATCCGGTGCACCGTCCGGTACAGCTCCCCTTCCCGCCCGGGCGCCTGCAGCTTCGTCGCCAGCCCGTCGGCGTCGAGCGGACCGAGCTCGAGCTCGGTGCCGTCGGCCAGCAGCACACGCAACGCGATGAGCTGGTCGACGCTCTTGCCGTACTTGATCGACCGCGTGCCCGACGAGTTGTTCGCGATCATGCCGCCGACGTTGGCGCGGCTGGTCGTGGCGACGTCCGGTGTGAACTGCAGCCCGTGCGGCGCGAGCGCGCGGTTCAACTGATCGCGCACGACGCCCGGCTGGACGCGCGCCCACCGCTCCTCGACGTTCACCTCGAGGATCCGGTTCATGTACTTCGAGAAGTCGATGACGATCGCCCGGGCCACGGTCTGGCCCGCCAGGCTCGTCCCGCCGCCGCGCGGCAGCAGGGGCACGCCGTGCCGCGCCGCCACTTCCACCGTCGCCCGCACATCCCCGTCGTCGCGAGGCACGACGACGCCGACCGGAGGAATGCGGTAGGGACTGGCATCGGTGGCGTAGAGCGCCCGCGCGCGGGCGTCGAAGCGGACCTCGCCGCGCACCCGCGCGCGCAGCTCGACTTCGATCGCGTCGGCCGCATCGACCGGCGCCGGATCGACGGAACGTGAGGCAGTCGACATCGCCTCAGTATGGCATCGGGGGACGGTGCAGGAGGTGCGGCTCACGCTCATGCACGCCTCCGACCAAAAGGGGGGGGTAGGATTGTGGAGGTGGCGCCATATATAACAAACAAACA
>QGVF01000097.1 GCA_003242705.1 Acidobacteriota bacterium
GACCGGTGCGCGCACCGACCGCCGCACGCTGGGCACGGCGCTGTCGAGCGCGGCGGCCGCCGGGGGCATCGGCCTCATGTTGTTCCGCGACCAGCTCGGATCGTTTCTCGTCTTCGATGCCGGCATCCGCCTCGTCAGCGTGCTGCTCGTGTTCGGTCTGGCGTCGGGCGGAGGGATCGTGTGGCGCACGCTCGCGTCGGCGCCCCTGCTGGCCGGCGGCCGCGCCAGCTACGCCATCTACATCCTGCACGTCCCGATCCTCTGGTTCTACGAACGATCGGCCGTGCGCGCGGCGCTGCCCCCGGTCGAAGCGGGCATCGTGTACGTGTGCCTGGTGCTGGCGCTTGCCTTTGTCGTCATGCAGGGCATCGAAGAGCCCGCGAACGCGATCGTCCGCGACCGGTTCGCGCGACGCCTGGCGCGCACGCGGGTCGTACCACCGGTCGTCGTGGCCGGCGGCGCGGATCAGGGAGCGTGAAACGGCGAGCGCTTCCTGTAGAATCCTCAGCCGTGTCGAAACGTCGCGCCCGCACAGAAAACACCACCAGGACCGCCAGCGGAAAGACCAGCAGGACGGCCAGCAGGACCACCAGGAAGACGACCGGGACGGCCAGCGGTAAGGCCAGCAGGACCGCCGGCGACAGGACGGGCCGGAAGACCGGCACGTCTTCGCGTGCGGCGGTACGTCGGAAGAGCCGCAGCACGATGGCCGTCGAGCCCAAAGGGCCCCTCAAGAAGATCGAGAAGCGCCGCTCGAAGATTGCCGGCTGGGGCGTCTTCGCGCTCGAGCCGATCACCAAGAACTCGCGGATCGTGCACTACGCCGGCGAGAAGATCTCGTGGGAGGAGAGCGATCGCCGCGAGCGGAAGTACCTCAAGAAGGGGCACATCTGGTGCTTCATCCTCAACCGTCGGTGGGTGCGTGACGCAGCCGTCGGCGGCAACATCGCCCGCTTCATCAACCATCACTGCAAGCCCAACTGCTACACGCAGATCGTGGGCGACGTGATCTGGATCCGCGCCGCGCGCAACATCGCGCCCGGCGAGGAGCTGACCTACAACTACGAAACGAACGGCGGTGCCGGCATTCCGTGCCGGTGCACGCCCGGCTGCACCTACGAGCTGTAGATGCCCGTCCGCCACGTCGTCTATCTCCACGGTTTCGCCTCGTCGCCCGCCTCGTCGAAGGCTGCCTGGTTCGCCCGCGAGCTCGAGGCGCTCGGGATCGGGTTTTCGTGTCCAGACTTCAACCAGCCGTCGTTCGAGACGCTCACCGTTACGCGGATGGTCAACCAGACGCTGGAGGCCGTCGAGGCGGCCGGGGAAGGGCCGGTGGCGCTGGTCGGCTCGAGCCTCGGCGGCTACGTGGCCGTGCACGCGGCTGCGAAGGATGCGGGGCGCAGGGTCGATCGCCTCGTGCTGCTTGCGCCGGCCTTCGACTTCGGGGGCAACCGGCTCAAGCGGCTCGGCCCGCACGACGTCGAGACGTGGCGCCGCGACGGCAGGGTCCACGTCTTTCACTACGCCTACAGCGAGGCCCGGCCCGTGTCGTTCGCGCTCTATGAGGACGCGGCGGCCTGGGATGCCTTCGACGTCCAGCTCGACATCCCCGTCCTCATCGTTCACGGCCGCCGCGACGACGTGGTCGATCCGGCGATGGTTCAGGAGTGGGCCGCGGGGCGGCCCAACGTCACACTTCACCTGGTCGACGACGGACACCAGCTGACCGACTCGATGCCGTTCATCTGGGAAGAGAGCCGGAAGCTCTTCGAAGCCTGATCGCGACGCGGGCGGGTCGGACACCACGATTCTGTCGCGGCGCGGTCCGGCCCGCTCGCTACTTGTCGTCGAGGTTCTCTTCGAGATCGGCCGCGGTGATCGTGTCGACGACGCCGCCCTCGGGCACCTCCATCTTCGCGATCCAGAGCAGCGCGTTGAGCACGAGCCGGCGCTGGTTGACGTCGCCCCAGTTGGCATGCGTGTGGCCGCCGGTGAAGCCGAAGCTGCGGCCGCCGTCCGGCCGCTCGTAGACCCACATCATCGTTTCTTCGCGTCCGCTTGCCTCGATGATGTGGTCGTAGGGCCCGGCCGGATGAACGTACGGTCCGCGGCGGACTCCGTCGGATGGCGTGGCCACGAGCAGCGGGGTGATGCGCCGTGCGGTTTCGGGATCGTCGGCCCAGCGCATGTTGAAGTACCACTCGTCGTGGGTCGAGAAGGGCGCGACGCCGCGCGTGACCGGATGGTCCGGGAGCGATCGGAAGTCGGGGCTCCACATCGGGTTGACCGAGTAGAGGTGCTCGTAGTGCCCCCCGAGCCAGCGCATCAGCGTGCTCGCGCCGGCCTCGGCCGGCACTTCGACGGCGTAGTGCGCGAAACCGAGTCCGACGCCCCGTGAGGCGAGCTCGTCGATCACGCGGGCGCGATCGCCGCGGAGCACCGGATGACCGCTGCCGCCATCGGCGTAGATGAAGATGGCGTCGGCACCGTCCAGTGCGGCGTGATCGTCGACGCGTTCGCCGTCGACTTCGCGGCTCGGCCAGCCACCGGTGTAGACGTCGACCTGCAGGCCCGCGATGCCCGACAGTGCCTTCTGCATCAGCATCGTCCCGGCGCGGAATTCGTGCATGCCGGGCGGGTGGCTCGGCCGCCCGGCGATCAGCACGATACGCCGCGTGTCCGGCGACCGGCCGGCGTCGGCGTCTGGCGCCGAGGCTGGAGCGGCATCCGGCCCGCAGGCGAGCGCGAGCGGCAGGACGACTGCAACGGCGAACAGCGCGAGGACACTACGGGCAGGAGAGTGTCTCATGGTGCTCCGCAGCGAGCCAGCATCCCGGTGGCAGGTGGGCCTTCGTCTGGTCTCGATGGCAGAGATGGTAGCAGACGGCGTGCCGCGGGTACGTCGCCGGGCTCTATAATTTGCAGGCTGATCCGGACGTTGCGAACGCCCGGGCCGTCGACGCGAGGTCGACGTGCGGAACCTGGAGGAGTGGACATGGTTCGAGCTATGCGAATGGCGGCCCTGACCGCCGCCGTGATCGGCGCTGTCGTCCTGCCCGCGTTCGCCGAACAGAACCGGCCGCGTGTGGCGGTGCTGAACTTCGAGAACAACAGTACGTGGACGTACTGGGGCGAGCATCTCGGCCGCGCCGCGGCCGACGAGCTGGTGACGCAGCTGCTCAAGGACGGCCGGTTCACGGTCGTCGAGCGCGCGCAGCTCGATGCGGTGCTGGCCGAACAGCGGCTCGGGGCCACCGGCGCCGTCGATGCCGGCACGGCCGCGAAGATCGGACGCATCCTCGGCGTTCAGTACATCCTGACCGGTTCGATTACCCAGTTCTCGGTCGAGCGGACGAGCGTCGGCATCCGCGCCTTCGGCGGCATCGGCGGGTCGGTCGCCAACGCCGAGTCGAAGCTCGACGTGCGGCTGATCAACACCGAGACCGCCGAGATCGTGCTGGCCGCTGAAGGACAGGGCAACAAGCGGATGGGCGGCGGCTCGTTCCGCGGCACCGGAGCGGAGCGCACGTTCGAGCAGGGCGCGGCTCAGGAGGCACTTCGGCCTGCCATCGAGCAGGTCGTCGCGCAGCTCGGCGCGCGTGCCGGGGAGCTGCAGGCGGCCATGCCGGCGGCGCCCGCCGGTCAGATCGTCGGCATGAAGGGCGATCTCGTCTACATCAATCGCGGCCAGGCGGCCGGCGTGCAGGTCGGCCAGCGTTTCGCCGTCTCGCGCGTGGTCGACGAAATCAAGGACGCCGACGGGACGGTGCTCGATCGCGTCGTCGACCGGGTCGGGGTGCTCGAGGTGACCCAGGTACTCTCGCAGTCGGCCATCTGCCGCATCGTCGACGGCGACGTGCGCGTGAACGACACGATCGAGGCCGAATAGCCCGAGCGTGGCAGGATAGACTGCTGGACGGGCGATCGATCCGATCGTCCGTCCGGCAACCTCATCGACTGCCTGTCGTTCCGTGCTGTCTTTTCTCGTCCTTTCTCCCTTCGTCCTGGCGCCCGTCGCCGCCTATGTCGGTGGCCGCTGGCCGTCGCAGGTGCGATGGCTGGCGCTCTGGCCTGCAGGTCTCGCCCTTCTGGCCGAGCACCTGCTGCGCACGCAGGTTGCCGTCGGCGGCCCGATCACGACAGCGCTGCCGTGGGCAGCGCCGCTCGGCCTGACGCTGCAGTTTCACGCCGACGGCCTGGCGCTCGTCTTCGCGTTGATGATCACGGTCATCGGCGCCCTCGTCGTCTGGTACGCCTCGGCATACCTGGCCGGGCATCGCGACCTGCCGCGCCTGCTGACGGCGCTGTTCCTGTTCATGGGCGCGATGCTCGGCGTCGCGCTCTCGGACAACCTGTTCGCGCTGTTCGTCTTCTGGGAGCTGACCGGCTTTACGTCGTATCTGCTGATCGGCTTCGAGCACGACGACGCCGCAGCGCGGCGGGCGGCCATGCAGGCGTTCGTCCTGACCGGCGCCGGCGGCCTCGCGCTGCTCGCCGGGGCGACGCTGCTCGTGCAGGCCACGGGCACCACGGCCCTTTCGGAGATGGCCCGGGCCGGTGATCTGGCGAGTCATCCCGTCTACGTCTGGGCCGTCGTGCTGTTCTTCGCGGCGGCGTTCACGAAGTCGGCGCAGGTGCCGTTTCACTTCTGGCTGCCGGGCGCGATGGCGGCGCCGACGCCCATCAGCGCGTATCTGCACTCGGCGACGATGGTCAAGGCCGGCGTCTACCTGCTGGCGCGGATGACACCCGTGCTCGGCGGGACCGACCTGTGGAGCAACACGCTGCTCGTGGTCGGCGGAACCACGATGGTGGTGGGCGCGTGGCGGGCGGTGCAGGAGACCGACCTGAAGCGGGTGCTCGCCTACACGACGGTCGCCGCCCTCGGCGCGCTCGTGCTGATGATCGGCATCGGGACGCAGGGAGCCGCCGTGGCCGCCATCGTCTACATGATCGCGCACGCGTCGTACAAGGGATCGCTGTTCATGGTGGTCGGCGCGATCGATCACGAGACCGGCACGCGCGACGTGACGCGGCTCGGAGGCCTGCGGCAGAAGATGCCGTTGACGGCACTGGCGGCCGCGCTCGCCGCCGCGTCGATGGTCGGCCTGCCGTTTTTCTTCGGTTTCTTCGGCAAGGAACTGTTCTACGAGGCGGGATGGACGTCCGCGCGCGCGCCAGGACTGCTGCTGGGCGTGTCGGTGGCCGCCAGCGCGCTGATGGGGGTGGCCGCGCTGACGGCCGGCGTCGGGCCGTTCGTCGGCCGGCTCAGCGAGGTCGGCGAGCGGGCTCACGAAGCGCCGCGCGCGATGTGGACCGGGCCGCTCTCGCTGGCCGGGGCGGGCGTCATCTTCGCCCTGGCGCCCGGCATCATCAACGGCCCGATCGGGCTGGCGGCGGCGGGCATCACGGGCGCCTACCAGGACGTCCACATCGTGCTCTGGCACGGCTTCACGCCCGTGCTCGGCTTCAGCGCGCTCACGCTGCTGCTGGTGGCCGGGCTCTACAGCCAGCGGCACCGGCTGCGGCAGCTGCGGCCCGCATCGGTCGGCAGCGACCGGATCTTCTGGGGACCGCTGCGGGCGCTCGAGCGCGTCAGCGAGGCCGTGTCGCCCGCCCTGTACCGCGGATCGATTCGCGGCTACGTGCTCGTGCTGATCGTCGCCACCGGCGGGCTGCTTGCCGCGGCGCTCCTCGTCGGCGGGGGAGCGCCGGTGCCGCGCGGAGGGCTCGTGCCGCCGCGGGCGTTCGAGCTCGTGATGGTGACGGTCATCTGTGTCGCCGCGCTGGCGGCGGCGCGGGCGACGTCGAGCATGCGTGCCGTGCTCGCCCTCGGGACGGTCGGCTACGGCGTCGCGCTGCTGTTCGTCACCTACGGGGCGCCCGACCTGGCGATGACGCAGTTCTCGGTCGAGACGCTCACGGTCGTCATCTTCGTGCTCGTCTTCCGCATGTTCGGATCATTCGACCACCTGTCGTCGCGGCTCGTGCGACTGCGCGATGCGATCGTGGCCGGCGTCGTGGGCGCCGTGATCAGTGCACTCGTACTGTTCGTCGGCACGGCCGACGAGCCGTCGCGGCTGGCCGACTTCTTTGCCGAGGCCGCGCCGACGCTCGGGCACGGACGCAACGTGGTGAACGTGATCCTCGTGGACTTCCGCGCCTTCGACACGATGGGAGAGATTACCGTGCTTGCGGTGGCGGCCATCGGCGTCCATGCGCTGCTGCGGATCGGCGCGCAGGAACGGAGGAATTCATGAGCCCGCTCATCCTGCGCACCGCCACGCGCGTGCTGATGCCGCTGATGGTGCTGTTCGCGCTCTTCATGCTCGTCCGCGGTCACAACGATCCGGGCGGGGGATTCGTCGGCGGCCTGGTGGTGTCGGCGGCCTACGCGCTGCTCGCATTCACGTCCGGCGTGGCCGAGGCGCGCCGCGCGCTCATCGTCGATCCCGAGCGGCTGCTCGGCGTGGGCCTGCTCGTCGCGCTGTTCACGGGACTGTCCTCGGCACTTGCCGGTGAGCCGTTCCTGACGGCGCTCTGGTGGGGCGGGCTCGGGTCGCCGCTGTTCTTCGACATCGGCGTCTTCCTCGTCGTCATTGGCGTCGTGCTCACGATGACCTTCACGCTGGCGGAGGACTGACGCGTGGAGGTCGTCTTCGCCATCACCTCCGGGGTTCTGTACGCGACGGGGCTGTACCTCATGCTCCGGCGCCGGCTGGCGCAGATCATCATCGGCATCGGGCTGCTCTCGAACGGCACGAACCTGCTGATCTTCGCGGCCGGCGGCCTCACGCGGTCAAACCCGCCGGTCGTCTCCGAGGCCACCGGTCAGCTGCAGGTGCCGTATGCCGATCCGGTACCGCAGGCGCTCATCCTGACCGCGATCGTCATCGGCTTCGGCGTCATCGCCTTTTCGCTCGTGCTCGCGCACCGCGTCCACCAGTCGCTCGGCACCGATGACGTCGACGACATCGGCACGGAGGCGCGCCGGTGACGCTGGTCCTGCCGATTGTGATTCCGCTGCTGGCGGCGGCGCTGCTGCTCGTCGTCCCCGCGCGTGCCGTGCTGCAGCGCAGCGTGGCGCTGACGGCGTCGGCCGGCCAGCTGATCGCCGGACTTGCGCTCTTCCGGCAGGTGCAGGTGGACGGCTACCTGGTGCTGCAGGTGAGCGACTGGGCCGCGCCGTTCGGCATCACGCTCGTCGCCGACGTTCTTTCGTCGATTCTCGTCGTTGCCGTCGGCATCGTCGGCGTGGCCGTCGGCGCGTCGTCGTTCGCGGGCGTGGATCCGCGGCGTGAGGCGTACGGGTATCACCCCCTGATTCAGGTGCTGCTGATGGGGGTGGCCGGTGCGTTCCTGACCGGTGACCTCTTCAACCTGTACGTGTGGTTCGAGGTCATGCTCATGGCCTCGTTCGTGCTGATGGCGCTGCACCGGACGAGCGAGCAGATCGCTGCCGCGTTCAAGTACGTCACGATCAACCTGCTCGCATCGGCCGTCTTCCTGACCGGGCTCGGGCTGCTCTACGGCAGCGCCGGTACGCTGAACATGGCCGACCTGGCGGCCATCTGGCCGGCGCGCAACGAGCCGGTGCTCGATCTGGTGCTTGCGACGCTGTTCCTGACGGCGTTCGGCATCAAGGCCGGGCTCTTTCCGCTGTTCTTCTGGCTGCCCGCGTCGTATCCCACGCCGCCGGCGCCAATCGGCGCGCTCTTTGCCGGGCTGCTGACGAAGGTCGGCGTGTACGCGCTGATTCGCGTCTTCTCGCTGCTGTTCCGCGGGGGGCCGCCGCTGCCGCTGCAGCTGCTGCTGTGGCTGTCGGTGGCCACGATGATCGTCGGTCTCGTCGGAGCGCTCGCGCAGCGCGACTTCAGGCGCGTGCTGGCGTTCAACCTCGTCGGCCACATCGGCTTCACGACGATCGGCCTGCCGCTCGGGACGACCGCCGCGCTGGCGGGATCGCTGCTGTACATCGTGCATCACATCCTGGTGATCACCTGCCTCTTCTTCGTGGCCGGTGTGCTGCTGCAGCTCCGGCGGACGACGGATCTCGGCCGGCTCGGATCGCTGTACCGCGATCACCCGGGGACGGCCGTGCTGGCGATGATTCCGTTGTTCTCGCTGGCTGGTGTGCCGCCGCTGTCGGGCTTTGTCGGCAAGCTGGCCGTCGTGCAGGGGACGTTCGGCGCGGGCGCGTACGGACCGGGCGCGGCCGTGCTCGTCGTCAGCCTGCTGACGATCGTGTCGATGGCGCGGCTGTGGGACGAGGCGTTCTGGAAGCCCGCCGACGCGCCGCCCGTCAGTCCGCGGCCGGCGCCGCTGCTGCTCGTGCCGGTTGCGGCGCTGGGCGCACTGATCCTGGGCATGACCGTCGCGGCCGGGCCGCTGTTCGAGACGACGACCCGTGCGGCCGGACAGCTGCTCGATCCACAGGGCTACATTGAGGCCGTGCTGCAGTCAGGCCTCGGGCGGGGAGAGTAGACGTGCTGCTGGCGAATCTGCTGCTGGCGCTTGCGTGGACGGCCCTGCAGGGCTCGCTGACGCTCGGCAACCTCGTGGTCGGCTATGTGCTCGGCTACGGCGTCCTGCAGCTGCTCACGCGAGGCGGCGTGCTGCCGCGCCGGTACCTCGGCAAGGTCGGCACGGTCATCGAGTTCTTCGCCTATCTCGTCTACGAGCTGACGGTCGCGAACGTCCGGCTGACGATCGACGTGCTCCGGCCGCGGGTGCGGATCCGGCCCGGCGTGGTCCGGGTCCCGCTCGACGCGAAGAGCGACGGCGAGATCCTGATGCTCGCCGCGCTCATCAACTACACGCCGGGCAGCACCGCCATCGACCTCAGCCACGACCGCAAGACCATGTACGTGCACGTGATGAACATCAGAACGCCGGATCAGGCACGCGCCGAGATCAAGGGCGGGTTCGAGCGGCGCATCGTGCGCCTGTTCGATTCACCTGAGGAGGGGCCCGATGCCCGGGGTCGCTGAAGTGGCCATGTTCGTCATGTCGGTCGCCATCGCGCTGGCCGGCGTCCGCATGCTGCTCGGTCCGACGCTGCCCGACCGCGTCGTGGCCGTCGATCTGCTCGGCACGCTCACGGTCGGACTGCTCGTCGTGGCGGCGGCCGACGCCGGGCAGCGCGCCTTCCTCGACGCGGCGATCATCATCGCGCTCATTGGCTTCGTCAGCAACATCGCGTACGCGCGCTTCATCGAGCGGAGGAAGCCGTGATGCCCGCCTGGCTGCCCGGCATCTTCTGGATGGCCGGTTCGACACTCTGCCTGCTCGCCGCCGTCGGTGTCCTCCGGATGCCGGACATCTTCACGCGGATGCAGGCGGGATCGAAGGCCTCGACGTTCGGCCTCGCGTTCCTGCTGATCGGCACGGCACTCGACATCGCCGAAGGGGCGACCGTCGCCCGCGCTCTGCTGATAGCCGCCTTCATCATGCTGACGACGCCCGTCGCGGCGCACGCCGTGGCGCGCGCCGCGTACCTCACCGACGTACCGCTCTGGTCGGGAACGGTGATTGACGAGCGTCGGCTCGATCAGGAACGGCTCGCGGCCTCAGTCGAAGCCGATGGGGCGGCCGACGCGGAACCAGGGGAGCCGCCCCTGGGCGATGTTCGATAGCGACCGGCTGGGATTGAGCGCCATCCGGACGAGCGCGCGGAGGAACCGGTTGTCGGTCCGCGCCTCGAGCCGGCGGATCAGGTGACGGTCGAGCGCGTCCTCGGCCACCATGAACGCCAGCGCGCCGGCCGGCGTGACGACGTGATCGACCCAGCCTGTGGTGTTGTCGCGCAGGCCGACGTTGCCGATCGACGCTTCGCTCAGCGGACCGAACTCGAACTGCAGGCTGTAGACCGCCGCCCAGGCAACCGCCCGCCCCCGGCTGCCCCAGTACTCGCGCGAGAAGCCGAGCGCCGGATCGTGCGCGCCGTCCTCGTGATCGAGCCAGATGAAACCGGCAGCAGCCCCGTGAATGGGGTGGCCGACGTAGTTGACCAGCCAGCCGTCGCCGTCGTTCCAGGTGCGCGGCATCTTGACCGATCGCACGTAGTCGCGCCAGAACGGGCCGCCCAGTTCGCGGCGCGTCTTCTCCTGGAAGGCGACGCGGCTGCTGTGCTCGATCATCAGCAGGCGGAGCGAGTCGGCAATGGCGCCGCGCAGCGTCGACTGCGTCGGCGCGATGCTGCTGGGCTCGATCAGCTGCGTCTGTTCGTCGCTCGTTGCCGTCCCGGCGGGAAAGGCGGGTTCGGACGTGAAGTCGAACTCGATCTCGAGGTCGAGCAGGTGCAGCTCGGAGGTCTGCGCCGCCGCGGGGGCGACAGGCGCAGCCGCCAGGGCGATGCCGAGTGTCAGAAACAGCGCCGCGCGCATCCTGCTAGCGCCTCCGCCGCTCCTGGCGCCGCGAGGCGCACGTTTCGCTGGCAAGACACCGTCGCCGGGCAGCGGCGCGACCGGGAGTCGGGGACGTCTGGGGGTGCGACGCGCGGCCAAGCGCGTCGTTCAGAACGGTCACTGAACGGACGGCTCGATCGAGAGCAAGACAGTGCACGGTCATCTCCTTGTCCTGCAGCCCGGCATCTTACACCGGGCCGGCGCCGGCCCGCCGACGGCGCCCTGTAGAATCGCCATCAGCACATGTTGAGCTGGCCGCGCCGCCATCCAGATGAGTATGCCGCCTTCCGCGACGGGCTGCTGAGCGCCGTCCCGATCACGATCGGCCTCGTGCCGTGGGGTGTAGTCACCGGTGTGGCGATGGTCAGCGCGGGGCTGTCCACCTTCGAAGCGGCGGCGATGAGCGTGCTGGTGTTCGCCGGCTCGGCGCAGCTCGCCGTGCTGCCGCTGTTCGTGGCCCGCGCGCCGCTCTGGGTGATGCTCGCCACCGGGTTGCTCGTCAACGTCCGCTACTTCATCTACAGTGCCGTGCTCGCACCGCACTTCGCGCGGCTGTCGCGCGGCTGGCGCCTCCTGCTCAGCTACATCACCGTCGACGGCGTCTTTGCCATGTTCGCCGGCCGGTACCGGCCGGGTGACGGCGTTGCCGCGAAGCACTGGTTTTACCTCGGCGGATCGGCCTTCGTATGGGTCGTCTGGCAGCTCGCGTCGCTGGCCGGGATCTTCGGGGGCGCGCTCGTGCCGCGCGACTGGTCGCTCGACTTCGCCGCCACGCTCGCGCTGATCGCGCTGCTCATGCCATTGCTCTTCGATCGCGCCGTCGTTGCCGGAGCAGTGGCCGCCGGCGTGGTGTCGCTTGCCGGTGCGCAACTGCCGCTCAACCTCGGCGTGCTGCTTGCCGTCGTTGCCGGCGTCGGCGTGGGAATGGCAGCGGCATCGCTCGACGGACGCACGCGGAGGGACGCATGACGGCCTGGCCGCTGATCGTCGGCCTGGCCGCGGTCGCCTTTTTCACCCGGGCGCTGTTCATCCTGCCGGGCAGCCGGCTCAAGCTGTCGCCCGTCGTCGAGCGCCTCCTGCGTTTCGCGCCCGCGGCGGCGCTCGTCGCGATCATCGTGCCCGACCTGTTCCGGGTCGACGGGCAGGTCGCGCTGACGCTCTGGAACCCGCGCCTGGCGGCGGGCATCGTCGCGTTCGCCGTGGCGGCCTGGCGTCGCGACATCCTGCTGACGATCGTCGTCGGGATGGTCACACTGGCCGCGGCCGGGTGGATCATGCGCTGACGCGCGGCCCGCGCGGCTCACTCTGTGGCAGGGAAGGGCTGCCCGCGCGGTTTCCGTCGGCACGGGCCGCCGGGGCGGGAGCGTCCCGCGAGGGAACGCCCTTTGCACCGGCTGCATGCATGCGCATCCTGGTCTGCAACGACGACGGAATCTACAGTCCGGGCATTGCTGCACTGGCCGACGTGGCGCTCGAGTTCGGCAGCGTCCGCATCGTCGCCCCCGATGTCGAGCAGTCGTCAATGGGGCACGCAGTGACCCATTCCCGCCCGCTCTCGTACCGGCCGACGTCCATCGGCAACCTGACAGCGTTCCGCGTGAATGGCACGCCAGCGGACTGCGTGGCGCTCGGCGCCCATCACTGGGAGCGGATAGACGTCGTGCTGTCGGGCTGCAACATGGGGCTGAACCTCGGCAACTCGATCTGGCACTCGGGGACGCTCGCTGCCGCGAAGCAGGCGGCGCTGCTCGGCATGCGGGGCGTGGCGCTCAGCGCGCCGGCGGGCCGCGGCGACCCTGACTTCGAGGCGCTCAAGCCGTGGATTCGGCGGGCCCTCGAGGTGGTGTTCGCCTGCGAGCCGGTGCCGCTGGTCAACATCAACTTCCCGCGCGAACCGCGCGGCATGATCTGGACCCGCGCCTCGGTGCGCCAGTACGACGGCCGCATCGAGCCGACCCGTCATCCGCTCGGTCGCGAGCTGTACTGGTTCACGGTGCGGCCGCTGGAAGATGCGGAGGAGGGCACCGATCGCTGGGCAGTCGAGCAGGGCTGGGTGTCGCTCACGCCGCTGCGCCTCGATCTGACCGACGACACGTGCCTGCGCAAACTCAGGCGACGGATGCCGCTCGACGAAGAGCGCGCGTTCGAAGTGTCGACCCCGACGTCGCCCGACGTGGTCCGATTGGTTCAGGAAGACGAAGCGCAGACGTCGATTGATGCGGGCGCCGAGCCTGATCCGGCGGGGCGTGCCGGCGGAAGCTGACCGCCGCGGGGCTTGACGCATGGTCGCATTCATCTCGATACTGTCGGGCATGCCACCCGTCCCTCCGACAGGGACGCTGGACCGAGCTCATGTCGACGGTTTCGCCGGTTTCTCAGTCTTCGGGCAGCGCGACCCTCGCCGTAGCCGACTACATCCGCGGGCTCATCCGGAAGGGTGAGCTCGTCAGGGGACAGCGGCTGCCGCCCGAGCGCGATCTGGCACGTCAGCTCGGCGTCAGCCGGACGAGCGTGCGGGCCGGGCTGCAGGCGCTGGCGCATCAGGGCGTCCTCGTCATCCGGCACGGCGCGGGCACGTTCGTGGCCGATGGCCCGCTCGTCCTCGACAGCGAGCAGTTCCACTTCCTGTCGAGCCTGCACGGCTTCTCGGGCCACCAGATGTTCGAGGCGCGCCGGGTGCTCGAGTCCTGGGTGGCAGGCATGGCCGCCGAGCGCGCAACGTCGGACGACCTGGTCGAGCTGTGGACGGCCGTCAACGGCATGGCGGCGTCGACCGACAATTCCGCCCGCTTCCTCGACTACGACCTGTTGTTTCATCGCGCCGTCGCGCGGGCGTCGGGCAATCCGCTGCTGGCCTCAATCGTCGAGATGGTCTCGGGCCGGTTCTTCGACCTGCGGCGCGGCACGCTTTCGTACCGCACGAACCTCGTCACGCTGACCGAGCAGCACCGGCGGATCTACGTGGCGATCCGCGAGCGCAACAGCGCCGGCGCGAGCCAGGCGATGCTCGATCACCTGAAGGACGCCGAGCGGATCACCGACATCGAGTTCCGCGAGATCGCCAACCCCAAGGGTGAGGCCGGTTCGCGCGGCGCCTAGGGTTCCCGGATGATGTCGGCCGGTTCACGGCCGATGTCCTTCTCCGACGGCTTCCCGCTCCGCCTGCGGCGCGTTGCGCGTCGTGTGGGGCTGACCGGCCTTGCC
>QGVF01000098.1 GCA_003242705.1 Acidobacteriota bacterium
GCGTCAGCCGGCGGATGTCGGAGTCCTTGATGGCGAGCAGCTGCAGGACGCCCTGGCGGAGCTCGTAGTGACCGGACGCCGCGGGCGGCCGGAGCGGCAGGCGGCGCGCGGCGCCGGTGGCGGGAGAAAACGACATCTGGACACCCCCGGGTCGAGGCCCGGCAGAAAGCCGGGCGGAGCGGCTCAAGGAATCGAGTATCGATTATATGTGATACCGCACCAGCCCGTATCCGGGCGCGGCGACCGGTGCCGCTACCGGCGCTTCGTCTGATTCGTCCGGCGCCGGGCGACGGCCGTCTGCTGACGGGTCACCGATGGCGGAGGCGCCTGCAGAACCGGTGCACCATCGGCGCCCAGCGCCTGAGCCATCCACTCGCCCGGCTCTTCGATGTGCCGGCGCATCGCACGCTCGGCGGCTTCGGGATCGCGTGCCTTCAGCGCCCTCAGGACGGGGGCGTGACGTTCCGCAATTTCAATCAGCGAATGGTGCGACTGTGAAACGGTGAGAAACGTGGTAATCGCCAGGCGCAGCCGCTCCCAGAACTGCTTCAGCAGCCAGTTGCCGGAGGCCTCCACGATTGTCAGGTGGAAGGCGAAATCATCGGCAATCGTCGCACGTACGTCGCCGCGGGCGGCGGCCTTGCGCATCGACGCGATCAGACCTTCGAGCTTCTTCAGGCCTGCCGTATCGAGCCGTGTGGCGGCCTCGCGCGCAGCGAGCCCTTCGAGGACGGCGCGAATGGGATAGATCTGCAGCAGATCACTCGTCGATACCTCGCGCACGACCGACCCGCGGAACGGGGCACTGACGACGAACCCGAGCAGTTCGAGGTCGCGGAGCGCTTCACGCACCGGGGCCTGGCTGACGCCGTAGCTCTGGGCGATGCGGGTTTCGACGAGACGATCGCCAGGTACGAGGCGTCCGCTGAGGATCTCCTCGATGAGCCTGTCGCGGATTTCTTCACGGAGAACACGGCGTTCGGGGAGCCGTCCCGAAGGCGCCGGCGGGTGGGGAGCCATGTGTCGTGCCGTCAGTGACGGCGCGGTGAGAGGGGTATCGGACCGCCGAGCCACACGCTTATGGTAGCAGGGAAGCCCGACCGCCCGGCGTGCCGATCTGCAGCGATGCCACCCCTCTTGTTCCGGTATCGGGGCAGCCTATAATCCCTGTTCTGGATAATCGATAATCGTGCGCTCGGCAGGCTGCTCGGCGGCCGGCGGGCGGGGGAGGCATCACCGTGAGACTCGAGAACAAGGTTGCGCTCATCACCGGCGGCAGCCGCGGCATCGGCCGCGGCATCGCCGAGGTCTTCGCCGAGGAGGGCGCCGACGTCGCCGTCAACTACGTCGGCCAGGCCGCGAAGGCCGAGGAAACCGCTGCCTACGTCCGGAGCCGCGGCCGCCGGGCGATCACCGTGCAGGGCGACGTCTCGCGCCGGGCCGACGTCGAGGCCATGGTCGAACGCGTGTGGAAGGAGCTCGGTCCCATCGACATCCTCGTCAACAACGCGGGCATCGAGACCATCGTGCCGTTCCTCGAGCTCACCGACGAGCAGTGGACGCGGCTGACCGACATCAACCTGCGCGGCAACTGGCTCTGCGCTCAGGTGGTCTGCCGTCGCCTGGTCGCCGAACAGCGCAAGGGCAGCATTGTGAACATCGGATCGATTCAGGCGGCAAAGGTGCTGCCCGGCCGGACGCACTACGCGCCGACGAAGCTCGGTCTGGAGGCCCTCACGCGGAACATGTCGGCCGAGATGACGCCGCTGGGTATTCGCGTCAACTGCGTCCACCCGGGCCTGATTGAGACCGACATGACCCAGTGGGTGATGAAGGATCCCGAGATCCTGCCGCAGGTGCTTGCGCAGATTTCGATGGGACGGGCCGGGCAGCCGCGCGAGGTCGGCCATGTCGTCGCGTTCGTGGCGTCCGACGAGGCGAGCTACCTGACGGGCCAGTCGTTCCACGTCGACGGCGGCTGGCAGGGGAAGTAGGACCGGGGGGCGGGGAGCGCTGCGCTCCCCGCCCGCCCGCACCGGGGCGTGTCGTCCGATGTCACGTCCGGTCGTGCCAGTGCACCATCGGCAGACCGGGCACCGGCGCGCGGAAGTAGGGAATGCGGCTGCCCTTGAGCGATCCGATGTAGACCGTGCGGAGATCGGGCCCGCCGAACGTCACGCTCGCCATCCACGGTGCCACGCCCCGGCCGGTGGCGAAGAGCACGTCCTCGGTGACGTGGTTCTGCCGGAACTGGGCCTCGAGCGCGGCCACCTTCTGCGGATCGCCCTCGTCGAGCAGGATGCGCAGATCACCGGACGGCGTCAGGACGAACAGCTTGTCGGAGTAGACGAGCGTGCCCCAGAGGTTGCCGATTGAGTCGAAGGCGATCCCGTCGGGCCAGGCGCCGGGGCCGAGACTCGACGGCCCGAAGATCTCGCGCTCGGCCACCTCGCCGCGCTCGTCGATGCGCAGACGGGTGATGCAGCCGCCCGTCGTTTCGACCACGTAGAGCCACTCCTCGTTGGCGTCGAACCGGATCTCGTTGGTGAAGCGGAAGCCGTCGGCTACGACGTGCAGGCGGCCATTCTCGTAGCGGGCGACGTAGCCGTCGGCCAGGTCGGTGCGGAGCGCGTGCATCCAGTTCTTCACCCGGGTCGACACGGTGACCCAGATCCGATCCTTCGAGTCGCGCAGCACGAAATTGACCTTGCCGACCTCGCGACCGTCGCATTGATCGGCCAGGACCTCCGAGCGGCCGTCACGGGTCATCCGCTCCAGCCGGTCGGTGCCGAAATTGGCAATCAGAAAGTCGCCGTTGCGCGCGAACGCGAGGCCGTTGGGCAGCGTGCCCTGCAGGTAGCGGGTGGCGTCCCTGTCGGCACGATCGAAGTGATCGGAAACGTTCTGCGTCACCAGGGTCTGCGTGCCGTCCGGGTCGAGCCGGACGACGCCGCCGCGGGCATCGGCTGCCCAGAGCGTGCCGTCGCGCTCGGCGAGGATGCATTCGGGGCGCTGCAGGTTCGACCCGACGTACTGCAGGGTGCTTCTGTCGATACCGAAGTCGAGGATCGGGTTGGCGGCGGTCGGGCGTGCTCTCACAGGTTGACTCCAGCTGTGATCCGGGCGTGGAGCTTGCCGTGGATCGGCAATATCGAGTATACAATATCGATTATCGATAGTCCAAGAGTTTTGGCCGCGCCGTGCGCGGCCGGCGGCCGGCGGGCGGCCCCTGCGCCAGCCGGGCCCGTTTCGGGGAGCGATCATGAGGCTGCCACTCTACGCGTTGACTCTGCTGCTCGGTGTCGTGCTCGCCGTCCACCTCGCCATGAACGGCGCCGTCGGCGCCGCGCTCGGCAACCCGCGCGTCGGCAACGCGCTGTTCTGGATCATCGGAGCCGTCATGGCCGCCATCATCGGCGCCACCGGGTGGCAGGCCGGCGCGCTCGGCGGCCTGCGTCAGGTCCACCCGCTGCTGCTCACCGCCGGCGCCATCGGCGCCTGCCTCGTCTTCGGTATCGCCTGGCTGATTCCGCAGATCGGTGCCGGCCCCGTCATGCTGGGCCTGATTGCCGGGCAGATCGTGGGCGGCATGCTGCTGTCGCACTACGGCTGGCTCGGCTCCCCCGTCCAGCCCGTCACACCGGTCAACGTGCTTGGAGCGCTCGTCATGCTGGCCGGCGTCTGGCTCGCCACGCGTCGCTGACGGCCGCACGCCCCGCACCGTTCCGGACACCTCTTCCCTCAGGAGACGCTGCATGATCCGGCTCCGACATCCGTTCGTCGCTACCCTGGCCGGTGCCGTCGGCCTGATGGCCGTCGTCGCCGCCGGCCGACTGCCGCCGTCGCGCACGGCCGTGCCCGATCGCCCGTGGATCGGCTTTTCAGGCACGGTCGACAGTTCACGCTTCTTTCCGAACAGCCAGATCACCCGCGAGAACGTCTCGCGGCTGGAGGTGGCCTGGACCTATCCGTACAGCGACACCGGCTTTACGCCGGTCGTCGCCCACGGCGTGGTCTACGGCCGGGGGCGGAACGGTGCACTCGTCGCACTCGACGCCAAGACGGGCGCCGAAATCTGGGTCCGCGAGGACATGCAGGGCATGACCGTGCGCGGCCTGAACTACTGGGAAAGCGAGGACGGCGGCGACCGACGGCTGCTGTTCGCCATGCAGGATTACCTGCAGGCGATCGACGCGCGCACCGGCGAGATCATCCGCAGCTTCGGCGACGACGGCGCCGTGGATCTGCGGGAAGGGCTCGGGCGCGACCCGGCCAGCATCGGGCGCATCCAGTCAGGCACGCCGGGTCAGGTCTTTGAGAACCTGATCATCCTCGGCTCGGCCACCGGCGAAGGGTACCTGTCGCCGCCGGGTGACATCCGCGCATTCGACGTGATCACCGGCCGCAAGGTCTGGCAGTTCCACACGATCCCGCATCCCGGCGAGTTCGGCTACGACACCTGGCCGCCCGAGGCCTACAAGTACGTGGGTGGCGCCAATGCCTGGGGAGAACTGACGGTCGATCCGGAACGCGCCCTGGTGTTCGTGCCGACCGGCTCACCCACCTATGACTACTATGGCGCGGATCGCCACGGCGCCAACCTCTTCGGTACGAGCATCCTGGCCCTGAACGCACGCACCGGGGAGCGTGTCTGGCACTTTCAGCTCGTTCACCACGATCTCTGGGACTTCGACACGAGTGCGGCGCCTCAGCTCACCACGATCCGGCACAACGGCGTGAGGCGGGACGTTGTCGCGGTCGCCGGCAAGACCGGGTTCCTCTACGTGTTCGACCGCGACACGGGTGAGCCGATCTGGCCCATCGAAGAGCGTCCCGTGCCGGTCAGCGGCGTGCCCGGTGAACGAAGCTGGCCGACGCAGCCGTTTCCGACCAACCCGCCGCCGTTCAGTCGCCAGACGTTCTCGGAAGACGACATCAACCCCTATCCGAACCTGTCACCCGAGGAGCGCGCGGCGTTCCGGGAACGGGTCCGTGGCGCGCGCAACTTCGGGCTGTTCACGCCGATCGACTTCGTCGACACGATACACATCCCCGGCAGCAACGGTGGTGCGCTGTTCGGCACGACGGCCGCCGAGCCCGACAGCGGCATTGTCTACGTGATCGGTCAGGACAATCCCGGCATTCTGCGGCTCCTCCGACCGGAAGAGGGACGTGGTGGACCTGGCGGCCTGACGCCGGGCCAGGCGATCTACCAGCGCGAGTGCCAGCAGTGTCACGGCGCCGACCGACGCGGCACACAGGAGGCGCCGACGCTCATCGGGATCACCGACCTGCTCGACGAGGCCGAGATCCGGACGACGATTCGCGAAGGAATGGGGCGGATGGATCCGTTCCCACACCTGACCGACGCCGAAATCGACGACATCCTTGCGTTTCTGCGGACGCCTCCGGCCGCGGGCGGCGGACGCGGACGGGCAGCCGGACCGGCCACGACGTTCCCTCCCGGTCCGGTCGTGGGCTCGGGTGGAGCCAGGCAGCGGACCGGTCCGGGACCGGCACGCGGCACGTTCATCCCGTATCCGGACGGCGTACCCGACACGCCGCGCTACGTGATCGACAGTTACGGGACCATCGGCATCCACATGAAGCCGCCGTACACCACCATCACGAAGTACGACCTGAACATTCCGGCCATCGTCTGGCAGGTGGGCTTCGGCGATCACCCGGAGCTGGCCGCGCTCGGCATGAAGGGGACCGGCATGCCGCAGATGCGCAACGGCGCGGTCGTCACCGACACGGGACTGTATTTCGCGGCCGGCGGCGACAACAAGATCCGCGCCTACGACACGAGAGACGGATCGGTGCTGTGGGCGGCCGACTTTGCCGGGACGTTCCGCGGCTCGCCGGTCATGTACGCGGTCGACGGCCGCCAGTACCTGCTGATTCCCGCGGCGGGTAACCGGCTGCAGGCCGGTAACCAGCCTGCGCCGACGGCGCCCGAAGCAGGGCCGCTTGGCTACGTCGCGTTCGCCCTCCCTGAGTGAGGACATCCGGCATCAGGTAATCGGATATGCAAGAGCACGTTTCGAGGTACCAGCGGCGCAGCCGCGTCAGCGCCCTCTGTGTTGTTCTGGCCGGTACGCTCCTCCTGCCGGCGTGCGGCCGGCAAGAACCCGCGATCGACCGGCGCACCTGGAGTGACTATGGCGGCGGACCGGACAACGCCCGCTTTTCGACGCTCGACCAGATCACGAAGGAGAACGTCTCCCAGCTCGAGGTCGCCTGGACGTACCCGACGTCCGACAATGTCTCGTACGTCTGGGGACCGATCGTGGCCAACGGCGTGATGTACGTGCTGGCACGCGACTTCTCGCTCGTGGCGCTCGATGCGGCGACCGGCGAGGAGATCTGGATCCACGAGGGCCTGCAGGGGATCGCGCCGCGCGGCATCAACTACTGGGAGAGCGAGGACGGCAGCGATCGGCGGCTTCTGTACCAGCGGTACCACTACCTCGAAGCGCTCGATGCGCGCACCGGTTTGCCGATCCTGTCGTTCGGCAAGGAAGGTGCCGTCAACCTCCGTGAGGGCCTGCGGCGCGACGTGGCGACCGTCGGCCGCGTCCAGTCCTCGAATCCCGGAAAGATCTTCGAGAATCTGCTGATTCTCGGCTCGGCCACCGGCGAGAACTACGTCGCAACGCCGGGCGATATCCGCGCTTTTGACGTGCGCACGGGCGAACTCGTCTGGCAGTTTCACACGATCCCGCTGCCCGGTGAGTTCGGCTACGAGACGTGGCCGCCCGACGCGTACAAGTACGCGGGTGGGGCCAATGCCTGGGGCGAAATCACGATCGACGTCGAGCGCGGCATCGCGTTCGTACCGACCGGTTCGCCCACGTACGACTACTACGGCGCCGATCGCCACGGTGCCAACCTCTTCGGTACGTCGCTGCTCGCTCTGAACGCGCGCACCGGTGAGCGCATCTGGCACTTTCAGATGGTCCACCACGATCTCTGGGACTACGACAACGCTGCCGCGCCGCAGTTGACGACCATCCGGCACAACGGGCGGACACGGGACGTGGTCGTGCAGGCAGGGAAGACGGGGTTCCTGTACGTCTTCGACCGCGATACGGGCGAGCCGATCTGGCCCATCGAGGAGCGCCCGGTCCCGCCGAGCGACGTTCCGGGAGAACAGGCCTGGCCGACACAGCCGTTCCCGACCAATCCTCCGCCGTTCACACCCCAGACCCTTTCGGTCGACGACATCAATCCGTACGTCCTGACCCCCGAGGAGCGCGACGAATGGCGCGACCGGATTGCGAAGGCGCGCAACCTGGGGCTGTTTACGCCCCCGGCGGTCGGCATCGACACGGTGTCGATTCCCGGCGCACAGGGGGGCGCGAACTGGGGCTCTACCGCGGCGCACCCGACCAACGGTACGTTCTACGTTCTCGGCATTACCGTGCCGTCGATCTACCGGCTCAGTCTCGAGCCGCCAGGGCGACCGGCCGCCCCGGGTGCGGCGCCAACCACCGCGATCGCTGGCGGCGACGTGGACGCCGGGCGCGCCATCTATCAGGTCCGCTGCATGTCGTGTCACGGTCCGGATCTGCGCGGGACCGGAACGTTCCCGTCGCTCGTCGACGTCTCGATGCGGCTCGGGCCCGAGACGCTGCGCGACATCATTGCCAGCGGCCGCCTGTCGATGCCGCCGACACCACTGTCGGCGGACGACATGGCCTCGCTGCTGGCCTTCCTCGCGAGTCCGAATCCTTCCGCGGTACCGGAACCCTCGGCCGAGCGGGAAGAGTACAGCCGCGGGCCGGTGGTGGCTTCGGGAGGAGCGCCCGGCGCGCGCGCCGGCGGCTACGTCGCACGGGGCGGCATGGTCGGTCCACCGTACCCCGAGGGGCTGCCTGTGCCGTCGGTGCGCTACTACACCGACTACGGCATGCAGGCGAGCCTCGTGAAGCCACCCTACTCGACGCTCACGGCCTACGACCTGAACACCGGCACGATCAAGTGGCAGATTCCGGCCGGCGGCGACGATCCCCGGGCCGTGGCCGAAGGGGCAACGGACACGGGGTATCCCCGGCTGCGGACCGGCATCATCACCACGGTAACGGGACTGCTGTTCCAGGCCGGGCTCGATGGCAGAATTCGCGCGTACGACGCGGAGACCGGCAAGGTCCTGTGGACCGGCGAGCTGCCGGCCGGCTCGATCGGTATTCCCGCGATGTACGAAGCCGACGGCCGGCAGTTCCTCGTCGTCAACGCGACGCAGTCGCCGAACCCGGCGCGCGGCGGCGCGCCGGTGGGCGGCCAGCTGAAGGGCGAGCGTGCCTACGTCGCGTTCGCGCTGCCGAAACGCTGATGTCGAGCGGCAGGACAGCGCGATGTCCTGCCGCTGACAGGGGATGACGGTCGACGCCCGTCAGTGGATCGTCCACCCGCCGTCGACCATCAGGACGTGCCCGACGACCATGTCGGACAGATGGCTCGACAGAAACAGGACCGCGCCGACGAGGTCACCCGGCTGGTTCCAGCGACCGATCGGCAGCATCTGAGTCGTCGCCCATTCCCGGTAGCCCGGTCGCTCGAAAATGTTCCGGCGTGACTCGGTTTCGGTGATGCACGGGGCCACGACGTTGACCGTGACGCCCTGTCGTGCCCACTCGAGCGACAGCGCCCGTGAGAGATGGTGCACGCCGGCCTTGGCTGCCGCGTAGACCGATCGCTTGTCGAAGGCCACGACGCCGAAGTTCGAGCCGATGTTGATGATCTTGCCGCCGCCGTTCGGGATCATGACCTTCGCTGCCGCCTGACACGCAAAGAACACGCTCTTGAGCGAGGCGGCCATCGTCTTGTCATATTCCTCTTCGGTAACCTCGAGCGCGGGTGTCGTGCCGGTCCAGCTCGCGTTGTTGACCAGAATGTCGATCCGTCCGAATTCGGCGACGGCCTTCTCCATCAGGTTGTCGACGTCCGCCTTGATCGACACGTCGGCCGGCACGATGATGGCGCGCCGACCGAGCGCCTCGATCTCGCTCCTGACGGACTGGATCTCCTGTTCCCCGCCGCGCGGGTACTTGCCAAGCACGAGGTGCGCACCGGCCTGAGCCAGGCCAAGGGCGATGGCCCTGCCGATGCCCTGGGAGGCGCCGGTCACGATTGCGATCTTGTCGGTGAGTCCGAAGCAGGAGAAGTCGCTCATCAGATCAGTCCTCGTATGGTGCCGCCGATATCGAGTGCGGCGCCCGTGATGAAGCGCGCGAGCGGCGATGCCAGGAAGACGGCCGCATGCGCCACGTCGACGGGCTCCCCGATTCCCATCGGCATCTGCCTGTCGTACAGAAAGCGGGCCACGGCCTCGTCACGATCGCTCGTTCCGTACTGTTCGACGAGCTGATCGACGATGCCGCCCGGACGGGTCCACATCCGCGACCAGATCGGTCCGGGCAGGACCGCGTTGACGCGGACGCGCGGAGCGTACTGGCGCGCCAGGGCCTTGGTGAGGTAGAGCAGGGCCGCCTTGAACGACCCGTAGTCGACAAAGGCCGGCTCCGGCTGCTTCGCCAGGTCGGATCCGGTGTTGACAACGACACCGCCGGGGCCGTCGGCCATCAGCGGTACGAGCGCGCGGCACAGCCGGACTGTTCCCATCAGGTTGACGTTGAACGATGCCAGCCACCGCTCGTCGTCGATGTCGACGAATGGCGCGGCGTTGCCGACACCGAGGTTGTTGATCAGGATCGACGGCGGCCCGCCGAACGCGTCGAGCACGAAGCCGACAGCCGTATCGACGCCCGCAGCCGTCGCCAGATCGGCCGCGATCGTTCCGTGCCAGCGATCGCCGCCGGCCGACAGTGCGTCGGCATCGACGTCGGCCACGATCACGCGGGCCCCCTCGGCGGCGAGCAGATCCGCCGTGGCTCGACCGATACCGTGTGCACCGGCGGCCACGAGGGCACGGGCGCCGTTCAGTCGGTAATCCATCGCCCGGTCGTCGGTCAGCCCCGGAACACGTGTCCGCGCGCTTCGAGGTACTCGCGCGCGATCTCGGCCGTTCCTCGCGGCGGAATCGGCATCTGATCGCTGCTGTCGAGCTCGACCATCACCATGCCGTCCATCTGCCGCCCTTCGCACAGGTCGAGGATGGCGGGGATGTTGACATGGCCGCGACCGAGCGGGGCGTATCCCAGGTAGGCGTTGCCGCCGTCGAAGTCCTTGAGGTGCACGTGATGCACGACCTCGAGGAAGTCGCGGACGATCGGCACCGGGTCAGCGCCGCCCTTGGCCAGCTGGCCGACGTCGGGGCCGAACTTGAGGTAGCGCGTATCGGCGCTCTCCATGACCGCGTAGGTTTCGTCGCGTGTCTCGATACACGTGTCGGTGTGTGGATGCAGTGCCGGCGTCAGGCCGAGGTCGACGATCATCTTTGCCGCCTCGTTGAGCGTCTCCACGATGTTGGCGCGGTGCTCGGCGAAGTTGAACGTCCGTCGGTCGACGCCGTTCGGTCCGAACACGATGACCTTGCCGCCGTACTTCTTCACGAGTTTGGCGTTGGCGACCATGCGCTCGAACGATTCGCGCCGCTGATCGCGGTTGGTGAGGTTCGGCCCGCCGTAGACGGACATCAGAGGCAACTCGTACTTGTCGATGAGTCGGCCGATGCCCCCGTGCGCCTCCATGGCGTCGACCTGCCAGGCGAAGATTTCGAGGCTGTGGAAGCCGACCTCGGACACATCGCGGAATACGGCTTCGACCGCGGCCGGGTCGACGTCTCGCGGACCGCCGCGCGTCCCGGTGCGGATCTCGCCCCACGGCCAGGTGATGCCCGTGTGGCCGAGCCTGAGGTTCTTCCGTCCCTGTGCCCATGCAGGCAGCGCCAGCATCCCGAAACCGGCCGTCAGCGCCTTTCCGAACGTTCGACGGTCCATCTTCATAGCTCACTCCTTGTAACTGCGACCCCAGGGGGTGTCTGTTCAGCGAGGCTCAGAACCTGCGCGACCAGTGGCTCGGCCACCGCTCGACGACTACCTTCTGCTGCGTGAAGAACTCGAACGCGTCGCGACCCTGTCCGTGCAGGTCGCCGAAGAAGCTGCCGCGGGCGCCGCTGAAGGGAAAGAACGCCATGGGCGCCGCGACGCCGACGTTGATGCCGACGTTGCCGACCTCGGCTTCGTAGCGGAAGCGGCGTGCGCTCGCCCCGCTCGTGGTGAACAGCGACGCCTGATTGCCATATTCGCCTCCGTTGACGATTGCAATCGCCGCGTCGATGTCGTCGACGTGGTGGAGTGACAGCACCGGGCCGAAGATCTCCGTGCGTGCCACCTCGCTCTCGAAGGGCAGGCCGCTGATGACGGTCGGCCTGATGAAGTTGCCGCGCAGCCGCTCGGGCATCGCGGGGTTGCGGCCGTCCACGATTGGCCTCGCGCCGTCCGCAATGGCACGGTCGATCAGGCGTTCGACCCGCTGCCGGCTCTCGGGCGTGATCACCGGCCCCATCTGGACGCGCTCGTCCAGGCCGTCACCGGTGACGCGAGCCGCGGCCTTCTGACTGATCGCATCCGTGAAGGCCGCGCCCGCCTCGCCGACAGTAATCGCCATCGCCGCAGCCAGGCACCGCTGGCCGGCGCAGCCGAAGGCGCTGTCGGCGACGATCTCCGCGGCGGCCGCAAGATCGGCATCGGGCAGGATGACCACGGGATTCTTGGCGCCACCCTGGCACTGAACGCGCTTGCCGCTGGCCGCCGCCCTCGCATAGACGTGGCGCGCCACGGTGCTCGATCCGACGAAGCTGACGGCGCGTACCGTCGGGTGGTCGCAGAGTGCGTTGACGACGTCGGGACCGCCGTTGATCAGGTTGACGACCCCTGGCGGCAGGTCCAGGCTCTCGAGCAGCCCGAACACCTTCTGCATCGTCATCGGGACGCGCTCCGACGGCTTGACGACGACGGTGTTGCCGGTCGCGATGGCGTAGGGCAGGAACCAGAACGGGATCATCGCGGGAAAGTTGAACGGTGCGATGATCGCGCAGACGCCGAGCGGCTGGCGGATCATGATTTCGTCGATACCGCGCGCGATGTCTTCGGAGTTGTACCCCTGCATGAGGGTGGGCGCGCCGCACGCGACCTCGACGTTCTCGATGGCACGACGGAGCTCGCCACGCGATTCGGCGAGCGTCTTTCCGCACTCGAGCGTAATCGTGCGCGCCAGTTCCTCGAAAGCCTCCTCGAGGCATGTCTTCAGCTGAAACAGGTACTGGACCCGGTCGGTGACCGGCACGCGCCGCCATGCCGGAAAGGCTGCTGCTGCCGCACGAACGGCCTCGTCGACCTCCGCCGGCGTCGACATGGGGGTGCGCGTGAGCTCTTCGCCCGTCGCCGGATTGACGACGGTCAGGAAATCGGTGGCCGACGACGGGCGCCAGGCGCCGTGGATGTAGTTCTGCATGCGTACTCCGGCCCAGCCGCAGGGAGAAGGCCGCTGGCGTGGGATGGCGGTATTGTAGCGCATGTTTGCTAGATAATCGATTATCGTGTGACGCGTCGGGCAGCCGGCTTGACACGGTCGTCACGATTCTCGAGTATCGATTCCTCAGAGGCCACAGCCATGCAGAGCCCCCTCGCGCGCCCGCTGCCGCGATGGATGTCGACCGCCGCCGTGGTTCTGATCGTCGCCGGCGTCTTCGCCTGGCGGTGGCCGGGGGCGGCCGAAGTCCCTCCGCAGACCGGCGCCGCTGACGCCGCCGGACGACGCTACGCCAGCCCCGACGCGTGCGCCTCCTGCCACCGATCGATCGCGCGCTCGTACAGCCTGACCGGCATGGCGCGTTCGTTCGCCAGGGTGCAGGCCGGCACGCCGGTGCTCGCAGAGATCGACACCGGGACCGGCCTCGTCCACGCCGCATCGGGCCGCCACTACACCATGACCGTTCGCGACGGTCGCCTCTTCCTCCGGCGGCACACGCTCGGCCCTGACGGCAATCCGGCCGACGTTGTCGAGCGATCGGCCGACTACGTAATCGGATCGGGCAATCACGCGCGCACGTTCCTCCACCGCGAGGCCGACGGCCGGCTCCGGGAGCTGCCGGTGAGCTGGTACGCCGACCGAGGCGGGTACTGGGCGATGAGCCCCGGCTACGACCGCCCGGCACACCTCGACTTCCGTCGGGTGATTTCGACGGACTGCATGTCGTGCCACAACGGCTATCCCCGCGGGCCGGTTGTCGACACGGGCAGCGGACCGCGGTTTCCGGAGCCGCTCCCCGAGGGCATCGACTGTCAGCGGTGTCACGGCCCCGGCCAGGATCACATCGACGCGGCCCGGGCCCGTGACCGTGAGGCGGCGCGTCGCGCCATCGTCAATCCGGCCCGGCTCGGGCGCGATCGGCAGATCGAGGTGTGTCTCCAGTGCCACCTCGAAACGACCAGCAGTCCGCTGCCATTCCAGATCCGCCGCTTCGATCGGCCGCCGTTCTCCTACGTGCCCGGAACGTCCCTCGGCGACTATTTCATTCACTTCGATCACGCACCGGGCAGCGGACGTGAGGACAAGTTCGAGATCGTCGGCAGCGCGACGTACCGGCTCCGCCAGTCGGCCTGCTTCCAGCGCAGCGCGATGACCTGCACCACGT
>QGVF01000099.1 GCA_003242705.1 Acidobacteriota bacterium
CAACAACCCGCCGGGCACGCCCGCGACGGCGTACAACGCGACGGGGTGCAACTATGCGCTGACGCGCGGCCTGGGACTGGTGCCGAGCGCGGGCAACGTGAACCTGCGCAACGTGCCGTACGCCTACCGGCAGACCAACGCGTCGGTGACCGCGTCGTACCGCCTGACCCGCCGCGACGTTGTCGAAACCGGCTACGAACGCGAATCGTTCGACCGCGAGTATCGCGAGCGCGAGCAGACGTGGGAGGACAGAGTTCGCGTGAGCTACGTCTCGCGACAACTGCTGTCCGGTACCTTCCGCGGGTCCTACACGTACGCCCGTCGCCGTGGTTCCGACTACGACACGCACGCGACCGGGGAGTTCGTGAGCGGCGCCCTGGGGCCACTGCCCACGGCGGCGGGCACGAACGTCGCCGGCTGGATACACGCGGTGGCACAGCTCCGGAAGTTCGACCTGGCCGACCGCGATCGGCACCTGGTCGATGCGCGATTCAACATGGCCGTGGCGCCCACCGTCGACGCAAGCGTCGCGCTGCAGGTGCGCGACGCAACCTATCCCACGTCGATGTTCGGGCGCATCGACCGGCAGCAGCAGGTGTCGCCGACCGTCGATATCACCTGGCAGCCGTCGCCGATGCTGAGCGTGGCCGCGTTCGGTTCCTGGCATCGCGGACGGATGAACCAGGCGGGCGTACATCCGCTCGGCTGCGTGATCGGGACCAGCTACTTCTTCTTCTCGAACGGGCTGGCGGTCGCGAGCGCGACGGGTGACGCGCCGCCGACGCCGCCGGGGGCGTCGCTCGTCGGCGTCGAGCAGGTGGGCGCGACCAGCTGGGAGACGCTGTGCGGTGCCTCGTCCGACACCAGTCCGGCGTTTCCCAGGAGCCGCATCTGGACGTCGTACCAGCGCGATCGCAATACCGTCGTGGGCGGCTCCGCCTACTACAGCGCCGGGCGCCTGACGGCGAGCGCGGGGTACTCCTACAACCGGGGCCGCACGCGCATCGACTACGACTACAACCCGGTTGCCCTCGGGATCCCCGACGATCAGGCGGCGCTGGCCGGGACCGGCTGGCCCGAGCTCGTCTTCGATCAGCACTTCTTCGACGCCGATGTCTCGGTACCCGTCCGCCCGTGGATTGCCGCGCATGTCGTCTATCGCTACGAGCACGGACGGATCGACGACTGGCACTACGACGGTGTCGACGTGAATCCGATGCCGGCGGCCAACGCCGCGTACCTCGATGCCGGTCCCCGGGGTTACGGTGTACACGTTGCCGGGATCTTCGTGCGGGTGAGCCTGAGGTAGCCCATGATGCGCGCCAGAACGCTTGTCGCACGTCTGTCGATTGCCGCAGCGGCTGCGGGTCTCCTGCCTGGACCGACGGCCTCACCGGCTCATGCGCAGGACGTCCCGTACATCGAGCTGTGCATCGGCTGTCACGCGCCGGGCGAGGCGCCCGCCGCGCCGATGTGGCCGATCCTGTCGGGACAGCACGTCGAGTACCTGGCCAAGCAGCTGCGCGACTACCGGTCGGGACGGCGGCAGAGCCCGATCATGCAGCCGCCGATGACGACCGTCTCGCGGTCGGCGATCGTACCGCTGGCGGAGTTCTTCGGGAACCGGCCGGCGCCGCCCTCACGGCCGCCCGAGGATGCGGCCCGCGCCGCGCGCGGACGCGAGATCTACACGGGCGGCATTCCGTCGGCCGGCGTGGCCAACTGCGCCGGCTGCCACGGGGCCGAGGGGCTCGGCAGCCCGAAGTATCCGCGGCTCGCCGGTCAGGCCCCGCTCTACGTCGTGCAGCAGCTGCAGGACTTCCGGGCCGGGGTGCGCACCAACGACCGCGCCCGCGTCATGCGGGTGGTTGCCGCCGGCATGTCCGACGAAGACATGGCGGCCGTGGCGGAGTACATGGCAGGGTTGCCCGACAGGAAGTAGAGCCACGGACTGCCGACGGCCGCGTGCGGCCGTCGGCACTCACTGTCCGACGTCGACGACCCTGACGTTCGTGATCGGCTCGTCGTTGGCGTCGAGCAGCCGCGCGCAGAAGTCGGTCGCGCCCCCACCGTTGACGACAGCGCCGAGGATGACGTGGCGTCCGGCTGCGAGCGTCAGCCGGTCCGATACGCCGTCGTCGATGACTGTCTGGCGGTCGTCGTAGATGTCGATGACTTCCCGGCCGTCGACCCACCAGACCGACGCGGCGTTCGAGCCGATCGCGAGCCGCACGTCGACCAGATCCTCCGGAACGTCGACCACGGTGACGGCCCAGAAGAGCACGTTCGACGTCGGCAGGTTCAGCGCCCAGGCGAAGTGGTAGAGGTTGACGTTGTAAAGCGACGTGTCGACCGCGTGCCACTTCAGCTCCGTGCCGCCGACGACGACCGTGTCGCCGGCGCGTGGAACGTCGGTCAACGCCCCGGGCAGGCGGGCCCTGTCGAGCAGGTCACGCACCGCACTCTGGGTGAGCGCGCCGGTGGTGGGAATCGGCTCGAGCACGAGCCATCGCCGCAGGAAGCCCTGCTCGTCTGCCGGCAGCGACGGCGACGCCGGCGCGCTGAGGGTCGGCGCCGGGGGGCGCGACTCGGGAGCCTGAGCGGCGGCGAGCGAAGTGCCCGCAAGCCCTCCGGCGAAGGCAATGAGCGCCAGGCGCGAGGCAATCGTTCGATACCTGATCATCTCCGTTCTCCCTACGGCCTCTTCAGGACCCAGCGCTCGCGGTCGCCTTCGGGGCGGAATCGCGCGAGCGTCGGCTTGCTGCTGCCGACGGCCGACAGGGCCATCGGTTCGTCGACGCCGGGGACGGCCTTCGGCATCAGCCGATAGGTCCCGTCGGTGAGCTGATCGATGCGCCAGAGCTGCTCCGGCGCGCCGGTGAACGAGGGCACGACCTCGAGCTCGCGACTGGCGGTTGCGGCGAGCGTGCGCCCGGTGCCGTCGATCGTGATTCGGAAGTACGGCGAGCCCGGGTAGCCGCCGGCGTCGGGAACCGGCGTGAAGCGCCACTTCTGCTGCGCCTGGCTCATGTAGGGCGACAGCCGGACCGCCACGGGACCCGAGGGCCAGTTGCCGGCCACCTGTTCCGGTGTCTGCGGCGGAATCGGCGCGGGTGGCGGCGGAGGTGGTGCACCGGGGCCGGCACCCCGTCCGCCAGGCCCGGCGCCGCGCCCTGCTCCCGGTGGTCCGCCGAATCCCCCGCGTGCGCCGCGCCCGCGCGGACCGCCGACCGGCACCCCTTCGACCGCGAGCTCGAGCGCCGTCCCGGTCCTCGCTGATTCGATCTGGTACGTGCCTTCTTCGAGGTTCTCGCCGGCAACCGGCCAGCCGTCACGCCAGAGCAGCGGCCGGATGTCGAGCACGCTGATGCCGCCGCGATCGAGGTCCGCTTCGTAGTGGAGCGAGAACTTCTGGACGTCGTCGCCGAGATCGAGCAGGCCGAAGTGGCCCGGACCGATGAAGCGGCCGTGCGAGCCGAGGAAGAGCTTGCCGCCGCCCTGGAGCATGTCGACGCCCATGTTGTCGATGAACGGGCCGGTGACGCTCCGCGAGCGGCCCATCCGGATGTTGTAGGTGGAGGATGCGCCGCGGCAGCAGGATCCGTGCGTGACGAGCAGGTAGTACCAGCCGTCGCGGTGGATCATGATCGACGCTTCCGAGTTGATGGCGACGTTGATCGGCTCGCGATCCGGATAGCGCCGCTGTCCGGTTTCCGGATCGAGCTCCACCAGGCGGATGTAGCCGAAGTACGATCCGTAGACCATCCACAGCCGTCCGTCGGTCGGATCCCGGAAGATGCCCGGGTCGATTGCGTTGCTGTCCTCCACGCCGTCGGACCACACCACGGGGCCGCCATCTTCCCAGCCGTAGTCGGGCGACGACGGATCGAGCGTGCGGCCGATGAGCAGGCCGATGGCGGCCTTCGGCTGTGCGGCGGGCGCCGAGTAGTACAGGAAGTAGCGGTCGCCCGACCTGATGATGTCGGGCGCCCACGTGTTCTGGCCGCCGCGCGTCAGGACGCTGGCGGTCGGCAGCCCGCCCTGCACGCCTTCCGCCACCGTGCCGACCCGACGCCACGTCCAGCCGTCGTCGGAGGCGAGGATCGGGATGCCGGCACCGGTGCCGAACGTGTAGTAGCGGCCGTCTTCGACGATGACCGTCGAGGGATCGTGAATGGCCGTGTCGCCGTCGAGCGCGCCGATGGGCGTCGAGAGCAGCAGCGCCACGGCCAGGGCAGAAACCACGCGAGACATCATGTGACTGGCTCCAATCCGTTTCCCCGGCCGCCGGCCCGGGAGACATGACGTGTGATCAGTCGCGCACCGGGCGCTGGCGCCACCAGGAGGCAAGCAGCGCGCCCGACACGTTCATGACCGTCGCGAAGACCGTCGCGGCCAGGCCGGCCGGTGCGCTGTGCAGGACGCTCACGGCCAGGCCGGCTGCCATGCCGGCGTTCTGCATGCCGACCTCGACCGACACCGTACGGGCCTCGGCTTCGCCGAGGCCTGCGCCGCGCGCACCCCAGTAGCCCAGCAGGTATCCACCGCAGTTGTGCAGCAGTACGAGCACCACCATCACGGCCGCAGCCTCCAGCAGCTGGTCGCGCGCTGCCGCCGTGAGAATCGCGAGCACGAGGCAGATGGCGACCATCGAGACAATCGGCAGCAGCCGGTCGCGCCAGTGCGAGTATTGCCGCAGCAGCGCGTTGGCCACGAATCCGGCGGCGATCGGCACGATGATGAGGCGGACGATCGACCACATCATCTCGCCCGCGTCCAGCTCGAGGTACGTGCCCGCCAGGACCGTCATTGCCAGCGGCGTCAGGAACGGCGAAAGCATCGTCGAGATGGCCGTGAGCGTGACGGAGAGTGCGACGTTACCGCCCGCCAGGTACGTGATGACGTTCGACGCGACGCCGCCCGGCGAGGCGCCGATCAGGATGATGCCCGCCGCGAGCGCGCCCCGGAAGCCGAACGACCAGGCCAGGAAGGCGCCCAGTAGAGGCATGACCACATATTGGAGCCCGACGCCGACGAACGCGGCCTTCGGCATCCGCGCGACCCGGGCGAAGTCGCCGAGGCCGAGCGTCGTGCCCATGCCGAACATGATGATCTGGATCAGCAGCGGCACGATGCTCGGCAGCGGCCGCCCGCCCCACTCCTGGAAGAGCCAGGGGAAGATCATCGCCGCGGTCACGAAGGCGAGGACCCACAGCGCAAACCCGAACGCGGCGAACCGGCGCGAGCGCCCCGCCAGGATGGCGAAGCCGGCGACGGCACCGACCGCCAGTGCCCCCATCACTCAGCGCGACTCCTTCGGCAGGGCGAAGGCGACGTAGACGCCCCCGGTCGGCTGGACGCGACGGCCGCCCGACGCGATCAGCACGAACTGACGGCCGTCGGCTTCGTACGTGATCGGCGTGGCCGTCCCCGCGTACGGCAGTGTCGTCTCCCAGAGCAGCCTGCCGGTGTCCTTGTCGTACGCCCGGAACTTCTTGTCGAACAGCGTGGCGCCGATGAAGAGCACGCCGCCGGCCGTCACGATCGGGCCGCCGTAGCTTTCGCTGCCGGTGTCCTTCAGGCCCTGCTCGACCAGCTCGGGGTATTCGCCGAACGGAATCTTCCAGGCGTACTCGCCGGTGTCGAGGTCGATGGCGTTCAGCGTGCCCCACGGCATGGCGGTGGCCGGATACCCGTCCGGATCCACGAAGCGGTTGTAGCCGGTGAACCGGTACGGTCCCCGCTGGGGCGGCGGGCCGCCGCGCCGTCCGCCGACGGCGGTGACTTCGCCGGTCGTCACGTACTGCAGCAGGCTGGCGATCGCCGGCTGGCCCAGGTGCGCGAAGCCGTCCATCGGGCCGGACCCTTCACGGATGACGGCGTTGATCTCCTCGAGGCTGCGGTACTTCGTGATGCCCACGAGCGACGGCATGTTGGGCGGATCGCCCTCCATCTTCTCGCCGTGGCACTCGGCGCAGTGCTGCATGTAGAGCGCGCGACCGTCGCTCTGCTGCGGTGCGGGCGTGTTCTCGACGAGGCTCGTGAACTCGGCGATGTTGCTGACGTTCACGAAGAAGCGGCGCGTGGCGGGATCGAACGCGCCGCCGCCCCACTCGACGCCGCCGTCCATGCCGGGCGAGATCAGCGTGTTCTGGCCGACGGCCAGCGGCATGAATTCGCCCGTGCGCATGGCCCGCAGCGCTTCGACCGCCCAGCGGTTTGCTTCAGGCGTGCGCTGCGTGAGCATGTCCTCGGTCGTCGTCTGCGGCACGAGCGGCTCGGGGAGCAGCGGAATCGGCTGCGTGTCGGCGGCCCGTTCGCCGGGTACATCGGACTGCGGGAACGACCGGTACTCAATCGGGAACAGCGGCTCGCCCGTCACACGGTTGAAGACGAAGACCGTGCCCTGCTTCGTCGTCTGCACGACGGCGGGAATGTCCTCGCCGTTGCGGCGGACGACCGCGAGCGTCGGCGGCGCGGTCAGGTCCTTGTCCCAGATGTCGTGCCGGACAGTCTGGAAGTGCCACAGCCGTTCGCCCGTGGCCGCATCGAGCGCGATGATGCTGTTGGCAAACAGGTTGTCGCCGAGCCTGTCGCCGCCCCAGAAGTCGAATGCGGCCGATCCCGTCGGCACGTAGACAATGCCGCGATCGGCGTCGAGCGTCAGCCCGGCCCAGGCGTTGGCCGAACCCGACTCCTGGCGCGCGTTGGGCGGCCACGTATCGGCGCCGAACTCGCCGGGCGCCGGGATCGTGCGGAAGGTCCAGCGAATCTCGCCGGTCCGCACGTCGTAGGCGCGGATGTCGCCCGGCGCGGCCGGCAGCCGTTCGGCGGTGGCGCTCCCGATGATGAGCAGGTCGCGATAGACGACGCCGGGGCTCGTCAGGCCGACGGTGAGCGTTTCGGCTTCATCGTCGCGCCCGAGGCCGAGGCGGAGGTCGATGCGGCCGTCGGTGCCGAAGCTGTGGATCACCTCGCCCGTCTTCGCGTCGAGCGCGTAGAGGTAGCTCGTCACCGAGGCGAAGATGCGCGCCTCGTTCCCGTCGCTCCAGTACGTGACGCCACGGTTCGGACCGCGGGCGGTGATGCCGGAGTCGAACTGCCAGATGAGGCGGCCCGTGGCCGCATCGAGGGCGATGACCTTGTGGCTCGGCGTGTTGGCGTAGACGACGCCGTCGACCATGATCGGCTGCGTCTGCAGCCCGCCGGTCTCGCCGGTGTCGTACGTCCAGGCGACCTCGAGCTGGTGCACGTTGTCGCGGGTGATCTGTGTGAGCGGTGAATATCGGGTGCCCTGATGGCCGCCGTACTCGGGCCAGTCGTGGCGGACCTGCGCGGCGGTCGTCGGCCGCAGCAGGAGGCTCGGCGCGGCCAGCAGGGTGGTCGCGGCAATCAGGAACGCAAATCGTCGGTACATCGGGGACTCCGGCGGACGTGAACGGGGCGTCGGGTCGGTGTATGCGGTGCGCATTGTGGCGATGAAGTTCCGTGTTGTAAACCGTCCAATCGAACGGTCGCAGTGTTTCCTCAGCAACCTGCGTTGTGCCGACGAGGCGATCTGGCGTAGGCTGTCACGCACTCGACGCATCCATCACCGGTCCGGCAGCCGTGGCTCACCGGCTGCTGGTGATGGAACCGGTTCGACCGCGCTCGATGCGCGGGCCCAAGGAGGCCACCCAATGATACGCATGGTTTCCGTCCCGTCCGCTCTGCTGCTGGCTGCGCTTGCCGCCGTCGTGACGCCGGCGCGGCCCGCCGCGCTGCAGGAGGGACTCGCATCGCGGATCGTGGCGACCGATCCGGGGGCCTACCGGCAGCTGAAGGCCGTGCATGCCGGCGCCGGCGGAATGGCGTTTGCCGGGCTCCTCAATCGCGGCGCGATCGGTCCGCACTTCAACTTCCTGCACCGCGGCGAGATCCCGGCCGGCAGCGGCATCGGCCATCACTTCCACAACATGGTCGAGGAGATGTTCGTCATCCTCGACGGCGAGGCTCAGTTCACCATCAACGGCCGCACGGCCCAGCTGAAGGGGCCGGTGGCCGTCGTCTGCCGCGCCGGGGATTCGCACGCGATCCTCAACACGGGCGACAGCACGCTGCAGTGGATGAACTTCCAGGTGGCCACGGTGGTCGGTGCCGGTGACGCGTTCGACCTCGGCGACGACCGCGTCGGTGTGGCGGTCGATCGCGTGCCGACGTTCATGCACCGGGAGCTCGATCCGTCGCTCGTGCGACCGGCCGGCGGTCGTGGTCGCGGCGCCGCGCCGGCCGCCGATCCCGGGGTCCGGTCGCGGCGGCTCTTCGGGCCGACGGTCTTCCGTTCTCCCTGGGCCTACGTCGATCACGTGATCGTCGAGCCCGGGGCATCGACGCCCGAGGCGACGCACGATCATGTCGGCGAGGCCTACTACGTGCTGGCCGGCAGCGGCACGGTGACGATCGCCGGCGAGACGGCGCCGATTGCGCGCTGGAACGCCATTCCCGTCAGGCTTGACGAGACCAGCCGGTTCACCAACACCGGCACGGAGCCGCTCGAGCTGCTCGTGGTCGGCGTTGCACGCGACATGGAGACGAAGCTGGCGAACCTGCAGGAGCTGAATCGCCCGTAACGTCTCGCTTCATCCGGAGGACGCAATCGATGAATCGCAGAGGCATTCTCAGATCCATGGCGGCGGCCGCCCTGGCGGCGCTCGGTGCCACGCGGCTCGCGCCGCGCGCCAGGGCGCAGACGAAGCACATCCGGCTCTACGTCGAGATGGACATCGATCCGGCCCACGAGCAGGAAATGCTCGACCTGTTCCACAACCAGTTCGTGCCCGAGGCGGTCAGGCACGAGGGCTACATCCGCGTGAAGCTGCTCAAGCGGCGTTCCGTCCTGCAGGGCACGGCGCCCGAGCACACCAACTACCGTTTCGAGCTCGAGTTCGAGAGCGAGGAGCTGCGCCAGCGCTGGATTGCCTCCGACGGGCACCAGCGCGTGTGGCCGCCCATCGAGAAGTTCATCAGGACGCAGGGCACCTATCCGGTCGTCCTCTACGACGAGATGTGAGGAGGATCGGCATGACGCTTCGTTCGACCGCTGTGCTGTTCGCCCTGGGCGCCGTCGTCGCGGGATGCGGCGGCTCGCCCGATTCGACGCCGTCAGCCGACCCGGCGTCGTCGCCGGCCGAAAGCTCTGTCGTCCGGCTCGATCCGGCGCTCGATGCCATCGTGCCGCCCGGAGCCGAGGTCGAGAAGGTGGCCGACGGCTTCCAGTTCACCGAGGGCCCGCTCTGGCATCCGGGCGAGAACCGCCTCTGGTTCAGCGACGTGGTGGGCAACGTGCTGCGCGCCGTCACGCCGGATGGCGAGGTCGAGGTGCTCCTGGAGGAGTCGGGCGGTCCGTCGACCGCGCCGCCCGGGTCGTACATCGGCTCGAACGGGCTGCTGTTCGAGGAGGGCGGTTCGGTCCTCATGACCCAGCACGCCAGCCGCCGCATCGTCCGCGTCGGACCCGATCGTGAGCTGTCCGTCGTGGTCGACCGGCATGACGGCAAGCGGCTCAACAGCCCGAACGATCTGGCCTTCGGGCCCGACGGCGCGCTGTATTTCACCGACCCGCCGTTCGGCCTCGTCGGCCAGGACGAGGATCCGGAGAAGGAGCTCGAAGTCAACGGCGTCTACCGGTTCGCCAGCGGCGAGACGACCCTGCTCATCGATGATCTCGGACGGCCGAACGGCATCGCGTTCTCGCCCGACGGGCGCACGATGTACGTCTCGAACACCGAGGCGTCGCGCAAGGTCGTGATGGCCTACGACGTCGCGCCCGACGGCACCGTGAGCAACGCGCGCGTCTTTGCCGACGGCACGGCCGACGACTCGCCCGGCATGCCCGACGGCCTGAAGGTCGACACCGACGGCAACGTCTACGCGACGATGCCGGGCGGCGTCTGGGTGCTGACGCCGGAAGGGCGGCACCTCGGCACGATCAGGGCGCCCGAAGTGGCGGCCAATGTCGGCTGGGGCGACAATGGCCATTCGCTCTACATCACGGCCGAGACCGGCATCTACCGCATCAGGCTGAGCACGCGCGGCTTCTGAGCTGCGCGGCCGGAGGAGTCTCATGCACCAGACCCGCAGACAGTTCGCAGGCCGGCTGGCGGCCGCGGCCGCAATGCTGGCCGCGCCGTCGTGGATGACGAAGCTGCTGGCCGCGCCGCCGAGCCCGGCAACGGCCGCGGCCAGGGCGGCGGCCCGGCTGCCGCCGAACCGCGTCACGCGCATCCGCATCTTCTACCCGCCGAACTACAACCCGAACGGCCCGCAGGCCTTCCCGCAGAGCAACATGGTCGTGCTCGTCGACACGGAAGAGGGCATCACGGGCGTCGGGCAGGGCGGATCGCCCGATACGGTGCGCAACGTGGCGCGCAGCGTGCTCGGCAAGAACGCCTTCGACACCGAGTTCATCTGGCAGCACGCCTTCATGGACGGCTTCTATTCGCCGGGCAAGGAGCGGCTGCACGCGATCGGCGCGATCGATCTGGCGCTGTGGGACATCAAGGGCAAGGCGCTGAACGTGCCGCTCTATCAGCTCTTCGGCGGCAAGGTGCGTGAGCATATCGAGCTCTACGCGACGCTCGGCGTGCCGCCCGGCATGATTCCCCAGGAGGAGCTGGCGCGGATGAGCCTGGCCGAACGCGCCCGGGCGGTGATGGAGGCGGGCTATCGCGTCTATCGCGTCGACAGCGCCATCAGGCCGACGCCGCCCGGCGGCTTCCCGGCGCGGCAGGGCGGACCGGGCCCCGGCGGTCGAGGCGCCGGAGCCGGTGGTGGCGGGCGGATGGGCGGCAGCCGCGGCACGTTCAACTCACGCGCACGGATCCCCGAGATCATCGATGCCGTTGCCGAGATTCGCGAAGGCGTCGGGCGCGAAGGCGACTGGATGATCGACCTGCACCAGAGCTTCGACTTCCACGAGGCCGTCGAGCTCTGCCGGCTGATGGAGCCTTACCGTCCGTACTGCGTCGAGGATCCGCTCCGCGAAGAGCAGTTCCGGACGCAGATTCCGAAGCTCCGCCTGCTGACGTCGGTGCCGCTGGCGCCCGGCGAGGAGTGGGGCACGCGGGCCGACTTCAGCCCGCTCGTCGAGCAGCGCGACATCGACTACGCCAGGGCCTCGCTGCCGAACGTGGGCGGCATCACCGAGATGCTGAAGATCATGGCGGTGTGCGACACCCACAAGGTGGGCATCATCCCGCACTTCACGGGACCGATCGCCACCGCCGGACACATGCACACGATGATGGCCTTCCCCGGCCAGGTGCTGATGGAGTTCAACCAGCACGATCGGCCGGTGCCCTACATGCCGGAGTTCCTGGACTTCCGCAACGGCAAGGTGTGGCCCAACGACCGTCCCGGGCTCGGCGTGTCGGTCGACGAAGCCCAGCTGACGTTCATCGAGGAGATGACAGAGCCGGCGCCCGGACCGACCTATCTGCGGCCCGACGGTTCGCCGACGCACTGGTAAGCACACTCGCGGCAGGCGGCCCGCGGCCGCCTGACGTGCACACGGAGGTCGACGTGGACGTTCGCAGAGCAACGACGGCCGGGCTGTTGTGCCTGGCGCTCGGCATCGCGATTCCCGCACCCGCGCAGGTGGAGACCGAGCCTCCGCCGGCCGTCCCGGGGGCGCAGCCCGTCACGGTCGAGCGCATCAGGATCCGCGGCGCGGCCCTCGAAGGGAACCTGGAAGGCAATGCCGTCGAGCGCGAGGTGCTCGTCATCCTGCCGCCGAGCTACGCGCGCGAGCCTGAACGGCGCTATCCGGTCGTGTACGCGCTGCACGGCTACTCGATCGGGGCGGAGCAGTGGGCGAAGGAGATCCACGTGCCGCAGTCGATCGAGGGCGCTTACGGGAAGGGGGCGCGCGAGATGATCGTCGTGATGCCCGACTCGAAGACGCTCCACAACGGGTCGATGTACTCGGCCTCGATCACGACGGGCAACTTCGAGGCGTTCATCGCGCGCGACGTCGTGTCGTACATCGACGCGCACTACCGGACGATTTCGCGCCGCGAAAGCCGCGGCCTGGTCGGTCATTCGATGGGCGGCTATGGCGCGTCGCGCATCGGGATGAAGCACGCCGATGTGTTCGGCAGCCTCTATATCATGAGTCCGTGCTGCCTGAGTCCACGCGCCGCCGGACCGGCCGACAAGCTGCAGGCCCTGGTCGACGAGGCGAAGACGACCGAGGATCTCGCGAATCTGCCGTTCGGGCTGCGGACAACGCTCGCCGTGGCGTCGGCGTGGTCGCCGAATCCGAAGAAGCCGCCGCTGTACGCCGACCTGCCCGTGGGCGATCTGCGCGACAACGTGCTCGCGCGGTGGGCCGCCAACGCGCCGCTCGCGTTCGTGGATCAGTACATTCAGGAACTGAAGCGCTATCGGGGCATCGCGATTGACGTCGGCGATCAGGATGGCCTGAAAACCGACACCGAGCGGCTGCACGAGATTCTCGACACCTGGGGCGTCGAGCACACGTTCGAGATCTACCCCGGCACGCACACGAGCCACGTGGCGATCCGCTTCCAGGAGCACGTCCTGCCCTTCTTCAGCCGGACGCTGGAGTAGCGCCCTCACCGGAGCTTCGCGTGACGCCCGATCACGTCGGCGTCGCAGGCGAATCGACATCGTCCCGCTGGCACGGACAGGAGGACGGCGCGATGGACATCAGCGGACGTCGAGCACTCATTACCGGCGGCAATCGCGGAATCGGCCGCGCGATCGGCCTGGCGCTGGCAGGGGCGGGCGTCGACATTGCGTTCTGCTACCGATCGCGCGGCGACGAGGCGCGCGAGACGCAGGCGGCCATCGAAGCGCTCGGGCGCCGGTGTGTCGCGGTGCAGGCCGACGTGTCGCAGGCCGCGGCCGTGCGCGCACTCGTCGCGCAGGCGGAGGTCGGGCTCGGACCGATCGACATTCTCGTGAACAACGCCGGCATCATCCGGCCGCAGCCGCTCGACGAGATCACCGAGCGCGACTGGGACGAGCTGCACGACGCAAACCTGAAGTCGGCGTTTCTCGTGACGCAGGCCGTCGTGCCGGGCATGCGCGAGCGGCGCTGGGGCCGCATCATCTTCCTGTCGTCAGTCGCGGCGCAGCTGGGCGGTGTCGTCGGGCCGCACTACGCGTCGGCGAAAGCGGGCCTCTTCGGCCTGACACATTCCTATGCGGCGCTGCTCGCGAAGGAAGGCATCACGGTCAACACGATCGCGCCGGCGCTGATCGAAACCGAGATGGTCACCAGCAACCCGCGGGCGCGCCCCGACCTGCTGCCGGTCGGACGCTTCGGTACGGTCGAGGAAGTCGCCGACGTGGCGCTGATGCTCGCGCGCAACGGCTACATCACGGGTCAGACGTTCAACGTGAACGGCGGCTGGTACATGAGTTAGGCGTGTTGGTGAGGCGAGCTTTGCTGAGGCGGCGGCTCGCGACCTGTGCGGGAGAAATAGAGGACGCGGCGGGATCTGAGGGCCTGAAGGCCCGCAGACGGTGACGAAAAATGGTGG
>QGVF01000185.1 GCA_003242705.1 Acidobacteriota bacterium
AGGGGCCAGCAACTGTCTTGACTAGACGGCCAGGTCAGCCTGCGCGGGCTGCCACGGGGTGCGGTGTTTGACGATCGCGTTGAGCAGAGTGAGCAGCTTGCGCATGACGGCGACGAGGGCGACCTTGGGCCGCTTGCCGCGCGCGCGGAGGCGCTGGTAGAAGGCTGCCAGCGGCGGGTTATGCCGGCACGCGACGAGCGCGGCCATGTAGAGGCTGGCGCGGACCGTCGCGCGCCCGCCCCAGATGTGCCGCTGGCCGCGGCGCTGGCCACTGTCGCAGTTGAACGGCGCGAGCCCGACGAGCGCGGCAATCGCGCGGCGATTCAGGCGGCCGAGTTCCGGCAGCTCCGCCAGGAGCGTGCGCGCCGTGGTCGGGCCGATGCCCGGCACACTGCGCAGCAGGTCCTCTTTGACGCGCCAGATCGGACTGGCCTGGATGGTGCGGTCGAGCTCGTCGTCGACGTCCTGCAGCCGGCGCTCGAGCCACCGGATGTGATTCCGGAGGTCGCGGGTGACTGGCCCCGTCGGCGGGGCTTGCGCGAGGCGCTGCCGCTCGGCGGTGAGCATCTCGAGCAATTGCCGGCGGCGCGTCACCAGCGCCGCCAAGGCCTGCGTGGCGGCATCGGGGACGGGCCGCGGCGCCGGCTGCACGCGCAGGCCGAAGAGCGCGAGGAGCTCGGCATCGATGGCATCCGTCTTCGCGCTGCGGCCGATGGCGTGGGCAAACGCGCGGACCTGGCGGGGATTGACGACGGCGACGGGCAGGCCGGCCGTCGCGCACGCGGCCACCAGCGGCGCCTCGTAGCCCCCACTGGCTTCCAGGACGATCAGCGTCGGGTGCGCCGCCTGCAGCCGGGTCACCACCGCGTCGAGGGCGGCCGGCGTGGTCGCGCTCGTCCAGCGCTCGCCGGTCGGCTGCACGGCGATGACGAGCTCGGCTTTGCTGACATCAATCCCGATGACGATAGGGGGGTCGGAGGGCTGGTCGGTGTGCATCACGGGTCCCATCCTTATGGCAGTGCGGGCTCGCGGCCCGTTCAACTGTTCGGGCTCGGCGATGCGTGACGAGCGCGGACGCCCAGGCTGGCCCACGGTGTGAGCACCGACGGGGCGACGGGCTGTCCGCCTCCGACTCCCTCTTCTAGCAGAAACGCGAGACATAAGGGGCCAGGGGTCAGGGGACAGAGGCTGGCTGACGCCGTGTAGCAGGCAGCAGGCAGCTGGCAGTCGTGGGATCTGAGTCCCGGCGGCACCAAGCGTCAACCCGCCGCGGCTTCCAACAGACGCCGGCACGCCTGTGCGGTCTCTGCGTCCGCCGGGAAGAACGTCTCGAGCGCCAGCTCGGAGAGCGTGATGTCCACCGGCGTGCCGAAGACGGTCGTGGTCGAGAAGAACGACAGCGTGCCGGCCCCGGTGCGCAGACGGAACGGCACGACGAACGCATCCGGATCGAACAGCGTCTCCTCTCCCGCCGTTGCCGGGACAGGGTAGCCGCGCAGTTCCTCGAGCAGATCCGCCAGCCCGGCATCGCCCGACACGTCGACCTGTCGCTGCAGCCGGTGAAGGAGGTGCGCACGCCACTCGCCGGGATTCGCGATACGCCCGGCCAGTCCGTCCGGATGCAGCGTCAGCCGCAGGACGTTGACCGGCGGTTCGAGCAGCGCAGACGCGACTCCCGCAAGCAGCGGTTGCACCGCACGATTCGCGGCGACCAGCGTCCAGTGCCGATCCACCGCGAGCGCCGGGTACGGCTCGTGGCCGGCCAGGACGAGATCGACCGCGCGCCGCGCGGCCGACAGGGCCGGATCCGAGAGCGGCCGCTCGGGATAGATCGGCGCGAAGCCGGCGGCCATCAGCAGGGTGTTGCGTGCGCGCAGCGGCACGTCGAGGTGTTCGGCCAGCCGCAGGATCATCTCGCGGCTCGGCCGCGCACGTCCCGTCTCGAGGAAGCTCAGATGCCGGGACGAGATGCCGGCATCGCACGCGAGATCGAGCTGGCTGAGCCGTCGTCGGAGCCGCCACTCCCGCAGCAGCTCACCGGCCGGACGAAGCGTTGAGTGCATGGCGTCCCCGGCACGATAGTCCAGCGTCGGATCGCGCCGCCATTACCTCCGACGTAATCGACGCGCCTCACGCCTCGCTGCCATCATCCGGCCATCGACTCCGAAGGAGTCGGGAGGAGGACACATGGCAGACAGGAACGACGGAGGATTCTTGCGGCAGATGCTGCTCCTCGACGGCGCCGTGAGCGGCGCGACCGGCGCGCTGATGGCGGCGGCTGCCTCGCCGCTCGAAACGTGGCTCGGCCTTCCCGCGGTACTGCTGCGCACGGCCGGGTTCGTGCTGCTGCCGTTCGCGGCGCTCGTGCTCGCCCTCGGACGCGGCGGCCAGCCCGCGAGGCGCGCCGTCGGCGCCGTGGTTGCGATGAACGTGACGTGGGTGATCGGCAGCGTCCTGCTGCTCGTCACCGGGCTCGTGCAGCCGTCGATGTTCGGCTACGTCTTCATCCTCGTGCAGGCCGCGGCGGTCGCGGTGCTCGGTGAGCTCCAGCTGATCGGCCTGCGCCGCATGGCGCAGCCGGCCTGATCGGACGCACGCTCAGTTCCTCTCCACGATCCAGTCGCCCGGCGCCAGCTCGATGCCGCGCACGAGCTCGGCGCCGAGGCGGACATCGGCATCCGGACCACCCGGACGCCCAATCCTGTACAGCGCCGTCTCGTCGACGACGAACCACTCGGGGAACTCGTTCAGGCGGACGTAGTTCGCCGGCAGGTTCAGCTCGCGCCGGTGGCGCGCGTAGTCGAACCGCACGCGGACCGGGCCCGATGCCGCGACATGCAGCGCCAGGCCGTCACCGTGCGGGGCCGCGCCGATGCCGATGCCGGGGCGCCAGTGCGCCGGCCGCACGCCGCGACTCTGCATCAGCGCGTAGAGCAGCGCCGTGCGGTTGAAGTTGCCTTCGCCGTACCAGTACTCGATGTGCCCGTCGGGCCGCTGCATGCCGAGCATGACGTCCATCTCCGACTCGATCCAGTCGAAGGCCTCGGCCACGGGTTCACGGTTGACCAGGTAGATGGCGCTCTCGATCGCGTCGGCGTAGCCGTCGAACGATCCGAGCGGCATCGACGGGTCGTTGCGCGGCTCCCACACGTGACGGCGGTACTTCGGCCTTGTCCTTTAAACAAATTTAACCTTCCGCAG
>QGVF01000100.1 GCA_003242705.1 Acidobacteriota bacterium
GGAGGCGGCGGCAATCATTCCGGCAATCCGCTGCTCGAGCGCGCTCGGGTTGGCCGGCGTCGTCTGCAGGATGGGACCGATCGGCTCGACCTGCGGTGACGGTGGCGCGGTCGGCTTGTCGGTGGCGCGGTTGGCCGAGCTCGAGCGCGCGGCGGCCGGGGGCGCTTCCGGCAGCGGCGTCGGCTGGGGCAGCGGCGCCACGTATTCGGGCAGTTCGACGGGAATGATGAGCCGCGCCGGCGGCGCAGGCGGCGCGAGCGCGACGACGGGCGGCGTGGCCGGCGGCGTCTTCGCACACGCAGCGGCACCGGCCACGGTGAGGATGGCCAGAGCCCGGAGGGGACGCATTACCACCCGGCCATTATGACGCAGAAACCCCACGCGGTGCGGCCGGAACGTCGAGGCCGAGAATGCCGCGCGGCGGCGTGTGATTGGGATCGGGAATGGGCGCCTCCGGCAGCAGGATCCGGAACGTCGTCCCGCGGCCGGGCACCGACTGGACTTCGATCTCGCCGTCGTGCAGCTGCACGGTGCGGTAGACGAGCGACAGCCCGATGCCGCTGCCCTGTTCCTTCGTCGTGAAGTACAGGTCGAAAATCCGCGACAGGTGCTCGGGCGAGATGCCCACCCCGGTGTCTTCGAAGACGACGGCGAGCCGCCGGCTGGTGGTGAGCGAGCCCGCGATGCGCAGGCGCCCGCCGTCGGGCATCGCCTGGCAGGCGTTCAGCGCGAGGTTCAGGAAGGCCTGCTGCAGCATGCCGGGATCGGCATAGGCCGGCGGCAGGTCGCGCGGGAACTCGATGCGCACGTCGATGCCGCCCTTCGCGGCCTCGGCGGCCACTACCGGCATCATGTCGCGGACGAGGCGCTCGAGATCGACCGGCTGCAGCCGCAGGTCCTCGGGGCGCGTGAACTTCAGGAAGCCCTGGACGACTTCGTCGAGCCGGCGCACCTGCGTGACGATCGTCGCCACGTGCTCGAGCGCGGTGGGGTTGTCGGCCAGCTGCATCTTGAGCAGCTCGAGGTGAATCATCGTCGCGTTGAGCGGGTTCTTCACCTCGTGCGCGATGCCGGCCGACAGCCGGCCGAGCGCCGCGAGCTTGCGCGAGTAGTTGAGTGTCGACTCGACCTGCGTCAGGTACGTCAGGTTGCGCACGACGAGCATCACGCCGAGCAGGCGCCGGTCGGGCCCGTGTACCGGGTGCGCCATTACGAGACGCTCGCCGCCGCCGGGCAGGTCGACGTGCACCGGCGCGTGGCGCTGGTCGGGATCGGTCAGCGCGCGGGTGACCGCGGTGCGGAACGGGTGGCCGGCGGGCAGCAGCTGTTCGAGCTGGCCGTGCGGCGCGGCGAAGGTGGCCTCCATCGCGGGGTTGGCGAAGAGCAGCGTGCCGCCCGGGCTGAAGAGCGCCACGGCGTCCTCGAGGTTGTCGACGACCGACTCGAGCGTCGCGCGCTGGCTGTCGAGCGAGCTGCGGTCGGCGGCAAGCCGCGCCGTGACGGCCTTGAACGAGTCGCCGAGCGCCGCCAGCTCGGCGTCGCGCGGCAGCTCCACGTCGACGTCGGTCTCGCCGCGGCCGAGCCGCGCCAGGCCGGTCCGGATGATGTGAATGGGCCGCAGCGTCACCTGCGCGAGCAGCATGGCGACGAACATCGTGACGACGATCGCGATGCCGACCGTGATGGCGACGTCGCGGACCTGGTCGTCGAGGTTGTCGCGGAGGACGGGCAGCGAGATGCCCACGCGGACGGTGCCGAAGTCGGTGCCGTCGAGCAGCAGCGGCTGGCGGTACTCGTAGTACGCCTCGGAGTCCCACAGCGCCCGCGCCTGGGCGGTCGGTCCCGCCTGGACCAGTTCGCTGAGGTCGAACGCCGTGGCGTTCATCCGCGTGTCGACGCGCGCGCTGTCGCTGTGATTGATGACGAGGCCGCGCGTGTCGACAATCGCCGCGTACATCACGTTCTCGGCGAAGAGGCTCGCCTGCAGCATCGACGTCAGACCGTCGTCGTTGCGGAGCGCGTTGAGCGGATCGTCGCCCGTGCGCACGACGTCGGCCATGCGGTGATAGATGGCATCGCCGAGCAGCTTCGCGCGCGCCTCGGTCTCGGCCAGGTAGAGGCGGGCGAGCGACGACACATACCACACGCTCACCGCAATCACGGCCAGGCCGACGATGGCGGTGACGGCCGCGACCTGCTTCGTCTTGATGCTGAATGGCATGGCGCCTCTTTCCCTCGGTGCGGTGGGGCAGCGACCCGACCGACGGCCGTCACGCGTCGCGGCTGGCGCTCTCTTCCTTCATGCGATTGAGCTTGTTGTGCAGCGTCTTGAGGCTGATGCCGAGCATCTCGGCCGCGCGCGTCTTGTTGCCGCCGGTGTGCGCGAGCGTGATCTCGATCAGCTGACGTTCGGCTTCGTCGACCGTCGTGCCGGCCGTGAGCACCGGGCCGCTCGGCGAGGCGGCCGGCGGCGGCGACGTCGGCTGCAGCTGCGGCAGGTCGGCCGGCTCGATCAGGTCGCCGCGCGAGACGATTACGGCCCGTTCGATCACGTTGCGGAGCTCGCGGACATTGCCCGGCCAGTGGTACTGGTCGAGCAGGCGCATGGCGGCATCGGAGACGCCGACCGTCGATCGGTTGTTCCGCGCGGCGAACTCGCGCACGAAGGCCTGCGCGAGCAGCGGGATGTCCTCCTTACGCTCCCGCAGCGGCGGCAGCGTGATGTGGAAGACGTTGAGCCGGTAGTAGAGGTCCTCGCGCAGCTTCCCCTGGCGGACCGCCTCGAGCGGCTCGACATTCGTCGCGGCAATCACGCGGATGTCGGTCGCCTGCTCGCGCTGGCCGCCAAGCGGACGGAAGGTCCGCTCCTGCAGCACGCGCAGCAGCTTGGCCTGGGTGGCCGCCGTCATCTCGGCAATCTCGTCGAGGAAGAGCGTGCCGCGGTGCGCCAGCTCGAAGGCGCCCTGCCGGCGCGTGACGGCGCCGGTGAAGGCGCCCTTCTCGTGGCCGAACAGCTCGGATTCGAGGAGCGTGTCGGGAATGGCCGCGCAGTTGAGCGGGACAAAAGGCTGTGACGCGCGCTGGCTGAGCTGGTGGACCGTCTGCGCGACGAGCTCCTTGCCGGTGCCCGACTCGCCGGTCACGAGGATCGAGGCCGAGGTCGGCGCCGCCTGCTCGACCATCTGATAGACCTTCTTCATCTCGCGGCTGACGCCGATCATCTTGCCGAACGTCCCGCGCTCCTGCAGCTGACGCCGCAGCGCGCGCACCTCGCGCAGCGTGTCGTGGCGCGCGACGATCTGGTCGAGCAGGATCTTCAGTCGCTGGGGGTCGATCGGCTTCGACAGGTAGTCGTACGCCCCCTGCTTGATGGCCGCGACGGCGGATTCGACCGTCCCCTGGCCGGTCATCAGGACCATCGTCACGTCGGGGTCTTCCTGCATGAGCGCGGTGAGCAGCTCGAGGCCGCCCATGCGGGGCATGACGAGGTCGCTCAGGACAATCGTGGGTCGGACGGTGGGCAGCTTCTCGAGCGCATCGCGGCCGTCGACGGCCACTTCCGCAGTGAAGCCCCAGCCCCGCAGCAGCTGCTGCAGGCCGAGACGCTGCGCGGCGTCGTCTTCGACGATCAGCACGCGATCGATGTCGGAACCCCCTCCGGAGCGCTGTGACATTTCCACTTCAAGGGATGATAGCGCGGCCCGGCGCTTCGCGGCCCACGGCCGCCACCGCTGGCAAGGGATTTGTCGGGCCCTTTCTCCCGGCGCGCCGGCCCGCGCTGCGCCAGCGCGGCAGGCTGATGTGCACCGGCGGGGGAACGCGACGACCCGCGGGGCACGGTCAGGAGGCGACTCGCCACGCGATCGCGGCGGCGGCAAGGGCGACCAGGACCTGGCCGACGACGTTGAGCGCGGCCAGCTCGGGACGCCCGGCGCGAAGAAGCGCCAGCGTGTCGACCGTGAAGGTCGAGAAGGTCGTGAAGCCGCCGAGCAGCCCGACGACGACGAACAGGCGCAGGCCGTCGCCGGACGGGAACCGGCCCGCGGCGGCAAGGCCCGCCACCGTCCCGGCGGCGGCCGAGCCGAGGACGTTGACGATGAAGATGCCGATGGGGAACGCCGCGCCGCCGGCCATCGCCCGCGTGATCCACAAGGCGAGCGCGTGCCGCGCCGCGGCCCCGCAGGCCCCGCCGAGTCCAACCAGGAGCCAGCCGACCAGCGTCATCGATGCACGCGGCCGGCGAGGACGTCCTCGTAGAACTGTTCGTAGCGCGGGACGACGATGTCGGTGCAGAAGCGGCGGGCGACGTCGTTGCGGGCGGCGCGGCCGATGCGCTGCCGGAGCGCGTCGTTGCGCAGCAGCTCGATGCCGCGCTGCGCCATGCCCTCGATGTCGTCGGGATCGCAGATGTAGCCGGTCACCCCGTCCTGGATGACTTCCGGCAATCCGCCGACGCGCGAGGCGATGACCGGGACCTCGCACGACATGGCCTCGAGCGCGGCGAGGCCGAAGCTTTCCTGGGCCGACGGCAGCAGGAAGAGGTCGGCAGCCGAAAGCCAGGCCACCACATCGTGCTGCTCGCCGACGAAATCGACGTAGTCGCTCAGGCCGCAGGCGGCCGCCTGCCGCTCGGCGGCGAGCCGATCGGGGCCGTCGCCCACCATGACCAGGCGCGCCCGCACCTGCTCGCGGATGCGCCGGAAGATCTCGACCACGGCGCCGACGCGCTTCACGGGCCGGAAGTTCGAGATGTGCATCACGATCGCCTGGCAGCCTTCCTGCGCGCAGAGCCGCTCGCGCAGCGACGTGTCGTTCAGCCGGTGGTACTCGCTGCACTCGAGGAAGTTCGGGATCACCTCGATGTCGCGCCTGACGCCGAGGGCCGTCTGCGTGTCGCGCCTGAGACTCTCGGAAACGGCGGTGACGCCATCCGACGACTCGATCGAGAAGGCGACGACGCTCGCGAACGACGGGTCGCTGCCGACGAGCGTGATGTCGGTACCGTGCAGTGTCGTGACGGTGCGCGGTGGCCGCTCGGACTCCGAGGCCAGGATGTCGTGGGCAAGGTATGCCGCCGTGGCATGCGGCACCGCGTAGTGCGCGTGGATGATGTCGAGCTTGTGCCGCCGTGACACTTTCACGAGCGTGTTGGTGAGCGCCAGCAGGTACTGCGGCTCGTTGAACAGGGGATAGCTCGGGGTGTCGACGCGCTCGAATGTCAGGCCGGGCGTGCCCCAGCGCCAGCGGAAGGGCAGCTCGGCGCTGATCAGGTGGATGTCGTGGCCGCGGTAGGCGAGCGCGTGCGCCAGCTCGGTGGCGACGACGCCGCTGCCGCCAATCGTCGCGTAACAGACGATGCCGATTCTCACGAGGGCTTCCGGAAGAGATTGAGGCGCTCGATCGGTTCGCGCACGATGAAGCCCTCGGCGAACGGCACGCCGATCTGCGCGCCGAACTGGGCGTCGCGGCTCTCGATGAGCTGGAAGAACGAGGAGGCGGTCAGCCGCGTCTGAACGGCATCGCCACCCGACGGCGTGAACTGCGTCCGATGACAGCGCAGCGCCTGCCGCTTCTTCTCGTAGTGCGCCGACACGTCGACGACAAAGGAGGGCGTCGTCGACTGGTTGATGAAGTAGTAGCAGATCCAGTCGACGCGCCACGCCTCCAGGGCCGCGGCGTAGCGCCGCAGCCCGCTGCGGAACACGGCTTCCTGGAGCACGCGACAGGCCGCGACGTGATCGGGGTGCCGATCGTCCCAGTACGGGACGGCCACGACCGACGGGCGATGGCGGCGGATGACGTCGACGGCCTGCGGCACGAAGTCGGCCGTGATGCCGCCGTCGGGCCAGCCCAGGTTCTCGCGCCAGGCGGCGCCAAGGACGTCGGCGGCCTCGCGGGCTTCGGCGCGCCGCTCGTCGGGCGTGCCGTTGCTGCCGAGCTCGCCGGCGGTCAGATCGCACAGGCCGACCTTCCAGCCGTCGGCGACGTGCCGGGCGATCGTGCCGGCCATGCCGATCTCGATATCGTCGGGGTGGGGGCCGAAGACGAGCAGATCGACGGACATCCGCGGATAACTGTAGCGCATGCCGGCGCGCCGTCGTCGGCATACCCCGGTGGTGGTGGTTGAGCCTCGCGCGGCGCGGCGCCGCCGCGCCTTGCCCGTGCCGCGGCCTTCGCCCACAATCGCAGGATGACTGGCCGCGCGGTGCTGCGTGCCGTGACGTCGACCGTGACGGGGCTCGTCGTCTGTGCTGCGCTGTTGGCGCAGTCACCGTCGTCGCCGGCGTCGATCGACGTCGACGCCCTGCTTGCCGACGCGCGGCGGCTGGCGGCCGACGACATGCAGGGGCGGCAGGTCGGTACGCCCGGCAATGCGGGCGCCCGCGCGCTGCTGGTCGCGCGGTTCCGGGCGGTCGGCCTCGAACCGATAGGCGACACCTTCGAGCACCCGTTCCCGATGCCGGGCGGCGTGCGCGGTGTCAACGTGCTCGGCCGGCTTCCCGGCCGGCTCCCGGACGCCCCGCACATCGTCGTCAGCGCGCACTACGACCACATCGGCGTGCACGGCGGACAGGTGTACAACGGGGCGAACGACAACGCGAGCGGCGCGGCGGCGCTGCCGGTCATTGCCGAGTACTTCCGCCGGCATCCCACGCGTCACCCCCTGCTGTTCGCGGCGTTCGATGCGGAGGAGGCAAACCTCGCCGGTTCGCGCGCCTTCGTCGCCGAGCCGCCGGTCCGGCGCGACCGGATCGCGTTCAACCTCAATCTCGACATGATCGGCCGCGATCCGGACAACATCCTGTGGGTCGCCGGCACGTCGCGCAGTCCCTGGCTGGCGCCGATCGTGGCCGACGTCGCCAGGCGTGCACCCGTGGTCCTCCGCCAGGGCTACGACGATCCCGCGAGGCCGGCCGACGACTGGACCCGCCAGTCCGATCAGTGGTCGTTCATCGAGGCGGGCGTTCCGGCCGCCTACGTTGGCGTGTCCGACTTCGACCTGCACCACCATCCGGACGACGACTTCGACAGCCTGACGGCCGACTTCTACGTGCGGGCGGTCGAGACAATCATTGCGCTCGTCGAGGCGATCGACGCGGCGCTCGAGACGGCCGGGCCATGAGCGTTGGCGTGCTGTCGGAAACGGGCCCGCTCTCGCGCGTGCTGCTGAAGCACGCGCGCGACGCGTTCCGCGACGAGACACACATCGAGGCGGAATGGCGCACGCTGAACTTCACGGCGCCGCCGGACCTGCGTCGCGCCATCGCCGAGTACGACGCGTTCGCACAGGTGATTGTCGACACGGGCGCCGAGATCGTGTGGCTGCCGCCGGCTGACGAGGTCGAGCTCGATTCCATCTACGTGCGCGATGCGTCGGTCGTCACGCCCGGCGGCGTGGTGCTCGCTTCGATGGGGAAGCGCCAGCGGCGCGCCGAGCCGGCCGTGCAGCGCACGACGCTGGCCGATGCGGGCTGTGCACCGATCGGCCGGATCGCACCACCCGGCCGGCTCGAGGGGGGCGATGTCGTGTGGCTCGACCACAGCACGGTCGCAGTCGGCCGCGGATATCGCACCAACGACGAGGGCATCTCGCAGTTCGAGCGCCTGCTCGGCGCCGATGTCACGTGCATCCGGGTGCCGCTGCCGCACTGGCGCGGGCCGGACGACGTGTTTCACCTGATGTCGATCATCAGCCCGATTGCCCGCGACCTGGCCGTCGTGTACGCGCCGCTGCTGCCGGTCGTCTTTCGTGACGCGCTCCTGGAGCGCGGCTGGCGGTTCGTCGAAGTACCCGACGAGGAGTTCGATTCGCTCGGCGCGAACGTGCTCGCGCTCGAGCCCGGCCGGTGCCTCATGCTCGCGGGAAATCCGATCACGCGCCGTCGCATCGAGGCGGCCGGCGTTGACGTGGTCGAGTACGAAGGCCGGGAAATCAGCCTCAAGGGCGGCGGCGGGCCGACGTGCCTGACGCGTCCGCTCGTGCGCGAAGCGCCGTAGCGGTCAGTTGCCGTCGGGCGACGCCGCCTCGAACCACGGCTCGAACCGCTCCGACAGGAGCACCCACAGGACGTATCCCCCGAGGACCGTTCCGACCGGGACGAACACGAGCGCCGCGGCGGCAATCGGGATGCCGATCCAGCGCGACCAGCCGCGGCGCCGAAGGATCGCAACGCCGCAGATCAGGCACGGCGGCGTGACGACCGCCGCCCCGACGACGATCATGCGCCCGGTGAGCTCCATGAGCGACGCGGCCAGCAGGGCATCGTCGGTGGCGGAGTCAGCGAGGCGGGCGATGGCGTCGGGAAGCAGGATCAGGCCGGCAAGTCCCACGATCCCTGCAGCCGCGCCGGCGACCAGAAAGATGGTGGCGGTGATGTACAGGTGCGTCCGCATGGGAGGCGGCGCGGGAGGGGGAGAGGACGCGTGCGCGCCGGGCGCGCACGCGTCGAGGTATCAGAGGCCGATCACTCCTTGTCCTCGTCGTCGGCCGGGGCGCTCGAAGCGACGTCGTCGAAATCCTCGAGTTCGTCTTCCCAGGTGTCGTCCGGGTCGTCGTAGAGACCGGTGAGCCGGCCCGTGTAACGTTCCTTGATCGGGCCGCGCGGCCCGCGCTCCTTCGCTTCCCAGCGCTTGTCGTTCGACCCCTTCTTGCGCGGCGGGCCGAAATTCCGGCCGGCCGCCGGCGGCGGTGCCGCCGGGGGACCCGGTGCGAACCCGCCCGGCCGCGGGCCGCCAGGACGGGGACCCGAGGGACCGCCACCGGGACGGAAGCCTCCGGGCCGCTCCTCGCGGGGGCGCGCCTCGCTGACCGACAGATTCCGCCCCATGAAGGGCTGCTGGTTGAAGCGGTTGATGGCTTCTTCGGCGACAGCGCGATCGAGGAACTCGACGAACGCGAATCCCCGGGGGCGGCCTGTCTCTCGGTCGACAGGGATGACGATGTGCGAGGGCTCGCCGACGGACGCGAAATGCGCCCGCAGATCAGCCTCGGTCGCCCCGTATGGCATGTTGCCGACGAACAGACGTACAGCCACTGAACCTATCCTCGTATCTGGAAGTGATCCCTCGGTTGGCCGGAGATCAAACGCTCACGCCGTGCGTGCTTCACGGTAATCACTGGGGAATGGACGGGGGGAGAAAATGCGTCGCAACGGTGAGTGGTTGACCCGGACTAGCGGGGAGGATAGCACGCCCGGTCGCGGGAGCCAAGACCCGGACCTCCTGTCGGTGTTACGATCACGATTTGGCACGCACGTCATCACCCCCAGCGTCATCCGTGGAAGCTGAAGCTCCCCCGATTCCGTCGAGTGCCGGTCGCAAGGCAGGCCGCCTGGTCGTGCGCGGCGCCCGGACGCACAACCTGAAGAACATCGACCTGACGCTGCCGCACCGTCGGCTGATCGTGCTGACGGGGGTCAGCGGGTCGGGCAAGTCGTCGCTTGCCTTCGACACGATTTACGCGGAAGGCCAGCGCCGGTACGTCGAGTCGCTCTCGGCCTACGCGCGCCAGTTCCTCGAGCGGATGGAAAAGCCCGACGTCGACCAGATCGACGGCATCAGCCCGGCCATCGCCATCCGGCAGAAGAACTCCACGCGGAATCCGCGCTCGACGGTCGGCACCGTCACCGAAATTCACGACTACATGCGCCTGCTCTGGGCGCGCGTGGGACGGACCATCTGCCGGCAGTGCGGCCGCGAAGTCGAGCGCCAGTCACCGGAGACAGCCGCCACGACGCTCCTCGCGCTGCCCGCGGGCACGCGCCTGCTGATCGGGTTCGAGCGGCCGCTGGTGGCCGCGCCGGTGCTCAACCTGGATGACGACGAGGACGAAGGGGAACCGGCGCTGCCGGGGCTGCGCGACGGGGCGGCGCCCGTGCCGCCGGCCGTGGCGGCCATCGACGTGCTGCGCCGGCGCGGCTTCGGCCGGGCGCTGGTCGGCGGCCGCGCACGCACGTTCGACGAGCTGCTGGCCGATCCGGCGGCGCTCCGCGACCTCACGTCGCTCGACGTGGTCGTCGACCGCATCAAGGTCGACCCCGACGTGCGGACCCGGCTGACCGACTCGATCGAGGTTTCGTTTCAGGAGGGTGAAGGGGCGGCGTTCGCGATTGAAGTCGACGCCGAAGGCCAGCCGACCCGGACGCACCGGTTCAGCGAGGCGTTCGAGTGCCGGCAGTGCGGCATCGCGTACGAAAAGCCGCAGCCGCGGCTCTTCTCGTTCAACAACCCGTTCGGCGCCTGTCCGGTCTGCCACGGCTTCGGCAACGTGGTCGAGCTCGACATGGGGCTCGTGGTGCCCGATGCGTCGAAGACGCTCGGCGACGGAGCCATCGAGCCATGGACCAAGCCGCACTACCGCACGTATCTCACGCAGCTCAGGCGCGTGGCAAAGGCACGCGGCGTGCCGCTCGACGTGCCGTGGGCCGACCTGCCCGACGACGTGCGGCGGTTCGTTATCGAGGGCGACGGGACGTTCCCGGGTGTGCGCGGCTTCTTCGAGGCGCTCGAGAAGAAGAAGTACAAGGTGCACGTCCGCGTCTTCCTGAGCCGCTACCGCAGCTACCAGCCGTGCACGGCGTGCGGCGGCACGCGGCTGCGCCGCGAGGCGCACGACGTGCAGGTGGCCGGCCGCACCATTGTCGAGGCGGCGGCGCTGACCGTCCGTGACGCGCGCGCGTTCTTCGAGGGACTCGAGCTCAGCGAGCGCGACGAGGCGGTGGCGGACCGGCTGCTGCACGAGATCCGGCGGCGGCTCGGTTTCCTGGTCGACGTCGGACTCGACTACGTCACGCTCGACCGTCTGTCGTCGACGCTCTCGGGCGGCGAGGCGCAGCGGATCAGCCTGGCGACGTCGCTCGGCTCGGCGCTCGTCGACACGCTGTACGTGCTCGACGAGCCGTCGATCGGCCTGCACCCGCGCGACAACGAGCGGCTCGTGCGCATCCTCCGCCAGCTGCGCGACCAGGGCAACACGGTCATCGTCGTCGAACACGACGCCGACATGATTCGCGTCGCCGACGAAGTGGTCGACCTCGGCCTGGGCGCCGGCGAGCATGGCGGACGGGTAATTTACGCAGGATCGTACGAGGGACTGCTCGAGGATTCGCTGTCGCTGACGGCGCGCTACCTGCGCGGCGAACTGGCGATTCAGGTGCCCGCGACGCGCAAGCGGCCGGGACCGCAGCGACTGCGGATCACCGGCGCGCACGAACACAACCTCAAGAACATCGACGTCGACATCCCGCTCGGCATGCTCACCTGCGTGACGGGCGTGAGCGGCTCGGGCAAGTCGACGCTCGTCCACGAGGTCATCTACGCCGCGGTGAAGCGGGCGAAGGGGCAGTGGGATCGGCCCGTCGGCGCGTACGAGACGCTCGACGGCACCGAATACATCACCGACGCGGTGCTCGTCGATCAGCAGCCGATCGGCCGCACCCCGCGATCGAATCCGGTCACCTACCTGAAGGCATTCGATCCGATTCGCGAGCTGTTTGCGTCGACGAAGGAGGCGCGCGCCCGCGGCCTGACGGCCAGCCACTTCTCGTTCAACGTACCGGGCGGCCGGTGCGAGGCGTGCGAGGGCGAGGGGGTCGTGCGCGTCGAGATGCAGTTCCTCGCCGACGTGTTCGTGCCGTGCGACCAGTGCGAAGGGAAGCGCTTCCGCCCGCAGGTGCTCGAAGTGCGCTACCGCGGCAGGAACATCGACGACGTGCTGCGGATGACGGTGCACGAGGCGCTGACGTTCTTTGCCGGGGCGCCGAAGGTCATCCGCCGGCTGCAGGTGCTCGACGAGATCGGCCTCGGCTACCTGCACCTGGGCCAGCCGGCCACGACGCTCTCGGGCGGCGAGGCGCAGCGCATCAAGATAGCCGCGCACCTCGGTGGACAGAGCGGCGAGCGCATGCTCTACGTGCTCGACGAGCCGACGACCGGCCTGCACTTCGACGACATCGCGAAGCTGCTGGCCGCCTTCCGGCGGCTGATTGCCGCGGGGCACAGCCTGCTCGTGATCGAGCACAATCTCGACGTGCTGAAGACCGCCGACTGGATCATCGATCTCGGCCCGGAGGGCGGTGATGCGGGCGGGCACATCGTGGCCTGCGGCACGCCCGAGCAGATTGCCTCGGTGCCCGAGTCGCACACCGGCCGCTACCTGGCCGGCGTGCTCGAGGAGGCCCGCGCCCGCGCCGCCGACGGGGCATGAGCACGCGGGGCATGCGGCGCGCGACGGCGCGCGTGCTCCCGCGCGCCTTCTACGCCCGGCCGACGCTGGAAGTGCTGCCCGAGCTGATCGGCAAGGTCCTCGTTCGCGACCATCCCGACGGCGTGACGGCCGGCATCATCGTTGAAGCCGAGGCGTACATCGGCGAGAGCGATCCGGCCTGCCACGCGGCGCCCGGACCGACGGCGCGGAATGCGCCACTGTACGGTCCGCCCGGTTTCGCGTACGTCTACCTCAACTACGGGATTCACGAGCTGGTCAACGCCGTGACCGAGCCCGAAGGCTCGCCGGCCGCCATCCTCATTCGTGCCCTCGACCCGCTCGATGGTCTCGAGCTCATGCGCGCCCGTCGCGCTGCGCGGCGGCCGCAGGACGCGCCGCCGGTACGCGACGTCGAACTGTGCCGCGGGCCTGGCAACCTCACCGTAGCGATGGCGATCGATCGCACGCTGAACTGCGCCGATCTGACGGGCGGGCCGATGTGGATCGAAGACCGCGGCATCATGCCGGCGGATCTGTCCTATTCAGCGCGGATCGGTATCCGTGTCGGCGTGGATCGGCCGTGGCGCTGCACGTGGGCCGGGCATCCGGCCGTGAGCGGCCGCGTGCGCTGACAGGTGGCGGGGTGGTGCGCAGCGGGCCGGGCGCGATCAGCGCGGCTCGCTGCGGCGCGGTTCCACGGGGACGCGCAGCTCGACCCGCCGGCCGTCTTCCTTGATGACCGAGAGCGTGACCGTCGAGCCGACCTTCTGGCGGACGATGACGCGGTCGAGGTCCTCGACCGACGCGATCGACTGGCCGTTGATGGCGGTGATCAGATCACCCGGCTCGAGACCGGCCCGGTAAGCCGAGGCCGACCGCGCGATGCTCTGCACCCACGCGCCGGTCGATGGCAGGCCGTAGCGCTGCGCGCGGTTCGCGTCGATTCCCACGAGCGTCATGCGTCCGATCGAGCCCCAGGTGACGTACCCGTGCTCGATGAGCTCGGCCATGATCTGCCGCGCGGTGTTCGAGGGGATGGCAAAGCCGATGCCCTGATAGCCGCCCGTCTCCGAGTAGATCATCGTGTTGATACCGACGAGCTCGCCCCGGGCGTTGATGAGCGCGCCGCCCGAGTTGCCGGGGTTGATGGCCGCATCGGTCTGGATGAAGTCCTGATACGCGCCCACCGCGCGCGAGAC
>QGVF01000101.1 GCA_003242705.1 Acidobacteriota bacterium
CTCGCGAGCGACCGGCTCGACATTGCCCAGGCGGTCGCCGCCGGCGTGCGCGAGCGCTCCGGCGGCCTGCCCGCTGTCAAGGCGCTCGGCCTGCCGCTCGGCGATCGCGGCATCGTGCAGGTGTCGATGAACCTTACCGACTACCGCCGCACCTCGATGCGCACGGTCTACGACCGCGTCGTCGAAGCGGCGAAAAGCCGGGGGGTCGACGTGCTCGAGAGCGAGATCGTCGGCCTCGTGCCGGCCGACGCCATCACGGCGGCCGACGCGGCGCACATGCGCGTGCGCGATTTCGATCGGTCGAAGGTGCTCGAGGAGCGCCTGAGCCTGCTGCGCTCCGGCGGCACGTCCTGACGCGTCAGCCCTCGGCCTCGCGGACCGGTGCGATCCCGAGGCTGCGCATTTTCTTGTAGAGATTGCTCCGCTCGAGCCCGAGCGCCTCGGCGGTCTTCGAAATGTTGCCCTGGCACGCGGCGAGCGCGCGCAGAATGTAGGCCCGCTCCCACGCTTCGCGTGCCTGGAGCAGCGGCTCGATCGGACCGTCGCTGCCCCTCACCGGACTGCCGACGTGCGGCACCAGAAACGACAGGTCCGAAGCCTCGATCACATCGCCCGGCACCATGATGACGAGGCGCTCGATCACGTTGCGCAGCTCGCGCACGTTTCCCGGCCAGCTGTAGCGCGTCAGCAGCTGCTCGGCGTCGGGCGAGAGTGTCTTCGGACGTCGGCCGTACGCTGCGGTGAAGTCCCGGAGGAAGTGTGCGGCGAGCAGCGGGACGTCGCCTTCGCGCTCCCGCAGCGGCGGCACGAAGATCGGAATGACGTTGAGGCGGAAGAACAGATCCTCGCGGAAGCGGCCGGCGCGGATTTCCTCGGGCAGATCCTTGTTCGTCGCGGCAATCACCCGGACGTCGACCTTCACGCTGCCCTGCCCGCCGACCGGCTCGATCGTCTGCTCCTGCAGCGCCCGCAGGACCTTGGCCTGCATCTTGAGGCTCATGTCGCCGACTTCGTCGAGAAACAGCGTGCCGCCCGACGCCAGCTCGAACTTGCCCCGGCGGTCGACGACCGCTCCGGTGAACGCGCCCCGCACGTGACCGAACAGTTCCGATTCGATCAGATCGTCGGGCAGCGCCGCCGAGTTCACCTCGACGAACGGCCCCGTCCGGCGCTGACTGAGCAGGTGCACGTGGCGGGCGACCAGCTCCTTGCCGGTCCCGTTCTCCCCCGCCAGCAGAACCCTCCCGTTGGTCGGCGCGGCCATGGCGATCTGTTCGCGCAGCCGCTGCATGGCCTGACTTTCGCCAATCAGCGCGTAGCGGCCGACGCGTGCCCGCAGCGCGCGATTCTCGCGCTCGAGCTGGCGCTGGCGGAGCGCATTGCGCACGACCAGCACGGTCTTCTCGAGCGACAGCGGCTTTTCGATGAAGTCGAACGCGCCGAGGCGGGTGGCGCGGACTGCCGCCTCGACGGTGGCATGACCCGACATCATGACGACCGTCGCGTCGACGGCGCGCGCGACGAGCCGCTCGAGCGCCGTAAGCCCGTCGACGCCCGGCAGCCGGATGTCGAGCAGGATCAGGTCGTAGCTCCGGCGCCCGGCCTGGTCGAGGCAGGCTTCGGCACTGTCGACCGTGTCGACGTGGTAGCCCGCCTCGCGCAGCGCGTCGCCGAGCGACGCCCGCACGCCGGCTTCGTCGTCGACGATCAGGATCGCAGGCACGGCCTATTCGCGCGTCCTGAGCAGCTCGTTCAGCTCGTGCGTGAACTCGTCGATGTCGCGGAAGTTCCGGTACACCGATGCGAATCTGACGAAGGCCACCTTGTCGAGCGTCTTCAGCTCGTCCATCACCAGCTGGCCGATCTCCTGGGTGGCCATCTCCCGTTCCGGTCGTTCCTGCAGCGCGGCTTCGATGCGGTCGGCGATCGCTTCGAGCGCAGCGACGCGCACCGGCCGCTTCTCACACGCCTTCAGCAGGCCCTCGACCAGCTTCTGGCGATCGAAGCGCTCACGGCGCCCGTCCTTCTTGACGACCATGTACGGAATCTCGTCGATGCGCTCGTAGCTGGTGAACCGGCGGCCGCACTCGAGGCACTCGCGCCGCCGCCGGATCGCGTCGCCCTCCTTGCTTTCGCGCGAATCGACCACCTTGTCGCCGAGATGACCACAGTAGGGACACTTCACGGTTGCACGCCTCAGGACGGTGTGGAACTGGCCGCCGGCCGATCGGCGCCGACCCGCCGCGCCTGCCCGAGCGTCAGGCCGTCCTGTCCCATGAACACCAGGCCGAGCAGCGTGACGGGAACGAACGAGACGAGGTGCAGTACGATGGCGGCGGCCGCCGCGGCGCTCTCGGGGGCGTCGAAGAACTGCGTGAGCGCCAGCTGATAGAAGTAGTGGAAGCCGCCGGCCGCTCCGGGCGTCGGGACCGTGACTCCCACCGTCAGATACCCCACGACCAGAAACGACCCGACGAAGCTGATCGGCAGCTCGAAGGCCCACGACGTGAAGGCGATTCCGGCCGCAATCGCGAGCCACACCGGCAGTGACCAGAGCATGGCCAGCGCGAAGTGCCACGGACTGCGCATGACGGCCAGTCCGGCAGTGAGCGTCCGCGCCAGCCGGCTCACGAGCCCGCCGATGCGTGCCGGGAGCCGCTCCGTGAGCCGATCGACGACCGTGCCGACCCGTTCGGGATGCCCGGCGGCGAGAAACAGCACGGCGAGCCCGACGGCCGCCGCGCCCGCTGCCGCCCACCCGGCCGCTTCGATCGCCGCCCCGACGTCGATCCCTGAAAAGAGAATCGCGCACGCGAAAAGCAGCAGGACGGTCACGAGATCGATCATGCGTTCGACGACGACGGTCGCGAAGACCGAAGCGGCGCTCACCGGTTCGTGCCGGGCCACGACGTAGGCGCGAAGGAACTCGCCGGCCCGGGCCGGCAGCAGCAGGTTCGCCGCGAAACCGATGACCGTCGCCCGGAACGACGTCCGGAAGCTCACAGCACTGACCGGCGCGAGCAGCACCTGCCAGCGGCGGCTGCGGGCCAGATAGGTCAGCAGCGACGCGCCCACGGCCGCCAGAATCCAGCCCGGACGCGAGCGGGCCGTCGCCGCCCAGGCCTCGCGCAGATCGACGTTGCGCAGGAACAGCGCGAAGAGCCCGGCGGTCAGCAGGGCTATAAGGACGGTTCGCCAGTGTTGCGGACGGGAAGCAGAGGTGTCGACCATCAGCGGGACCGGACTGTTCGTACTATAAGATTGGCGGCAAGTCCATGGGAAAGCGGGGGTTACTGATGGTCGCGGCGCTCGCCGCGGTCGGCCTGCTCGTCTGGCATGCGGTCGGACGACCGCCGGCCCCCGAGCCCGACCCGGTTGTCGCCCCGCCTGCCGATGCTTCCGAGGACACCGGCGAGCCAGTCGGGCCGGTGACCGTCACCTCCTCCGACACCCTCGCGCTGCCGGTCGAAATCGACGAGATACGCATTGGCGGCGTGCCCGCGGTCGAGGTACGGGGTGAGGCGCGGCGTGACCTGTCCTGGACGCTGTCGGCCGAGGCAACGGCGTCCGACGAAGCCGCCGCCCGCGCCTCGGCGGCCACTGCCGTCCTTCGCCGCAACGACCAGGGACGCGTGCTGTCGCTCGGCGTCGCCGCCGACGAGGCCGTCGTCCCGACGAGCCGGCTGACACTGCTCGTGCCGGCCGCCACGCGGCTCCGTCTCGAGAACAGCGCCGAGGCGACCGTCGAAGGGGTCGACACCGTCCGGCTCGAGAATCTTCCGGGCCGGACGACCCTGCGCCATGTCGAAGGTGGCGTCGACGGGTCGCATCGCTCCGGCGACCTGCTCGTCGAACAGGCCGGCCGGGTCACGTTGACGCTGAACGGGACCGCGGCCATCCTCCGCGATGTGCAGGGCGAGCTGCGACTCGACGCCAGGGGCGGGTCGACGACGATCGAACGCCCCGCCGGCGTCACCGCGGTCGAAGCCGTCGACCAGCGTCTCGTCATCTCGCATGCAAGCGGTCCTATCCGTGGCAGTGCGAGAGGAGGCGAGGTGGAGATCGAGGCGCCGGGGGCGCTGGTCGACTTCGACGTACGCGGCGCCGACCTGACGCTCCGTCTGGCGGCACCCGTCCCCGTGATGCTCTTCGGCCGCGACGCGCACATGGAGATCACGCTTCCGCGCGAGGGCGACATCCGACTCGACGTCGTCTCCGAAGGGGGCACGATCGATGCCACGGCCCTCGGTCTCGAGCCTGCGACGATGGCCGGTGAGCAGTCGCTGTCGACCGAATCGGCGGGGCCCCGCCTGACAATCCGGACGCAACGCGGCGCCGTTGTGATCAGGCCCGGCAAGTGATAGTCTGCCGGTTCCTCACACGGTCATGTCGTCCTCAGTCGTACTCGAAACAGATCTGGCCGGCCTCACGCTGCTGCGGCGGGGCAAGGTTCGCGATGTCTACGATCTCGGCGATCAGCTTCTGATCGTCGCCACCGACCGCATCTCCGCGTTCGACTACGTGCTCGGCACGGGGATTCCCGACAAGGGCAAGGTCCTCACCCAGCTGTCGGCTTTCTGGTTCCGGCAGATGGGCGACCTCGTGCCTCACCACCTCATCTCGATCGACGTGGAGGACTTCCCCGCCCGGACGCAGCCGCACCGCGACATTCTGCGCGGACGATCGATGCTCGTACGCAAGACGACGCCCCTGCCGATCGAGTGCGTGGCGCGGGGCTACCTGTCGGGCTCGGGCTGGAAGGACTATCAGCGGACCGGCGCCGTGTGCGGCGTCCCCCTGCCACCCGGGCTGCGCGAGTCCGACCGGCTGCCCTCGCCGATCTTCACGCCGGCGACCAAGGCCGAGTCGGGGCACGACGAGAACATCACCGAGGCGCAGGCGGCCGAGATCGTTGGCGCGGATCTCGTCCGGCGCCTCCGCGAGCTGACGCTGGCCATCTACGAGCGCGGCGTCGCCTACGCCGCGTCGAAGGGCATCATCATCGCCGACACGAAATTCGAGTTCGGGCTCGCCGGCGGCGAACTGGTGCTCATCGACGAGGTCCTGACGCCCGACTCGTCGCGCTTCTGGCCCGCCGACGCCTGGGAGCCGGGCCGGCCGCAGCCGAGCTTCGACAAGCAGTTCGTGCGCGATCACCTCGAGGCGATCGGCTGGAACAAGCAGCCGCCGGTCCCGTCGCTGCCCGACGACGTCGTGGCCAGGACCCGCGAGAAGTACATCGAGGCCTACCGCCGGCTGACCGGCGCGGAGCTTGCCTGATGCGCGACCAGCTGACGGCGCTCGCTCAGCAGATGCTCGACAAGGGTATCCGCCTGGAGGAGGCGCACCGGGAGTTCGAGCGGATCTTCATCCAGCGCGCCCTCGCCAAGTGCGACTTCAACGTGTGCCGGGCGGCCGAGATGATCGGCATGCACCGGAACACGCTGAGCCGGAAGATCGCCGCCTACCGCATCCGGAAATCGGCCTGAAAACAGGGCCCTCCGCTCCTCCGTCCGGCACGTTCCGGCCCTTGACGCCACCGGAAGGCCTTCGTATATTTAGCAGTCGATCGGAGCGAGTGCTAACAGTCTCCTGGTGGGACTGCCAGCGCCTCCGATCCGTGATTTTTCACGAGTTCCACTTCGAGGCACACGCGCCGCCCCAGTTCCCCGGGAGTCCGGCGCCCCTGGAGAGAGAGGACTGACAGTCATGAACGTGAGACCACTGCACGACCGCGTCATCATCGAGCGCATCGAGGAAACCGAGCAGAAGGTGGGCGGGATCATCATCCCCGACACCGCCAAGGAGAAGCCCCAGCAGGGCAAGGTGATTGCCGTCGGCAAGGGCCGCGTTGAGAAGGACGGCAAGGTGGTGCCGCTCGACGTCAAGGCCGGCGACACGGTGCTCTTCGGCAAGTACGCCGGGCAGGAAATCAAGATCGAGGGCCGCGAGCTGCTCATTGTCCGCGAGGAAGAGATCCTCGGCGTCATCGAGTAAGCGCGTCGGCCGTCGCGACCGCACTCTTTTTCACACGGAGATTCCCACATGGCGAAACAGATTGTTTACGGAGAGGATTCGCGCCAGCAGATCCTCCGCGGCGTCAACGCCCTGGCTGATGCCGTCAAGGTCACGCTCGGCCCGAAGGGCCGCAACGTCGTCATCGACAAGAAGTTCGGCTCCCCCACCATCACCAAGGACGGCGTGACGGTGGCCAAGGAGATCGAGCTCAAGCACCCGCTCGAGAACATGGGCGCCCAGATGGTGCGTGAGGTCGCGAGCAAGACCTCCGACACGGCGGGCGACGGCACGACGACGGCCACGGTGCTCGCGCAGGCGATTTACCGCGAGGGCCTGAAGATGGTCACCGCCGGCGCCAACCCGATGGAGCTCAAGCGCGGGACCGAGCGGGCCGTCGAGGCGATCGTCGAGGAGCTGAAGAACCTCGCCAAGCCGGTCAGCGGCAACATGATTGCCCAGGTCGGCACCATCTCGGCCAACAGCGACGAGACGATCGGCCGCATCATCGCCGATGCGATGGAGAAGGTCGGCAAGGACGGCGTCATCACGGTCGAGGAAGCCAAGAGCATGGAAACCTCGCTCGACGTCGTCGAGGGCATGCAGTTCGACCGCGGCTACCTGTCGCCCTACTTCGTCACCGATCCGGAGCGGATGGAGGTCGTCCTCGACAACCCGCTGATCCTCATCCACGAGAAGAAGATCAGCTCGATGAAGGACCTGCTCCCGGTGCTCGAGCAGGTGGCGCGCGCCGGTCGTCCGCTGCTGATCATCGCCGAGGACGTCGACGGCGAGGCGCTGGCCACGCTCGTGGTCAACAAGCTGCGTGGCACGCTGCAGGTGGCCGCCGTCAAGGCGCCCGGCTTCGGTGACCGGCGCAAGGCCATGCTCGAGGACATCGCGATCCTCACCGGCGGCCGCGCGATCACCGAGGACCTCGGCATCAAGCTCGAGAACCTGAAGCTCGAGGATCTCGGCCAGGCCAAGAAGGTCACGATCGACAAGGACAACACGACGATCGTCGAGGGCGCCGGCACGCAGTCGGCCATCGAGGGCCGCGTCAAGCAGCTCCGCACGCAGATCGAGGAGACGACCTCGGACTACGACCGCGAGAAGCTGCAGGAGCGGCTCGCGAAGCTCGTCGGCGGCGTGGCCGTCATCAAGGTCGGTGCAGCCACCGAGACCGAGATGAAGGAGAAGAAGGCGCGCGTCGAGGATGCGATGCACGCCACCAAGGCGGCCGTCGAGGAGGGCATCGTCCCGGGCGGCGGCGTGGCGCTGCTCCGGGCGGCCAAGGCGGTCGACAAGCTGCAGCTCGAGGGCGACCAGAAGGTCGGCGCCGACATCATCCGCCGCGCCGTCGAGGCCCCGCTCCGCAACATCGCGAGCAACGCCGGCCTCGAGGGCTCGATCGTCGTCCAGAAGGTGAAGGACTCGAAGGACGTCAACTTCGGCTACAACGCCGCGACCGACACCTACGAGGACCTCGTCAAGGCGGGCGTCATCGACCCGGCCAAGGTGGTCCGCTCGGCGCTGCAGAACGCGGCGTCGATCGCGTCGCTGCTGCTCACGACCGAGGCCATGATCGCGGAGCTTCCGGAGGAGAAGAAGGAAGCGCCCGCGGCCGGCGGCGGCATGGGCGGCATGTACTAATCCGCTGCCCCGCGCAGAACGAAGGGCCGGCTGGACTGTTCCAGCCGGCCCTTCTTCTTGCCTGTCTGAAGCAACATCCGAGGACGGCAGAGGCCATCACCAGCAACGCACCAGGTCGCGCCCCTTCCCTTGCAGGCGACCGCCCCGCGACGTGGCGTCAGCCCGTCAGTGCAGAGCGAACTCGATCTCGAGCGCCACGACGATTGGAACCGGGTTGCCGTTGCGGTCGGTCGCCGGGCGGAACACCCACTGCCGGGCCGCCTTGATCGCCTCCTGATCGAGGCCGTAGACCGTGTCGAGCGAGCGCATCACGCGGACGTCGCCCACCGTACCGTCTTTCTCGACGACGGCCTCGAGCACGACCATGCCGGTGATCTTGGCGCGCATGGCCTCACTCGTGTAGTTCGGGCGGACGCGCCGGATGAGGACCGGATTCGTGATGCCGGCGCCCGGCCTGGCGATGCCGCCGCCAAAGCCGGTGCCCTGACCGGGACCGACGCCGTCGCCCGTGCCGCTGCCCATCCCCCGGCCCTGGCCTCCTCCGCCCGTGCCCGCCTTGAGCGCATCCGGCGACAGGCCGCTCGCCTGAGGCGCCGTCGCACCTACCGTCATCACCGGGACCGTCATGGTCGGAGGCGGCGGCTCAGGTGGCGGCACCGGAGGGGGCGGCGTGAGGGGCGGAGGCTCCGGCTCGGGCTGCGGCGTCTCCGGAATCACCATCGGCTCGGGCGGTGCCGGGTCGGGGCTGCCGCCGCCTCCACCGCCAGGCCCTTCCTCGGGCTGCAGGTACACAAGGGTGCCGATCGGGAGCGGACGCTCCTCGTACACCTGAATGGCCCGCGGGCGGGTCAGGAGGAAGGCGGCAATCGCTACCAGCAGGACGTGGGCAGCCAGACTGCCGAGCGTCGCGCCAAGCGCACGCTTCCTCTTGTCGTGGTCGGCGCCGGCAAACAGCGAACCCGACTGTGACAGCCAGCCGGACGGAGGCGTCGGGATTGCGGGGGATTCGGGCCGCTCGGGCGACGCGTTCGGCGGAGACGCAGTACTCATCGATTGATGGAGGGCTCGCTTGCAAGTATAGCCTGCCGCCGCGGCGGACTCCCACGGGGCCGACCGACGTTGCGGGCGGCGCGCCTTCGAAAAATCAGACGCCGCGCTGCGACGGCCGGCCGGCCGACGCAACGGGGTGTACAATGGCGGAACGCCAGCTGGAGACTCTTATGCGACTTGGAATGTGGGAGCTGATCGTCATCCTCTTCATCGTCATCCTGATCTTCGGAGCCAACCGGCTGCCGGAACTGGGGCGCGGCATCGGCCGTGGCATCCGGAACTTCAGGGACGCGACCCGCGAGGAGAAGACCAGCGGCGACGTCGGCACCGACGCCTGACCTAGCCCTTCCGCCTCCTGCCGGAGCGGGCGGCCTTGCGCAACGCCCGCTCCCGGCGTCCGGGCCGTCCCGCCACCTTCGGCTTCCGGACCTCCGTCTTTGGCCGCGTCCGGCTCCGCTTGACCGCTTTTCCTTCCCTGGCCGCGACGGCCTCCAGAATCTCTGACAGCCCCAGATCGATCTGTCGCCGCTCCAGATCGACGCGAATCACCTGCACGCGCACCCGGTCACCCAGCCGGTACACGCGGCCGCTCGACTCGCCGCGCAGCGTGTGCGCCCGCTCCGAGTACCGGTAGTAGTCGTCGGCCATCGTCGAGATGTGCACCATGCCCTCGACGAAGTGCTCAATCAGCTCGATGTGCAGCCCGTAGGCGCTCACACCGGTGATGTAGCCCTCGAACTCCTCGCCAACCTTGTTGGCCATGAAGCGGACCTTCTTCCACTGCACGAGCTCGCGCTCGGCATCGGCAGCGCGCCGTTCACGCTCCGACGTGTGGCGGCCGATCTCCGGCAGCTCCTCCGCCAGCTCCGCCTTCCGCTCGGCGTCGACGCGGCGGCGGCTCTCGCGCAGCACGCGGTGCACGACCAGATCCGGATAACGGCGAATCGGCGAGGTGAAGTGCGTGTAGGCGTCGGTGGCCAGGCCGAAGTGCCCGAGGTTGGTCGCGTCGTACCGCGCCTTCTGCATGGTCCGGAGCATCAGGAACGCGATCGGCTTCTCTTCCGGCTTCCCGCGGATGCGCTCGACGAGCTGCTGGAAGTGACGGGGCTCGACCCGATCGGGCGGCCCGGGCAGCCGGTAGCCGAGCGTGCCGATGAACTCCTGGAACACCTCCACCTTGAGCGGGTCCGGCTCTTCGTGCACACGATAGAGGGTCGGCATGCCGATCTTCGCGAGGTGCGCGGCCACGGTCTCGTTGGCCACGAGCATGAATTCCTCGATCAGCCGGTGCGCCACGTTGCGCTCCGACGCCACGATCGCCTCGACGAGTCCGGCGTCGTCGAGAACGACGAGCGCCTCCTGAAGGTCGAAGTCGATGGCCCCGCGCCGGCGCCGGCGGGCATGCAGCACGTCGAACAGCTCGTGCATGCGCTCGAAGAGCGGCACGAGGGGCCGGTAGCGATCCATCATCACCGGATCGCGATCGGTGAGGATCGCGTTCACCTCGGTGTAGGTCATCCGCGCGTGGCTGTGGATGATCCCGTCGTGCATCTCGTACCGGACCACCTCACCGGTACGGTGGTCGATTTCCATGAGGCACGACTGCACCAGGCGGTCGACGTGGGGATTCAGGCTGCACAGTCCCGTGGCGAGCTCCGACGGGAACATATGCACGGCGCGCTCGGGAAAGTACACCGACGTGCCGCGCTCGTAGGCTTCGCGATCGAGCGCACTGCCCTCCGCGACGTAATGCGCCACGTCGGCAATGTGCACGCCGAGCCAGAAATTGCCGTTGGGCAGCCGCTCGACCGAGACCGCATCGTCGAAGTCGCGCGCCGACTCGCCGTCGATGGTCACGACCTGCCACGACCGGAAGTCCTTGCGCCCGCGCCGATCGCGGTCGCTGACCGCCGTCCCGAGGCGCGTGGCTTCGGCAATCGCGTCGTCGCTGTGTGCGTCCGGGATGTTGTACTTGCTGATGATGACGCGCGTGTCGACGCCCGGCGCGTCGATCGGCCCGAGCACCTCGACAATGCGGCCCAGCGCGGGACGCGTCGGTGTCGGCCAGCGCGAGATGGCCGCCACGACCATCTCGCCCGGCACCGCCCCCATCGTCTCGCCCGACGGCACCTGAATGTCGATTACCAGCCGGCGGTCGAACGGCACGACGAATCCCCGGCCTGCGTCGTCGACGTCGTACCGTCCGACAACGCGCTCGGCACCGCGCTCGAGGATGCGGAGGATGCGCCCCTCGGCCCGCTCGGCATCGCGCTGACGTTCGATGCGCACGACGACGCGGTCGCCATGCATCGCCTGATTGAGGTTGTTGCCGGCGATGAAGATGCTCGACGGTACGCCGGCTCCGGGCGGCGTTTCGGGCTCGACGAACGCAAAGCCACGGGGATTGGTGGATACGCGCCCCACGACCAGGTTCATCCGATCGGGCAGGCCGTACCGCTGTCCCCGAATCTCAATGAGCGCGCCGCTGTTGACGAGCGACCGCAGCTGCCGTTTGAACGTGGCCCGCGCCTCGCGCGGAATTCTGAGGATCTGCAGGAGCTGTCGCGCCGTCGCGGGGTGATCGACCTTCTCCCGGATCGCGCGCAGCAGCTGACTTTCCGAATACATATGACGGATTCCGTTCCTTCTAGCGCACGACCGTGGGCACCGACGCCTCCAGCGTCCGCAGCGCCTCCGCAGCGGCATCGGCGGCGGCGGCGTCGAGCGCGCCGCTCAGATGATCGGCCTGTTCGAGCTGCGCCAGCGCCGCATTGAGCTGTCCGGCCCGATCGGTCTGCCCTGCCTCGCGCAGACGCTCCTGCAGCCGGACCGCTACGGCGCGTGCGCGTTCGAGCGACCGGCGCGCGTCGCCGAAGTTCGATCGCGTAAGACTCACCTGCGCCTCGAGCACCGCGGCGCGCGCCTCGGCAAGATCGGCCCTGATGCCGGCATTCGAGAGATCGACGGCGAGCGAGGTGCGATTGGAAGCGCCGGTGCACCAGCCGACGGCAAACGCGGCCACTACGGCCGCGGCGACGAGCCCCAGCGTCTTGAGCGTCATGGCGGAAGAATACCCGCGAAGCGGGTCAGGCGAGCAACAGAACCTGCAGGTCGCCGACGTTCGTCCCGGTCGGCCCACGCCTGATCAGGACGCCGAGTCGATCGAGCAGCGGGTAGGCGTCGTTGTCGTCGAGCGCGCGCTGCACGATGCCGGCCCCGTCAGGGCCGAGCGTAGCAAAGGTGTCGCTGTCGACGAAGGCCCCGGCGGCGTCGGTCGGACCGTCGACGCCATCGGTGCCGAAACTCGCGAGCGCGGCCGGGGCGGCGTCAGCGAGCGGTGCGAGCGCGGCGAGCGCAAGTTCCTGGTTCCTTCCGCCGCGGCCCTGCCCCCGCACGTCAACCGTCGTCTCGCCGCTCGCGATCAGGCACAGGGGCCTGGCCCCTCCGTCCGACAACGCGCGCTGTACCAGCGCTGGCCCGGCGGCGCGGGCGGGCCCCGTCGTCGGCTCGTCGACCACGATCGTGCGGTAGCCGATGCGCTCTGCCGTGTGAGCAGCCGCACGCATGGCGTGACGTCGGGTGGCAATGATCCAGTACGCGCTGGCGTGGAGTGCGGGGGCGCCGGGCGGCACGGGCCCGCTGCGACGGCCGGCGGCACCGTCGCGCAGGTGCGTCAGCGCAGCGGCCGGAATCCGCGCCGTCAGACCGGCGTCCTCGATGATGCGGAGCGCGTCGGCGAACGACGAGGGGTCGCCCACCGTCGGGCCCGACCCGATCGCGGCGGGATCGTCCTCGACGGGCGTGCACACGTCGGAAATGGCCAGGGTGATCGTCCGCCCCGCGCGCGCAGCCAGCTGCCCGCCCTTGATGGCCGACAGATGGCGCCGCACCGTATTGATCGCGCCGATGTCGAGGCCGGCCGCGAGCAGCGCCGCGGTGGTCGCGGCCTTGTCGTCGATCGTCAACCCTTCGGCCGGAACGGCCAGCATCGCCGATGCGCCGCCCGACAGACAGACGAGCAGGACGCCACGCTCGCATTTCGTGGCATCGGCGAGCTCGAGTGCGAACCGACCCGCTTCTTCGCTCGTGGCGGACGGCGTCGGATGGCTGGCCGCAATCGCGCGCCAGCGCGGCAGCACGGCATGCGCGGGTGCCGTAATCAGGCCGGCGCTGACACGCGGTCCCAGCGCCGATGCGCACGCCTGCGCCATCCCTATCGCCGCCTTGCCCGCCGCCACGACGCGCAGCGGAGCGTCGGCCGGCAGCGAGTCGCCCAGCGACGCGAGGGCATGCCCGGTCACGCGGCGCGCGTCGACGGCAGCGAGCGCAGACGAAACGATGGCCGCCAGATGCTGGCGGAGTCGAGGGTTAATGGAGCTGATGGGGTTCGATCCAGGCGGAAAGGCGGGTGACGGTTTCGAGTTTGCGCAGCAGGTCGGCAAGTCGCCTGCAGCCATCGTCGCGCTGGCAGAGCTGTTCGATCTGCTCCATCAATCGCTCGAGGGCCTGCTCGGCCTGGCTGATGGCCGCGTCCGAGTAGTACTCACGCTGCCGTTCCAGACAGGCATAGTGCTTCTGCAGCTCCTGACGGAAGAAGTCCGCCAGACAGTGGCAGGGAGCGTCCCGCAGCGGCTGGTGGGTGAACCTGAAAAAACGCCGTTCGCCGGACCAGACTTGTTGAC
>QGVF01000102.1 GCA_003242705.1 Acidobacteriota bacterium
ACGTAGAGCCGCTCGCGATACCAGTCGCTGTCGAGCAGCGCCTTGCGCGTGAACATCCGGCGGATCTCCGGATCGTGCACGTCGCGTCCCTCGCAGTGGCCGTGCGCCATGATGTGCAGCAGCGCGCGCAGCGGCGGGCAGGCGGCCTCGACGCTGCCGTCCTCGAAGTAGTTCAGCGCGACGCGCCGCTGCGTCTCGCAGATGGCCTCGACGCCGGCCGCGAAGACGGCCGGGTCCTGCAGCTCGGGACGCAGCAGCTCGTCGGTGAACACCGTGTCGGGCATCTCGAAGATCCGGCCGAGGAACCGATCGACGAACAGCGACGTGATGCGGTAGCCGAGCCGGCTCGCCGGGATGCGCCGCCCTTCGTAGTAGTAGTCGTCGATCTTCTCGAGGAAGCCGTTCTCAATCAGGAATGCCGGTTCACGCTCGTGCGGCCGCATGCGGCACCAGACCTCGGGCACGAGCATGCTGTTGTCGTGGTCGACGCGGTAGCGCGGCCCGATCCACCCGGCCGCCGTCGTGAATCCGCCGTAGCCGGTCAGGATGTACCCCACCAGTGCGTTGTTCAGGTCCACCACCGGCCACAGGGCGTTGAACGGCCCCTTCGTCAGCGCGCCCTCGCTGCCGAATCCGGTCGTCGACGGCGACTTGCCCGTGAGGCTGGCAATGAAATCCATGAACAGCTCGGGCAGTTCCTGGTAGTGGATCGGGTTGTACACGGCGAGCGGCGGAATGCCCGCGTCCGGATCCGGCGGATTGTTGCGCCGGCCGGCCAGCACCGAGCTCACCGCGAAGTGCACCGGACGATCGGGCGGCACCTTGCGCGCCAGCCGTGTGCCGATTTCGGCCAGGTACGTGCTGCGTGGACTTGCGAGATCGGGCCGCAGCTGCAGGTACCGCGGATTCCTGGACGGCCGGCCGTCGACCACGCGCGGATGCGCCGACGAGACGACGAAGCCGGTGGTCGGATGGCGGGCGAACTCAGCCAGCCGCTGCTGCATCGGCGTCGTGAAGCGGTCGAACTCGACGACGTGATCGACGAGCCGGCGGGCATCGTCGGGCGTGAGCGGCTCGTAGTTCGAGAAGAACGTGCCGCCGCGCGCGATGTCCGCCTCGGCCACCGGATCGAAGCCGCGATGGATGCCGTCGTCGGGACGCTGGAAGAGCTGCTGTTCGCAGTTGACGACCAGCTTGACGCTCGGACGCGTATCGGCCGGATCGAGCCCGCTCAGCCGGTCGCGCGGCAGAACGACCGACGCCGTGATGTCGTCCTCCATCTGGACCTTGTCGGCCGGATTGAAGTCGGGACGCAGCTTGTAGATGCGCCACGAGCCGTCGGGGTCGAATCCGACGCGCATGTAGTTGCCGACGAGCCGGATGTCCCGGTACTTGAGCTCGTGGCCGAGCGAGCCGTTGATGCGATCGACGCTGAAGTACTCGCGCCAGTTCTCGCCCCAGTCGGGCCGGTAGTAGCGCTTGACGGTCACCAGCAGCTGCCGCACGCTGCGCGGCAGCTGCCGCACCCATTCATTGTGCTCGTCGGTGTAGTCCTCCGACGGCGTCAGCAGCTTGATGACCGAGCCGAGCGATCGCTCCGGGCTGAGAATCGGCCGTCGGGCGCGGGCCGGATCGATCGGCTTGCGGTAGATGTTCGAGAAATCACGGCGCAGGATCTCGTCGACCTGCTCCATGTCGCGGTGGAAGTCGGCGACGAATACCGGCCCCTTCAGCAGCAGGCCGCCGAGCTCCTTCGAAATCTCCGACTTGCCGCCGCCCGACACCGTGCACGGCTTGTGGCAGAGCACGCCGTCGGCCCGCACGGCAACGAGGCGCCAGACCAGGCCGCCCGGCTGCTTCTCGAGCCGGATCTTCGTCCCCCACGGCAGCACGTACGTCTCGCCCGGCCGCAGCACGAGCGAGTGCTCGCTGTCGCCCACCATCCAGCGCACGCGCCCCTCGCGCACGAGGAAGTCCGCGTTCTCCGGGACGTAGATGATGTCGGGATACGTGCGGTCGATGGCGTAGCGGCCGGGCCTGATCTCCACGCGATCGCCAAGGCGGCTCATGGCGTCCTCGAACGTGACCGGCTCGGTCAGGACCGTCCGACCCGCATGGAACTGCTGACCGATGACGTACGCGGGAAACGCCAGGGCCCCGCCGGCGTGCTCCTCTTCGCACAGGCCGAAGAGATTCGCCGCGTAGCTGATCTGCGTCTTGACCTCTTTCTTGCAGTAGCCGTAGTAGTTGTCGGCGATGATCGTGACGATCACCCCGCGCGCGTCGCGGCTCGTGATCTTGAAGGGACGGCCGTCGTTGTAGAGCTCGTCCGGGCTCCGCCAGCACATACCGTCGCGGCGCTGCCGCCCGGTGGCGTCCTCCCAGGACGGCAGGCCCAGCGCCTGCTTCGGCAGCCCCACGATGTGCGGCGCGAGGATCACGCAGCCGGTGTGCCCCGTCCAGTGCTCGACGTCGCGTGCCGCGTCGTTCTCGGGCAGGTACGGATCGCCGGCGTTGCCGAAGATGCTCTCGACGAAATCGAGGTTGCTCACCAGACTCGCCGGCGCGAAGAACCGCGTCTCCATCGTCCTGACCGGATCGGTGGCCGTCGCCGGACAGACGATCGGCCGCAGCAGCAGCGACACCCACAGGTGCACCGGCTCCGGCTGTCCCGCGGCGAACGGCAGCGCGAGAACTTCCGGCGGCGGCTCGAGCGCAGCCGCCAGCAGCCGCCCGAACGTGTGCCGCGGCACGGCCTTCTTGTCGGCCGGAATCGGCAGGCCGCCCTCGACGATGTGGAAGATGCCCTCGGTGGTCCGTCGATCCGACGCCGGGTTGTGGAGCACGCCCTGCGCCACCCGGTACGACTGGAGGTAGGGCGACGAGTAGTGATCGCCCTGGGCCGGCAGCGACATGGCGCGCGCCAGGCCGGGTCGATCGAGCACGAACGTGTGCGCCGGAAGGCGCGGCCGCTTCGGCAGCTCGACGTCGCGGAGCACGTCGTCGAGGTAAGCCTGGATGCGCGCGTCGACGGCGCACAGCCGGTCGCCCAGCAGCCGATCCTTCTCGTAGTGATTGCGCAGGAGCGGTCCCGCCACCTCGAGCAGGTACGGATCGCTGCCGCTGACGTTCGACGGCTTGCCGAGCGCCGCAAGCTTCAGGTCGATGTAGCGGTAAAGCTCGTCCTGATTCCCGGCGGCGCGGACGCGGTGCACCTCAGAACTCCCTTCCGGCGCTCGATCGGACGCCTCGATCTTCAAGCCTAGCGCGGTTGGCGCTCGAGCGTGAACGCCTCCACCTCCGTCGCCAGGTGCGACGTGTCGTTGAGCCGCGTCACGCGCCAGACGACCGTGCCGTCCGACCGCTCCACGCGCAGGTCGACGATCGCGCAGTTGTCGATCGGCGACAGATCGGGCGGCATTTCACCTTCGCCCAGCGGGACGTCGCCTTCGGCCAGCAGGCGCAGCACCGTGTTGATCGCGGCACCGTGCGAAACGACGGCCACGGCCTTCCGTCCCTGAAAGCGCTCGACGACGTCGAGCAGCGCCGAGCGGATGCGGGCACGGAACGCCTCGGTGGGTTCGGCGCCCGGCAGATCCCACGAGCCGGTAGCCTCACGCCAGAGGTAGGCCTCGCCAATGGCGCGTCCTTCGAACGGCCCGAACGCGCGCTCGCGCCAGACCTCGGTCGTTTCGACGGGCAGATTCAGCGCACGCGCGATGATTTCGGCGGTCTCGGCCGCACGCGGCAGATCGGACGAGACGAGTGCCTCGACGGGCGGACTGTAGCTCGCCAGGCGCGCCGCGAGCGCCTCCGCCTGGCGGCGGCCGAGCGCGTTCAGCCGGGTCGGCGTGTGCCCCTGCAGGACGCCGCGCGCGTTGTCGTCGGTCTGCCCGTGGCGGAGAAGCAGTACGTGCATCCCGAACAGCTTAGCGTTTCCGTGCGGAAACCCCGATCATCGGCCGCCGCCGGGGCGGATCAGCGCAGAGTGCTCACCGACATCTGCAAAACCGGGCACTGGTATCACTGTGATATCATTACGCTATCCCCAGGAGGGACCATGAATCACGAAAAGGCTCGCCGCACCATCTCCGGATGGCTGATGCTCCCGCTGCTCATCGTCGTCGAGGTCCTGCTCGTCTACGCGATCTACTCCACGATCGCGACGGATGGCCCGGCGTGGCGCATTGTCGCTGGCGCAATTCTCCTGGCCGTGACCGGCCTGCTCTTCGTCGGTCTGTTCACCGTCAATCCGAACGACGCCAAGGCGCTGCTGCTTTTGGGCAGGTACGTCGGTACGGTGAAGGAGGCCGGATTCCACTGGGCCAATCCCCTGCTCACGAAGAAGCGCGTGTCGCTGCGCGTCCGCAACTTCGAGAGCTCGCGCCTGAAGGTCAACGACCACGACGGCAATCCGATCGAGATCGCGTCGGTCGTTGTCTGGAGGGTCGTCGACACGTTCGACGCGCTGTTCGAGGTCGACGACTACGCTCACTACGTGCAGGTGCAGAGCGAAGGCGCGCTCCGCACGCTCGCGGCGCAGTATCCGTTCGACGCGCACATCGAAGGCGAGGTCTCGCTGCGCGGCGACACGCTCGCGATCGCGGATCGGCTGAAGGGAGAACTGCAGGAACGGCTGGCGCACGCCGGCGTCGAGGTGCTCGAGGCGCGCATCAATCACCTGGCCTACGCCCCGGAAATCGCCGCCGCCATGCTGCAGCGTCAGCAGGCCGGCGCCATCATTGCCGCCCGGCAGCGTATCGTCGAGGGCGCAGTAGGTATGGTCGAAACGGCGCTCGAGATGCTCGCGAGCCGGAACGTCATCGAGCTCGACGACGAGCGCAAGGCGGCGATGGTCAGCAACCTGCTGGTCGTGCTGTGCGGCGACCGATCGCCGCAGCCCATCGTCAACACCGGGACGATCTACCACTAGGGCGATGCGGGCGGGCTGTCAGCCGTCCGGCGCCGTGACGAACGATGGCTGAACGAAAGGCGTTTCTCCTGCGTGTCGATCGCACGCTGCTCGAAGATCTGCAGCGCTGGGCGGACGACGACCTGCGCAGCCTCAACGGGCAGATCGAGTTCCTGCTCCGGCGGGCGCTGCGGGAAGCCGGACGTGCGAGCAGCGACGACGGCGGGACGCGAACGTCGCGGCGGCCGAAGGAGGGCATCTGACTTCTGACTTCCGGCTTCCGCGGTTCCCGTCAACAGGAAGACAGAAAGAAAACGGCCGGCTGCACCCGAAAGCGCGCAGCCGGCCGCTCCAGCAGACGACAGGTTACGGCACTTCGTAGAGCCGCACGTTGGTCACCTGCAGCGGTGTCGTCAACGTGCCGGGGCTCGTCTGCGTGACCCGCACGAACCGGGCCTGCTGCGGCGGGAAGCCTGCCGCCACGTGCAGCCCGATCTCGCCGCGGGCGACCGGCTCGCTCCAGGTCTGGCCGTCCATCGACAGCTGCACCTGGAACTGGCGCGGCTGCTGCGGCGCGGCCGCCCCCGGGCCTCCGCGACCGAAGCCGGCGCGGCCCATGCCGGGCGTGTTGAACTCGATCTCCGCGAGGTTTCTCGCCTCGGGCAGCTCGACCTGGAACCAGACGCCCGCCTGATCGGCGGCGCCGGCCGACGACCAGCCGATGGTCGTGAGCGCCTGGTGGGCACGGTCGGCGTTGACGCTCGCCGTCAGGCGCCAGTCGGGCTGCGGCTCGATGACGCGCGGCAGCACCGCCTCGATCTCTTCGACCGTCCAGCTGCGGTCGCGCGTCTCGGTGGCGCGCCGCACGCGCGCGACGTCGTCGGGCGTAACGAACGAGCCGCTGTTGCCGAAGTCGTTGCGGATGTAGGACGCGACGGACGCAATCCACTCGTCGGTCTGCGTGCCCATCGGCAGCATGACGTTCGTGTAGGTGCGGCCGCCGAGCGGGCCGGTCAGCCCGTGCAGCAGGACCTTGATCACGTAGTCACGGTGCCCCTGCACGCGCGGCGAACCGCCAAGCGGCGGCGCCATCATCGTGCCTTCCGGCGCGCCGGCCATCGGCACGCCGGCGCCGTCCTCGGCGTGGCAGGCCGCACACGTCTCGGCGTACGACCGCATGCCGGCCTCGTAGCGCTCCTGCTCGGTCGGCGTGATGCCGGGCATGCCGCGCCCGCGCGCGGCGTTGGCCAGCATCATCCGGCCGATCTCCTGGATGCCGCGTGCCGGGTTGGTCGCCATCGTGTCCTTGATGATCTGCTGCGCGTCGCTCACCCGCAGGACGTTGAGCGTCAGCAGCGCCTGCAGCGCAACATCGACGTCCTCGTCCTTCGCCGCCGCGCGGTAATCGTCGGCAAACGACCGGTCGCCCGCCTTGTAAAGCGTCTCGCTCGCGCGAATCGCCTGGATGCGCATGCGCGGCTCCGGATCCTTCATCTGCTCACGCACGAGCTCCGCCTCGAGCGCACCGAGCCCCTCGAGCGTCCAGAGCGCGTGGAAGCGCGCGAGCAGGTTGCTGCGGTCGCGCACGATCCGCACGAGTTCGGGCACCACCGACGTGTCCTGCTTGAGCACCAGCAGCCGCTGGGCGTTGTCGCGCCACCAGCCGTTCGGATGCGACAGGTGACGGACGAGCTGCGCGGGCGTTTCCTCGAGCATGCGCGGCTTGGTCGCGAAGTCGGGCTCGATCGCGGGCAGTTCGGGCTGTCCCGGAATCTCGACGGCGGCCGGGCCGGCCGGCGTCGAGGGGAAGGCCGGCGTGCCGTCGAACCGCAGGCGCCAGATGCGGCCGTGATGGACGATCCTGTCGAGCTGGTACTGCAGGATCTTGTGCCGCAGGTACGAACCCGGCCCGGTCCAGTTCCCTTCCTGGATGATGCCGCGGTACATGTCGGCGATGTAGACGAGGCCGTCGGGCGCCGTCCTGATGTTCACCGGCCGGAACAGCGGATCGGCACTGAGGATGAACTCGGACTTCGGATAGACGTTGGTCAGCTGCGTCAGCCCCGTCTTGATGCGGCGGCCGTCGGGCAGTTCCTGTTCCGTCTTCACGATGCGCGCGCGGCGGATCAGGCGGCCGACCGGCTCGGTGAAGAGCAGGTCGCCGTACAGGTCTTCCGGCAGCCGGTGCGCACGGACGATGTCGGGACCGCCGGTGGCGGTCATGTGGTTGACGTGGCCGGTCGGGACACGGACGCGCGCCATGCCGCCCTGCACGTCACCGAGCCCGACGATCGGGTACGGGATGATGAAGTCCTCGTCGTACTCATCGTCGATGCGGTAGGCGCCGTACTGGATCGGCACCTGGAAGTTCAGCGGCCCGCGCTCGCAGCCTCCGCAGACGAACCACATCTTGCCGTCGTCGTCCATGCTGAGGCCCCACTGGCCGCCGTTGGCGCCGGTGTTCTCGCGGATGATGCCGGTGGGCGTCCAGCGGATGCGGAACGAGTTGTAGGTGCTGTAGATCCAGTTGTCGAGGCCCCACACGAAGCCCGACTGCTCGTGCTCGAGGTTGCCGTCGCGACCGACACCGACGCCGGTGTACCAGACCTCGCGGCGATCGGCGATGCCGTCGTTGTTGGTGTCGGTCCACTTGACGAGGTCGTTCGAGGCCGTCTCGTTGACGAGGATGCTGTTGTCGTCGAGCGGCAGGATGTTGCGCGGCAGGACGAGGTTGTCGACGAAGATCGTCCGCGTCTCGTACGTGCCGTCGCCGTCGCGGTCCTCCCAGCGCGAGATGCGGCTGAGCGGCTCGTGCTGCCCCGTACCGTCGACGTCGTTCATGTAGGTGACGAACTCGGCGATATACATGCGGCCGTTGCCGTCGAATTCGATGACGGCCGGCGTGTCGACGTCGGGCTCGGCGAGGACGAGCTCCATGCGGTAGCCCGGGGGCAGGACGAAGAGCTTCTCCTGCTCCTCCGGGGTGCGGGGGAGCACCGGATCCTTCGGCGCGTAGTCGGCGCGCGTATGGGGGCCTGCTTCAGGCAGGCGGGCCTGACCGAACACGGTCAGGCCGGCAGCCGCCGCAAGCGCGACCACCAGGGCAGAGCGAACGAAACGATGGGAACCGACAGGAGCTGATCGGGACATATCTGTACTTCAGTGGCGCGGATGCACGCCGCACCGTGTGGCATGTGGAAGCGATTCCGCCGCTTATATCACGCTGAAAAATCGAAGATCAACGACCGACCGATTGGTCGTGCTCCCACAGCAGGCCCCGCCCGCTCACTTCGCGCGCCGGCCGCCCGCCCGTTCGTTGCCCCGTCTACCCCACCGGCGTGAGGTACAGCGCCAGCGCCAGACTGATCGCCGACAACAACGTGCTGAGGGCGATCGATCCCGACGCCAGCGCCTCGTCACCCCCCATCTGCCGCGCCATGACATACGCGGCCGCCGCTGTCGAGGTCGAGGCAAAAACCAGCGCAATCCGCAACTCGATCGGTCCCAGCCCCGCCAGCCGGACGAGCAGCCCGGCGACCAGCGGTGAAACGGCCACCTTGAAGAGCGCCGCCCACACGATCCACGACCGCGTCCCCGCAAACCGCGTCGTCGTCAGCGAGCCGCCGATACAGAGCAGCGCGATCGGCACGGCCGCGTCGCCAAGCACTTCCAGCGTCCGATCAAGGGGACGCGGCAGTCCGATGCCGAGGATCGACAGGCCCAGCCCCGTCAGTCCCGAAATCAGCAGCGGATTGGTCAGGATCGGACGCAGCAGGACGCCTGCCCCGGGCGCGCCGCGCGATCGACTGGCCTGCAGCACGACCACCGCCAGCACGTTGTAGTACGCCATCGTCAGCGTCATCACGATGACCGCCGACCCCAGCAGGTGAGACGCGAGCGGAGCGGGCAGATCGGTGGCGCTTGCGGCAACGACCGGCACGCCGATGAAGCCCAGGTTGCCGCGGAAGGCCGACTGCACGAACGTTCCCTGCGCGGCGACGGGCACGCCGAGCGCGCGGCTCCACCCCCACGAGGCGAGTGCGACGATGGTGGTCGTCGCGAGCATCACGCCGAGCAGCACCCAGGTCGACGCCCTCGCCTCCGACGCCCCCGCCGACGAGCGCAGCAGCAGCGCCGGCAGTGCCACCCAGAACGCAAGCTTGTTGAGGTCGGCGGCGAACTGCGCCCCGAGCACGCGCAATCGGGCGAGCAGGACGCCGAGGGCGATCAGCAGGACGAGGGGCAGCAGCGTGTTGACGAGCAGGGCCATCGGCGCGCCGGACAGTATCGCAGGGCTCGCGCCATGCGTTCGCCCGAGGACCGCCGCCCGACCATCTGCCATGTCAGATTCGAAAGCACCACGACGTCAGACTCACACATCGCTGAATCCAGTTGACATGTTTCTCCGCTTCTGGGAGACTCCGGCCGTGCCAACTGGAATTCCAGACTCAGCCAATCGACCGAAACTGTCCGATCCCGCGCTCTTCCGCGAGGCCGGGTACATCGATGGCGCCTGGGTCGGCGCCGAAGACGGCCGCACGCTGGCCGTCATCAACCCGGCCACGGGCGAAACGCTGGGCCACGTTCCGTCGATGACGAAGGGCGACGTCCAGCGCGCGATCGAAGCGGCCGACCGCGCCCTGCCCGCCTGGCGCGCGGCGACCGCCCGCGAACGATCGACACTGCTGCGCCGATGGTTCGACCTGTGCATCCAGCACCAGGACGACCTCGCCACCATTCTCACGAGCGAACAGGGCAAGCCGCTCGCCGAGGCGCGCGGCGAAATCCTGTACGGGTCAGCGTTCATCGAGTGGTTTGCGGAGGAAGCGCGGCGCATCTACGGCGACGTCATTCCGCCGAACACCGCCGGCCGCCGCATCGTGGTCATCAAGCAGCCGGTGGGTGTCGTCGCGGCGATCACGCCGTGGAACTTCCCCAACGCGATGATCACGCGCAAGGTCGGTGCGGCGCTGGCGGCCGGGTGCACGGTGGTGGCCAAGCCGGCCAGCAGCACGCCCTACTCGGCGCTGGCGCTGGCCGAACTGGCCGAACGTGCCGGCGTTCCGAAGGGCGTCTTCAACGTGGTCACCGGCTCGGCCTCGACGATCGGCGCCGAGCTGACCTCGAGCCCGATCGTGCGCAAGGTCTCGTTCACCGGATCGACCGAGGTCGGCCGCCGGCTGCTCGAGCAGTGCGCGCCCACGATCAAGAAGGTGTCGATGGAGCTCGGCGGCAACGCGCCGTTCATCATTTTCGACGACGCGGATCTGGACCGGGCGGTGGCGGGCGTGATGGCGTCGAAGTTCCGCAATGCGGGCCAGACATGCGTCTGCGCCAACCGCATCTTCGTGCAGTCCGGCATCTACGACCGCTTTGCGGAGCGGCTTGCCGAGGCGGTCGGACAGCTGAAAGTCGGCAACGGACTGGAGCCGGGCGTGACGATCGGACCGCTCATCGACGACGCGGCGGTCGAAAAGGTCGAGGAGCACATCAGCGATGCGCTCGAGCGCGGCGCGTCGGTGCTCGTCGGCGGCAAGCGCCACGCGCTCGGCGGCACGTTCTTCGAGCCGACGATCCTCACGAACGTCCCGAGCGGGACGAAGCTCATGTCAGAAGAGACGTTCGGCCCGGTTGCCCCGCTCACCCGCTTCGAGACCGAGGAGGAAGCCATCGCTCTGGCGAACGATACCGAGTTCGGCCTGGCGAGCTACTTCTACACGCGCGACCTCGCTCGAAGCTGGCGTGTCGCCGAAGCGCTCGAATACGGCATCGTCGGGATCAACGAAGGCCTGATTTCGACCGAGGTGGCGCCGTTCGGCGGCATCAAGCAGTCGGGCCTCGGGCGCGAGGGGTCGAAGTACGGCATCGACGATTACCTCGAGATCAAGTACATGCACATCGGCGGCATCTGAGCCGCAGGACCGATCCGGCCGGCCGGAGTCGCGCCTGATGCGCGCGTCGCGCTCCGGCGGCCGGCTCGCCCGCTTCACCGCAATGCCCGGATCCCTGACCCGCCAGGCCTACGATCGCATCCTCGACGCCATCGTCTACGGCCCGCTCGATCTCGGCGAGCCGCTCTCCGAGAACGCACTGGCCCGGGCGCTCGGCATGAGCAAGGCCCCGGTGCGGGCGGCGATCCACGAGCTCCGCGTCAAGGGACTCGTCCGCATCGTCCCGAACTCCGGCACCTACGTGTTCAGTCCGACGCGGGAAGAGATCGAGCAGCTGTGCGACTTCCGCACGCTGCTCGAGTCGCAGGCCCTGCGCCTCTCGATGGAGCGCGCGCCCGACCCGCTCGTCGCCGATCTGCGGCAGATCGTGGCGGCGATGCACGAAACGCGCGACGCCGAGCGGCAAGGCGGCCGCCGCCTCGACAGCGCCTTTCATCAGCTCTTCATCACGCACTGCGGCAACGCCTACCTGGCCGATGCCTACGGCACGATCAGCCTGCGCGTCGAAGCGCTGCGCTACCGTTTCATGGAAACAACGGCCTTCCGCCAGAAGGCCTTCGAGGAGCACGTCGAGATTGCGGCCCTGCTCGGCGACGGCCGCGTTGCGCGTGCCGTGGCCGTGCTCGAAGAGCACATCGCCCGCACACGTCAGTTCCAGGCGTCGACGACGTGGTCGATCGGCCGGCCGCGGCGGCGCGACTATCGATTCCGCGAGCACGCCGCGCTGTTCGCGTGAGCGTGACGCGCGCGGTCAGCGGTCGGCCCGGATGCGCGTCGGCGCCCGGAGCGTGGTGTCGCGGCGGCCGTTGAGCCGCACATCGAGCCGATCGGACGGCTTGGTCCCCTCTGGAAGGACGTACGTAATCCGGTACTGATTCACCAGGTCGTTGGCGATCGACAGCATCGCCCGCGGCACGGCCGTCAGCGCGGTCACCGGCCACTGGCGCCCCCCCGACTGCCGCGGTCCGTCGCCCAGCACCTGCGCGCGTCCCGCCGTGTCCATGAGCCCGCCCGCTCCGGCCACATCGTCGGCCCGCTGCGGGGCGTCGATCGACACCACGTGAAGCTGCGCGCCGCTGTCGCGGAGCTGGTTGAGCACGTGCTGCGGCTGCATCGCGCTTGCCTGCAGCGAATCGAGGGCAACGACGACCATGACCGGGCGCTCGTGGCGCTCGCCCTGGAACTCGGTGGCCATCTGTCCGATGCCCTCCGGCACATGAGCCGTCCCGGGCGGCTGGCTGAGCGGCAGCTCGTTGATGCCGGCCACGATGGCGTTCAGATCGGTCGTGAACGGCACGGCCGTGCGGTTGCTCTGTCCGACGACGATCAGCGAAATTTCGGCGCTGCCGATCAGCGCCTTCGCCAGCTCGAACAGTCCCTGCCGCACGCCGCCGGCGGGCGTGAGCAGTTCCTCGACCATGAGCGCGATCCGCATCGGCGCCGTCGCCGGCTCGACGCTGACGATCCCGCGATCGCGCCCACCTTCCCGCAGCCGGAAGTCCTTCGGCCCCAGGTCAGCCACCGGTGATCCGTCGTTGCCGACGACCGTCACGTACACGTGACGGGTGGTCTGCGCGACGCCGGCCGCCGGCACCGCCAGCATCAGGGACGCCACGATCACGAACGCCGAACGAAGAAGGACCGAGCGCTGGGCAGAGGGCATGAGTGCTCCTGTCGAGCCGGGCTCGAGCGATGCGCGCACTTTCGGGAAGGCGCGCGGTGGAGTCGACGCGGACGGAGCCGCCATCCTAGCAACGACTGTGGCACTGACACAAGCTCGCCCCCCGACGCGCCCCCCGAACGGTTGACGAGGCCGGGCAAAGAACGGATCATCAGCCGCAATGTCGACTCAGTCCACGTCCAGACACGCGGGCCCCGATGCACCACGCCGACGGCTTGGCGAAATCCTCGTCGCCGGCGGGGCCATCACCGACGAACAGCTCGCCCGTGCGCTCGAGGAGCAGGCCGTCCGCAAGCTGCCGCTCGGACAGACGCTCATCGCGCTGGGCTACACGACCGACGAAGTGATGCGGCAGGCGCTCAGCTCGCAGCTCGGCGTGCCGTACATCGACCTGCGCCACGTCATCATCGACCGCACGCTGGCGCCGCTCATCGATCCGGCGTTCGCCCGGCAGCACGCGCTGTTCCCCATCACGCGTATCGGCCGGACCCTGACCGTCGCCATGGACGACCCGACCGCCGTCAGCGTCGTCGAAGAGCTCGCCCGGCAGACCGGGCACGAAATCACCATCGTCACCTCGTCGCACGACGCGATTCATCGGGCGCTGAACCGGCTCTACGAGACCACGCCGGGTGACGCCCAGGCGACCGAACCTGCCGCGCCCGCCGCGACCGCACCGGTCACGACCGCCGACGGGCCGCACGGCTATGTCTCGCTGCTCGGCCTGACGAGCGTCGAGCTGCCGGAGCTGCTCCGTGCAGTCGACGCTCGTCAGGCCGAGCAGCGAGACATAGC
>QGVF01000103.1 GCA_003242705.1 Acidobacteriota bacterium
AGAGACGCGATCCGTGAGCAGTACATGGACGGTTCGCGGGCGATCGACACACGACGCAGATGACACCACCCACCGCTCTGATTGCCGGCGCCGGCATCGGTGGCCTGGCGGCCGCGCTCGCGCTGGAACGCGCAGGCTGGAACGTCCGGGTGTTCGAAAGAGCCGCGTCGCCGCGTGAGCTCGGGTTCGCGCTGAACCTGGCGGCCAACGCCATGGCGGCGCTCGACGAGCTCGGCATCGCAGAGCCGGTGCTGAACGGAGGGCATCGAACGGGAGTCGCCGAGATTCGTCGCCCTGACGGCCGCGCGCTGAAGCGGGTCTATCTCCCCGAGGCCATCGGCCAAGCGGTGGCGATCGTTGCCACGCGGCCCGTTCTTCACGGCGCGCTGCTGGCAGCGGTGGAGCACACCTGTCCCGGCGCGCTGGAGCTCGGTGCCGAGGCGGTCGACTTCGAGCAGGATGGTTCGGGCGTCGTGCTGCGGCTGGCGGACGGACGCGACGTGCGCGGCGACATGCTCGTCGGCGCCGACGGCGTCGGATCGGCTGTCCGCCGCCGGCTGCACCCGCACGAAGGTCCGCCGCGCAGCAGCGGTCATCACGCCCTTCGTGGCGTCGCTCACGGCGTCGTCGAACTGCTCGGCGACGTCAGCGCGGCAACCTATCTCGGCGACGGGATCGAAGCGTCGATCGCCAGGGCCGGCCGGGATGCCGTGTACTGGTACATGTCGCTGCTCACGGCTGACGTCGGCGCCACGGCGGAGACGCCCCACGAGCTGGCGCGCCGCTTCGTGCGGCGCCTCGACAGGACGTTCACGGCTATCGTCGAGGCAACGCAGCGCGGGGACGTGCGGCTCGATCAGCTGTTCGATCGGGAGCCGCTCGCACAGTGGGGGACCGGTCTCGTCACGCTCCTCGGCGATGCCGCACACCCCATGCTGCCGCACACCGGGCAGGGCGCGGCTCAGGCGCTCGAGGATGCGGTGGCACTCGGACTCGCGGTCCGTCAGGTCGAGGGGTTGCCCGCGGCGCTTCGCCGCTACGAGCGGATTCGTTCGGCGCGCACGCGCGCGCTCGTCGTGCGCGGGCGGCGCGCGGCGTGGATCACCACCACGCACAATCCGGTGCTGAAGGCTGTCCGCACCGGGCTGATACGGCTGGTCCCGGCGCGGGTCATGGCGCGGATGTTCATGCTCGTCGAACGGACCGACCCGCACCGGGAACTGCGCGCTCTGTAAGGACCGGACCGCACCGACGGACCGGAATGCGGACATACTGTGACGGGAGGTCATGACATGACGAGGATTGCAAGCGTCCTGCTGGTCGCCCTTCTGATTGCTGCACCTGTCGCCGCGCAGACCGTCATCGAATCGAACACACCGCTGCGCGACCGCGACGTCATCTTCGTGCCGACGCGCGAGGCCGTGGCGACCGCCATGATGAAGCTCGCCGGCGTCACGGCCGACGACGTGGTGTACGACCTCGGGTGCGGCGACGGGGCGCTGCTGATTGCTGCGGCCAGGCTCGGCGCGCGCGCGGTCGGCATCGACATCGATCCGCAGCGCATCAAGGAAGCCACCGAAAAGGTGCGCGAGGCCGGTGTTGCAGACCGCGTCACGCTCATCCGCGGCGACATCTTCGATCCGTCGATCGAGATCCGGGAGGCCACCGTCGTCACGCTCTACCTCCTGCAGAGCCTCAACCAGAAGCTGATGCCGCGCCTGAAGGCCGAACTGCGTCCCGGCACGCGCATCGTGTCGCACGCTTTCACCATGGGCGACAGCTGGCCGCCCGATCGCACGGAGCAGGTCGACTCGACGCGCGTCCACCTCTGGACGATCAGGTGAGCCGGTGCGCTGGGTCCTGCTGCTGCGCGGCATCAACGTCGGTACGGCCAAGCGCATGCCGATGGCGGAGCTGCGCGCGATGCTCGAGCGTCTGGGCTTCGAGGATGTGAAGACGCTGCTCAACAGCGGCAATGCCGTGTTTTCCGCACCGTCGACGAGCGCCTCGCGCCTGACCGCCTCGATCGGGCAGGCCGTCGTTTCGACGTTCGGGTTCTCGTCGAAATGCTTCGTGCTGAGCGGCCGCGATCTCGAGACGATCGCGCGCGAGAACGCGCTCGCTGACCGCACCGACAACGACTCGCGCCTGGTCGTGGCCTTTCTGCCCGACGGGCTGAGCGCGAAGGTCGCGGCGCTCGTCGGCCGCCGCTGGGGCGACGAGGCGCTGGCCGTCGGATCCCGCGCGGCGTACCTGTGGTGTCCGGGCGGTATTGCCGTCAGCCCGCTCGTCGAAACCGTCGGTCGCGCGCTCGGCACCGATGTCACCATGCGCAACTGGGCGACGGTGAAGAAAATCCGCAACGTTCTCTGAGGCTGCACTCATGGGCCGTCCGCTTCCCTGCATCGATGATGCCGTCCGGACATTCATCGAGGCGCAGCCTGTCTTTTTCGTCGCCACGGCCCCGCTGTCGGCCGACGGCCACGTGAACGTGTCGCCCAAGGGGCTGGCGTCGCTGCGGGTGCTGGCGCCCGACCGCGTGGCCTATGTCGACTACGTCGGCTCGGGTGCCGAGACCATCGCGCACCTGCGGGAGAACGGCCGCATCGTCCTCATGTTCTGCGCGTTCGACGGCCCTCCGCAGATCGTCCGTCTCCACGGCCGCGGCCGTGTCGTCAGGCCCGATGACGACGAGTTCGGGCCGATTGCGGCGCTGTGGCCCGAGGGCCCGTCGCCGCGCGCAGCGATCGTGGTCGACGTCACCCGTGTGTCGCGCTCCTGCGGCTTTGGCGTCCCGCTTGCCGACTTTCGCGGACCGCGCACGCAGCTGGTCGACTGGGCGGAAAGGAAGGGGCCCGACGGGCTGCGCGAGTACCAGCGCGCGCGCAACGCCAGGAGCCTCGACGGGCTGCCGGCCATCGACTGGATCGAGCCGCCGGACTGATCCGGACCACCCGCGGGGCGCCGCGCGGCGGGTGTGGATCTGCGTGCCCACGGTGGGGATTTTTCCGCACGCCTGAGTCGTCACCGCCCGTGATCTCTGCGGGAACGGGCTGGCGCGGTCTCTGCAATGCGGCCGGTACGGCCTCTGTCGGCCGTTCAGGATCAGCAGGAGGCTCCGTGAACATACTGTCGCAGGACTTCGCCGCCGGTCTCTTCGATCGGTGTGAGCCGCCGTGTCTCACGCTGTACCAGCCGACGCATCGCCATCATCCCGAGCGGCAGCAGGATCGGATCCGCTACCGCAACCTGGTGCGGTCGCTCGAGGCGTCGCTCCGGAAGCTCTATCCGGCGCGTGATGCGACCCCGCTGCTCGAGCCGTTCCATCAGCTGGAAAACGACGACGCGTTCTGGATGCGGACGCGCGACGGCATCGCGGTGCTTGGCGCGCGCGACATGTTCCGCGTCTACCGGCTGCAGCGCCGCGTTCCCGAGCTGGCAATCGTGGCCGACAGCTGCCACACGAAGCCGCTCATCCGGCAGCTGCAGACCACCGATCGCTACCAGGTGATGGGTCTGACGCGGAACGGCGTGCGGCTGTTCGAGGGCAACCGCGACGTGCTCGACGAGATCGAGCCCGCGCCGGCCGTTCAGGCGGCGGTCGCCGATGCGAAGAACCGGCAGGGCCTCGAGCCGCACCTGACCATCAGCTCGTACGCATCAGGGCCCGGCGGGCAGCGCGCGATGTTCCACGGGCACGGCGCCCGCGAGCTCGAGTCGGATGCCGAGGCCGAGCGGCTCTTCCGCGCCGTCGATCGCGCCGTGATGGAGCATCACTCGCAGCCGTCGGGGCTGCCGCTCATTCTCGTGTCGCTGCCGGAGAACGCGGCGCTGTTCCGGCGCATCAGCCGCAATCCGGCGCTGCTGCCGGACGGCGTGGACCTGAATCCCGACGCGTTGTCGCTCGACGAACTGCGCGAGCACTGCTGGAACGCGCTCGCTCCGCAGTACCTGGCACGGCTCAAAGGGCTGGCCGATGCATGGACGGCTGCCCGCGCCCGCGAGCGGGCGAGCGAAGACCTGGCGGACATCGCGCACGCGATCGCGGCCTCGCAGGTTGCCACGCTGCTCATCGAGGCCGATCGGCACGTGCCGGGCCGCGTCGACGAGCAGACTGGCGCTATCGCTTACGCCGCGCCCGGCGAGCCGAACGTCGACGACCTGCTCGACGACCTGGGCTCGTTCGCGCTCAGGCGGGGCGCCGAGGTCGTGGTGATGCCGTCGGACCTGATGCCGTCGCGGACCGGCGCGGCCGCGATTCACCGGTTCTGACGCGATAGGGCCGGGACCGGGCGGTGCCCCAGGGCCGGGCCGGTTCGACGCGTCGCCCTGATGCGGTGGCTGGCCGTCGTTCCGGCACCGGTCGCGGGGATGGTGGCGGCTGAGGATGGTACAGCGCGCCAGCTGTGTTTCTGCTAGCATGGCCGCATCCCCACAGTCCGGTCACAGGAGGTTGTCGTGCTGACGAACGCTCTCCTGATTCTCGGCGTGCTCGTCGTCGGTGTCCTGGTGTACGCGGCGTTCAGCGAGGACACGTTCCGCGTCGAGCGTCATGTCGTGATCGATCGTCCGGCTCGCGAGATCTTTCCGCTGCTCGAGGATTTCCGGCAGTGGCGGCTCTGGTCGCCCTGGGAGGATCTCGATCCGGCGCTGGCCCGGGTGTACGCCGGCGCCGATCGCGGCGCCGGTGCGGAGTACGCCTGGGAAGGGAATTCGAAAGCGGGCAAGGGCCGGATGGTGATCACCCGGGCCGACACTCCGACGCACCTGACGATTGATCTGTCGTTCGAGAAGCCGTTCAAGGCGGAGAACAACGCCGCGTTCGATCTCGAACCGGAAGGATCGGGCACGCGCGTCACGTGGGCGCTCTACGGGCCGTTGCCCTACCTGAGCAAGGTGATGAGCACGTTCGTCAGCATGGATCGGCTGATTGGACGCGACTTCGAGCGCGGGCTGCAGAAGCTGAAGCACGCGGCGGAAGCCCCGGGATCGGGCGTCGTGTCCGACCCGCTTCCGTCGCCGATGCATCCGGAGTACAGTGCCGGGACACGCCCCCAGCATTCAGGCTGAGGTTCCCGGCCTGTCGTGAACGCCAGCGCGGCGTCCGCATCGGACCCGCACATGCCGGCCCTGCCGGCAGGGAGGAGACACCATGTTCGGCGTACTCGGCTGGATTCTCTTCGGGCTCATCGTCGGTATCGTGGCCAAGCTCGTCATGCCCGGCCGTGATCCGGGAGGCATCATCGTCACGATCCTGCTCGGCATCGCGGGCGCTCTTCTCGGCGGATTCCTCGGACGCGCCGTGGGGTGGTACGGGCCCAACGAGCCGGCCGGTTTCATCGTGGCGACGCTCGGCGCGATCCTGCTGCTGGTCATCTACCGCATGATGGTCGGTCGCCGCGGCGCCACTCCCGGATCCTGAACGCGCCGAGTCCGACATCTCCGTGACTCCGCGACGCGGGGCGGGTCGACTTCCGCTCCGCGTCGCGCCCGTCTGCCAGACGACATCCTGAGACCACCCCTATGCAGATTCGTCCGCTTGCGTTCCCGTCCCTTGCAGTCACGTTGACGGCCGCCCTGACGGTCGCTGCTTTCGGTGCCGGTCAGGCTCCCGTGGCCATCGAGGTCGATGCCGACGACATCGGCGGCGTCGTCGAAGGTCCGTCCGGGCCGGAAGCCGGCGTGTGGGTGATCGCCGAAACCGGCGATCTGCCGACGCCGTTTGCCCGCATCGTCGTGACCGACGATCAGGGGCGATTCGTCGTCCCGGATCTGCCCGAGGCGAGCTATCGCGTGTGGGTTCGCGGCTATGGCCTGGCAGACTCGGCGAAGGTGGCGGCCGGCCGCGGCGATGTCCTCAGGCTCAAGGTGTCGGCCGCGGGCAGTCCGCGTGAGGCCGCGGAAATCTATCCCTCAGGGCACTGGTTCTCGCTCATGGAAGTTCCGTCGGCCGACGAGTTTCCCGGGACCGGCCCGAATGGGAACGGTATCGGCCCGAGCATGCGGACGCAGGCCCATTACCTTCGGGTGCTCAAGTCGGGCACCTGCTGGGCGTGCCACGCGCTCGGCACGAAGGGAACGCGCGAGATTCCCGAGCTGTTCCGCAGGGCCGGATCGACGGAGCAGGCCTGGGAGCTGCGCCTGCAGGCCGGGCAGGCAGGCTCGCAGATGATCAGCGGCCTCAACCAGCTCGGACACAGGCGAACGCTGCAGATGTTTGCCGACTGGACCGACCGGATTGCCGCAGGCGAAGTACCGCCCGCGCCCGAGCGGCCCCGCGGTCTCGAGCGCAATGTCGTCATCACGATGTGGGACTGGGCCGATCCGGAAGCGTACCTGCACGACGAGGTCTCGACCGATCGCCGGAACCCGACCGTGAACGCCTATGGCCCGATCTACGGCGCCCTGGAGCTGAGCAAGGACTACGTGCCCGTGCTCGACCCGCGCACGCACACGGCCAGCCGCATTCCACTGACGGTGCGAGATGCCGACACGCCCATGACGTCGCAGACGGTACTGGGTGAGTCGGCCTACTGGGGACGCCGGCCGATCTGGGACAGCAAGGCGAACAACCACAATCCGATGCTCGACCACCGCGGGCGCGTCTGGCTCGCGGCGACCGTCGGGCGTCCCGACAATCCCGACTTCTGCCGCGAGGGATCCGATCATCCGTCGGCGCGTGTCTTTCCTCTCGAGCGATCCGGACGGCACGTGCAGATGTACGACCCGGCCACCGGTGAATTCGCACATATCCGCACGTGCTTCGGGACGCACCACGTGATGTTCGCCGAAGACGACGATCACACGCTCTGGACGAGCGGCGGTGGTCCGGTGATCGGGTGGATCAACACGCGGATGTACGAGGAGACGGGCGACGAGGTCCGTTCGCAGGGCTGGACGCCGCTCGTCATCGACACCAACGGCAACGGCCGGCGCGACGAGTGGGTCGAGCCCGATCAGCCGGTCGATCCGACGAAGGATAAGCGGTACGGCGGCGGCTTCTACGCCGTTGCGCCGGCACCGGACGGATCAATCTGGGGATCGTCGCTCGGGATGCCCGGCGCGGTGCTGCGCCTGACGCCGGGTGACAATCCGTCGGAAACGGCGCTGATCGAGGTCTTCGAGCCACCCTTCGAGAACCCGCGCGCCGACATCGAGGGTTTCGGGCCGCGCGGCATGGATGTCGATCGCGACGGCGTCGCGTGGGTGGCGCTGGCGAGCGGACACCTGGCGAGCTTCGATCGCCGCAAGTGCAAGGGGCCGCTCAACGGTCCCGAAGCGACGGGACAGCATTGTCCCGAGGGATGGACGCTCTACCCCGAGCCGCTGCCGCAGATGCGCGGCGTCGAGGGCCCCGGCAGTGCCGGCGCCAGCTACTACGTGTGGGTCGATCAGTTCGATACGTTCGGTCTCGGACCGAACACGCCGATCAGTACCGGCAACGCGGCTGATGGACTGCTGGCGCTTCACGACGGCGAGTGGGTGGTGCTCCGCGTCCCCTATCCGACCGGGTACTACGCGAAGTGGCTCGACGGCCGCATCGACGATCCGAAGGGCGGCTGGAAGGGACGCGGCCTGTGGTCGACGATCAGCACGCGCGCGCCGTTCCACATGGAGACCGGTCCCGGCACGACGAGTAAGGTCGTCCGGTTCCAGCTCCGTCCGGATCCGCTCGCGCACTGACCGGTACCCGGCGCGCCGCGGAATCGACTCCGGTCGCTGCCGGCAGCGGCACTCCGCGGCGTGTCTGGAGCGCGGACGTGTGCGGGCCCGTCGTCGTTCCCGCGGTTCTTCTCCTGCGGCTGCGACGGGCTCCGTGCAATCACGCCCGTCCGGCAGTCCTGTCTTCGCTGGCGTTCTCCACGTACAGCCGCCCGACCAGGATCGTCAGCACGACGAGCAGCGGCGTGGCGAGCATCAGGCCGTAGATACCGGCCAGTGTGCCCATCAGCAGCTGGAAGGCGATGACCGCACTGGCCGGCAGGTCTGACGTCCGCCGCACCACGTACGGTTCGAGCATGTAGCTTTCAGCGGTCTGCAGGCCGAGGTAGAGCAGCGCGACGTACAGCGCCATGATCGGTGCCTCGGCGGCGCCAATCAGCATGGCCGGCACGGCAGAGATGATCGGTCCGAGATTCGGAATGAAGGACAGCGCGCCGGCAATGATTCCGAGCGGCAGCGCGAGGGGAACGCCCAGCACCAGCAGGCCCAGCCACGTCAGCGCCCCGATGACAGCCATCAGGAGCAGCCTGCCGCCGAGCCATCGTTCGAGCGCGGCGCCGATCTCATCGAAGAGCTGAGCGGCATGTTCGCGTCCGGCCGGTGGCACGAGCAGCAGCGCGGGGCGCCGGTACGAATCGGGATCTGCGGCCAGGAACAGGCCGACGAACAGGACGAGCACCACGTTGGCGATCGAACCGACGACCGCCGATGCCGCGATGAAGACCTGCGAGGCCGTCGCGCCGCCTTCGCCGCCGGCCTGTGTCATTGAGTCGACCAGGCGTCTGCCGAGCGGGTTGGCCGCCATCCGGGTACGGAGCTGCTCGAAGGCCAGCGGCAGCTGGTCGGCCAGCTCCGAGAACTGTTCGCTGACCGACGCGGCGGTCAGCGCGGCGCCGCCACCTGCCAGCAGCGCAATGGTCGTGCACACGACGGCGAGCGCCGGGGTGGACGAGAGTCCCGTGCGCCGCTGCACCCAGCGTGTCGCGCCACGAAGCAGGACGGCGACGAGCAGGCCGGCGAACAGGGTGAGCAGTACGGCAAAGCCGCGCCAGGCCACGAGCAGGAGCACTGTCGTGAGCGCGACGATGCCCGTGACGATCCACGTGCGTTCGACGAAGGACGACTGGGATCCGCCGGCCATGCGGGCTCCTTTTTCCGGAAGTTTCGCCGGGGAGGACGTGCGGCCATCGTACGCGAAATCGTCCGGGCGCACCCGGGGCGTGTATGCTGACACCGCCGACCGGCCGATTGGAGACCCCGATGTCGTACGTCCTCACGCGCGGCGAAGCTGAATCGCAGCTCGACCTGATTCGCGGCCGCGCCAACCAGATCGTCGCCGGGCTGACGCCTGAGCAGTTCAACTGGCAGCCCGATCGGGGACGCCGATGGAGCGTCGGCCAGTGCCTGATGCATCTGGCCCTGTCGACCCGGATCTATGGTGAGAGCATCGAGGCGGCAATCGCCACGGCGCCGGTGGTCGAAGGACAGTCGCAGGTGGTGCCTGGCCTGGTCGGACGCTGGATGGCCTGGCTGATGGAGCCTCCGGCACTGCTGCGGCTGCCCACCGGACCACGGCAGCAGCCGCCGTCGGAGCTCGATCCCGACGAGGTCCGGCGCGCCTTCAGCGACAGCCTCCGGTACGTGTCCGAGCTGACAGCCCGCGTGCTGACGGTCGATGCCGTCCGGACGAAGTTCCCCAATCCCTTCCTCAAGGGGCTCCGCCTGTTCGACGTGGCCGCCGGGATCCTCATCATCCTGGCGCACAACCGCCGGCACCTCGCGCAGGCGGAGAAGGTCCTGCAGCATCGCGACTTTCCCCGCTGAGCGGGTCCGCATCCGCCGGGGTGACTGAAGGCTGGATGAAGCCGCCGCGCCGTGCCGCACGGCGATGAAACCGCGTGCCCTTGATTGTCGTTAGAGTGATCTCGTGACTCTTTCTGCGCAGGACCGGAGACTCGAAGTCGAGGCCGCCGATGCGGCGGAGTCGGCGCCATGTCCGCCGCCTGTTTCCACGCGTCGCTACGACCGGTCGATTGTCGAGGGGCCGCTGCAGCGCGCCGTCTGGCGGCTCGCCTGGCCGACGATGCTGACGAATGTCGTCGGCGGGCTGCAGGGGCTGGTCGACCACGTGATGGTCGGCCATTTCGTCGGCTACACGGCCAACGCCGGTATCGGCGTGGCCATTCAGATCTTCATCGTCATCATCGCGTTCATCATGTCGCTGTTCACCGGGATGAGCATCCTGGTGGCGCGCTTCGTCGGGGCGGCCGACGAGCACATGGCCGACCGCACCGTCTATCAGGCCTTCCTGTCGGCGGTGTTTCTGTCGCTCGGCGTACTGGCACCGGTCGGCTACTTCGCCTCGCCGTACCTGCTCCAGCTGGCCAACGCGGCGCCCGACGTCGAGGCAGAGGCACTGCCCTACCTGCGCATCTCGTTCCTCTACAGCATCGGGACCCTGCTCTTCTTCATGATCGGCGGTGCGTTGCGTGCGGCCGGCGACGCCCGCACGCCGATGGTGCTGGGCATCGTGATGACGCTGCTCAACATCGCGCTCAACGTCGCGCTCATTCCCCCGTACGGAACGGCCGGAGCGGCCGCCGGTACCGCCATCGCCGCCATCGTGGTTTCGGCATACGGCATGTGGCGGCTCTGGCACGGCGGCTGGGTCGTGTCGTTCCCGCGCGGCCTCGGTTATCGGCCCGACCGTCGGATCATCGTGACCCTGTTCCGCTTCGGCCTGCCCACCGGTGTGCAGGGAGTCGTGATGAACCTGGGTGGCGTGCTGATGCTGGCCTTCATCGGATCGCTCGCGCAGAGCGCCGAGGCGCAGGCCGCCTACGCCATTTCCTACTCGCAGCTGTTCTCGTTCGTTACCTGGACGGCGGTCGGACTGCTCGGAGCCGCGGCCACGACGGCCGGGCAGAACCTCGGAGCGGGCAAGCCGGAACGTGTGGTTCAGGCGGTGCGGACGGCGTCGCGTTTCGGCCTGATGCTGGCTGCCGCGCTCGGCCTGCTGTTCGTCCTCATCCCGCGCCAGCTGCTGGCCATCTTCGGGATGAACGAGCCGGTTGTCGTCGAGCTCGGCGTACAGCTGCTCCGCGTGCTGAGCCTGTCGGGTCTGTTCGTCGTGGTTGCGCTGGCCTACACAGGCGGCCTGCAGGGGACCGGCGACACGCGCAGCCCGATGTACATCTCAATCGTCTCGCAGGTCATCGTGCCGCTTGGCACGTGCTTCATCCTGCAGCGGGCCAACGCGCTCGACCCGATCGACATCTGGCTTGCCATTCTGGCCGGCCACGTCACCCGATGCGTCCTGAGCGTGGTCCGCTTCAACCAGGGCCGCTGGCGCGACATCGAGGTAGGCATCGGCCGCTGAGCGCGGCCGGCCGTTCGCCTACATGTGCTCTTCGTGCGTGCAGCCCGGGAACTCGGGCAGCATGAGCGTGAACGGCACGCCGAGCTCCTGCCGCAGGCCGATCTCGCTCGTGTAGTAGCCGGTGATCGTCATCGCCTTGATGGCCTCGAAAAACTCGACGCCCGCGGTCTCTTCGCTCGAGGGCTGGGCGGCCAGGCGTGTCAGCAGCTCGTGCTGCTGAGCCGCCGAGGCCCCGGTGAACCGGGCCCCGAACAGCGCGCGGCTGCGGGCGTCGATCCATGCGAGCCCTTCCAGGAAACGCCCGCGCACGGTCGGCGACGCCTCGGCGAGGACGCCGTCGACGTAGCGATCCACCAGCGCTGCCCTTGCGCCGGGTGTGTCGGTCTCGGGAATGATCAGCTCGGCGAGCACCCCGACCGTCTCGAACTGTTCGGCCGACAGGACCGCCGGCGTCCAGGTGCCGTCCTGTGCGGCGGCTGCCAGCAGGTGCGCGTGCCGCGCCTCGGTCTCGGCGAGCACGGCGATTTCCCGCACCCACAGCGCCGACGCGGCGGCGCCCACGCCGGCCGCCATGGTCCGCAGCGCCGTCCGGCGATCGATGCCCGCGGCCCGTCTCTGGTCGTTCATCACAAATCCCCTCGCCGCAGCTGTTCCACGAGGTAGTCGGTCGCGCGCCACGACAGCGCGAGGATGGTCAGCGTCGGGTTCTTCTCCGTCGCTGTGGGAAACGCCGACCCGTCGACGACGAAGACGTTCTTCACTTCGTGCATCTGGTTGAACGCGTTGAGTGCGGAACGTTTCGGGTCGTCGCCCATCCGGCACGTCCCGTGTTCATGGATGGCCGAGCCCATGCGATCGAGCTCTCCGCGCCGGTAGTCGACAAGCACCCCGCCCGCCTCGGCGACCAGCTCCTCGACGAAATCGAACATGTGCCCGGCCATCTTCCGTTCGTTCTCGCCGATGCGGTAGTCGATCTTCATGAGCGGCACGCCGTAGCGATCTTCGCCGGTCCCGCCGACCGTGATGCGGTTGTGCGCGTACGGCAGAACCTCGCCGTACGGATGAATCTCGAACCAGGCCGGGTGGCGCCGCCTGATGGCGCGCTTGAGTTCGGCGCCGAATCCCGGAATACGGCTCGCAAGCGCGTGGGGCCCGCCGGCCGGCGCACCGGTGTTCCAGAACTGCGCGCCGAAGCCGCGCAGGTAGTCGCGCCGGTGGCCGTCGCGGTGATTGAACCGGGGCAGGTAGATGTGCGCGCCACCGATGCCGCGGTCGTTCGGGATCGGCATGCCCTCGAGCTGCGGAAAGTAGCCGCGCACGTGGAAGCGGAACTGCTCGCAGAGGTAGCGGCCGATCACGTCCGAGCCGTTGCCAATTCCGTTCGGGTGCGTCGACGACTTCGAGTTGAGCAGAATCCTGGTCGAGTCGGCCGTGCCGGCGCCGAGGATGATCACCCGTCCCCGTACCTGATGCTCCTGTCCGGTGTGTCGGTCGAAGTACTGCACGCCGCTGGCGAGCCCTTCCTCATCTGTCAGGATGCGCGCGACGACGGCGTTCGAGCGAAGTTCGAGCCGCCCCGTTTCCATCGCGAACGGCAGCAGGTGATCGCTCGACGTGAAGAACGACGCAGTGTCGCAGCCGGCGCCGCAGTTGCCGCAGTAATGGCACGCGGGAAAGCCGCGGGTCGGACGCGTCATGTTGGCGCGCCGGCCCGCGACAATCGGGATCCCGAGTCTGCGGCCCGCGCGCTGAAGCAGCCGCTCACCGCAGCGCGGCGGTGGCGCGGGCTGCAGGTAGCGGCTGCCCGGCAGCGCGTCAGAGTCGTCGTCGCCGCCGCAGACGCCAATCATCTGTTCGACGCGGTCGTAGTAGGGAGCGATATCGGCGTAGGAGATCGGCCACGGAACCTCCCAGCCGTCGCGCGCCGGACCCTTGAAGTCGAGGTCGCCGAGCCGCAGGCTCACCCGTCCCCAGACGTTCGTTCGCCCGCCGTGTCCCCAGACGCGCGTCAGGTCGAACGGTCGATCCGGCGGCGTCGCATACGGCTGTTCTTCCGTCGAGAGGTAATACGACGGCGGCCGCTCGCCGCGCGCCCGCCGCTCGCGGGCTTCCCACGGCGTGAAGGGCGCCCAGAACTGCGACCGATCGGCGAGCCTGTCCCCGGCGCCGAGCACCAGAACCTCAGGGCCCGAACGCGTCGGGTTCAGG
>QGVF01000186.1 GCA_003242705.1 Acidobacteriota bacterium
TCACGAAGCGGCCCGAGGACGTCGTCGGCCTGCACTTCTTCAGCCCCGCGCAGGTGATGCGCCTGGTCGAGATCGTCCGCGGTCGTCGGACCGCTCCGGGGACGCTGGCCACGGCGCTCGCCGTGGCGAAGGCGCTCGGCAAGGTGGGCGTCGTCGTGGGCAATGGCCCCGGGTTCGTCGGGAACCGGATGATGTTTCCCTACATGTACGAAACGCAGTACATGGTCGAGGAAGGCGCGACCCCCGAACAGGTCGACGCCGCGCTCACGGGATTCGGCATGGCGATGGGCATGTTCGCGGTTGACGACATGGCGGGCATCGACGTCGCCATCCGTGCACAGCGCGCCCTGGGACACTTCAGCGATCCGTCGCAGCGGCGCCCCCTCGTGCAGCCCGTCCTCGTCGAGATGGGCCGGCTGGGTCAGAAGACGGGCCGGGGCTGGTACCAGTACGGCGACGACCGGAAACCGCAGCCCGACGCCACGGTGGTCGATCTCATCCGCTCACGCGCCCGCGAGGCCGGCATCGCACAGCGGACCTTCACCGACGACGCGATTGTCGAGCGCGCGATTTACGCGCTGATCAACGAGGGCGCGCGCGTGCTCGACGAAGGACTGGCGCTGCGGGCCTCGGACATCGATACCATCTACGTCAACGGCTACGGCTTCCCGGCATGGCGCGGCGGCCCGATGTTCTACGCCGATCGCGTCGGCCTCGATCGGATCCTCGCGCGCGTCGAGGAGTTTCATCGCGAGCACGGCGATCGCTGGAAGCCGGCGCCGCTGCTCGAGCGCCTGGCGCGATCGGGCGGTACGTTCAGGAGTCTCGACAGCCGGAGCTGAGCAACGCCATGCAGGTTCGATCCGAAGCGCTCGCGGACGCACGCGTGCTGCCGGCCGACATCGTCGTCACCCGCGACGCGGACGGCACGATTCGCGCGCGGTCGCCGCATCCCCTCGGCCCGTATCCGGAGCGCATCACGGACCGGCTCGATTACTGGGCCGGTGCCACGCCGCACCGGCCCTTCCTCGCCCAGAAGACCGCCGACGGCTGCTGGCGGTACCTGACCTACGCCGACGCGCGCCGACGCGCGCTCCGGCTCGCGCAGGCGTTCATCGACCGCCAGCTGTCGGCCGACCGGCCCATCGTCATCCTCTCGGGAAACAGCATCGAGCACGCGCTCGTCGCGCTCGGCGCGATGTACTGCGGCGTGCTCTACGCGCCGGCCGCGCCGGCCTACTCGCTGCTCGTCAGGGATCGGACGACGCTCAGGCGGCTCGTCGGGATGATGACGCCCGGACTCGTCTTCGCCGACGACGGCGCGCTGTTCGCGCCGGCGCTGGCCGACATCGCCGACGGATCATTCGAGGTCGTCACGGTGACGCCGGCCCCCTCGATCGCGACGACACCGCTGTCGGCGCTCGAGGCGACCGAGCCGACGTCTGCCGTCGAGGATGCGCGCCTCAAGGTCGACGGCGACACTATCGCGAAGGTGCTCTTCACGTCGGGCTCGACGGGCCGGCCGAAGGGCGTCATCAACACGCAGCGCATGCTGTGCGCGAACCAGGAACAGCTGCGCACGGTGCTTGCGTTCCTGGCCGATGCGCCGCCCGTGCTCTGCGACTGGCTGCCGTGGAACCACACGTTCGGCGGCAACCACAATTTCGGCATCGCGCTCTACAACGGTGGCACGCTCTACATCGACGACGGCCGGCCGGTGCCGGGCCAGATGGAGCGGACCATCGAGAACCTGCGCTCGGTCACCACGACGGCGTACTTCAACGTGCCACGCGGCTTCGAGATGCTGCTGCCGGCGCTGCGCGCCGATGCCGCGCTGCGCCGGCAGTTCTTCAGCCGCCTGCAGGCGCTCTTCTTCGCTGCCGCCGGTCTTCGACCGGAGATCGCCGACGGCCTGCAGGAACTGGCCGTGGCCACGGTCGGCCGGCCGATCCCGTGGATCACCGGGCTCGGCGCGACCGAGAGCGCGCCCTTCGCGCTGTGCACGGGCGCCCTGCTCTCGACCACGACCCACGTGGGCGTTCCCGTCCCCGGCCTCGAGCTGAAGGCCGCGCCGGTCGGCGACCTGCTCGAGGCGCGGCTGCGCGGCCCGAACATCACGCCGGGCTACTGGCGCGACGATGAAGCGACGCGCGCAGCGTTCGACGAAGAGGGCTACTACCGGATGGGCGATGCCATCGCCCCGTTCGACCCCGGCGATCCGCTCGTCTCGCGCGGCTTCATGTTCCGCGGCCGGATCAACGAGGACTTCAAGCTGTCGACCGGCACCTGGGTGCGCGTCGGCGCGCTGCGCGCGCGGCTGCTCGCGGCGCTGGGCGACGTCGCACAGGACGTCGTCGTGGCCGGTCATGGCCGCGACCGCGTGGCCGTCCTGATCTTCCCGAACGCCCTGGCCTGCCGCGCGCTGGCCGATGCATCGGCCGACGTGCCGATGCCGGACGTACTCGCGCACCCGGCGGTCCGCGAGGCCTTCGTGACGCGACTCGAGGCCTACAACGCGGCCAACCCTGGCAGCTCGACCGCCGTGAGCCGCGCGGTCGTGCTCGACACACCGCCGTCACTCGACGCCGGCGAAATCACCGACAAGGGCTCACTCAACCAGCGCGCCGTCCTCGCCCATCGCCCCGCCGTCGTCGAACGGCTCTATGAGGCGGGGGACGACCTGCTGCTGCAGCCCCGCTCTGAGAGGACGACGTGACCACGACACTGAAGATCGATCCCGCCGCGCTGACCGCCATCGACGTGCACGTGCACCTCGAGGCGCCGAAGAGCGACAACGCCGCCGACGCCGCCGCCGCGAAGTACTTCGGCGACAGCGGCGCGGCACGCGACGGCAGCGCGCTGGTGGAGTACTACCGATCACGCCGGATGGCCTGCGTGCTGTTCACGGTCGATGAGCGGCTGACGGGCCGGCCGCAGATGTCGAACGACGCGGTGCTCGAGCTCGCGCACGCCAATCCCGACGTAGTCATCCCGTTCGTCAGCCTCGATCCGATGCGCGGGCCCGAGGCCGTGCGCGAAGCGCGGCGCCTCGTGAAAGCCGGCGCGCGTGGCCTCAAACTGCACCCGCCGCTGCAGCAGTTCGCACCGAACGACCCGCTCGCCTATCCGCTGTACGAGGTGTTCGCCGAGG
>QGVF01000104.1 GCA_003242705.1 Acidobacteriota bacterium
AAGGTGCAGGTCCGAGCCGCAGATGGCCGTCGACGTGACTTCGATGATCCCGTCGCGCGGATTGAGAATCGACGGATCGGGCACGCGCTCGACCCGCACATCGCCCCTGCCGTGCCAGCACAGCGCCTTCATGCGCGTCCTCCCCTGACGTGCGCTCCGGAGGCCGCGAGCTCGCGCGCCTCGAGAATCTGCTTCAGCCGCCGCAGGTCTTCGCGCACGGTCTGCTCGGGGCTGCGGCCGAACACCTTCGCGAACGCGGAACCGAGCCGCCCACCGGGCGGCGTGTACTGCATATGCACCGTGACCGCCGTGGCCCGCCCGCTGTTCAACGGGTCGAAGTGCACTGATCCGGCGCTGACCACGTCGGCGTCGGCGAGCGAGCGCCAGCTGATCAGACGGTTGTCGACCTCGTGGATGACTTCGGCGTCCCACTGGACGTCGATGCCGCCCGGCCCGGCCGCGAGCCAGCGCGACCGCCCGTTGCCGAGATTGGTCACGTACCTGACGTAATGCATGAACCGCGGCAGGTTCTCGACCTGCCGCCAGAACCCGTACACCACGTCGACGGGCCGCTCGACGCGGACCGCTTCGCGCACGTGCGAACCGCGGGGCCCGCCCAGCGCCCGGCGCGTGTCACCGCGCGAACTGCCGGGCCAGTGGCCCGAGAGTCCCCGGAACGCCAGGGGGGCGGCCGCCAGCGCCACGGCCGCGCCCTGCGGCGACCGCCGGCTTGCACCATAGGCAACGAGTGCCGCTGCTGCCGTCAGGGCGCCGAGCCGTTCGAGCTGACCGACCGTCGGTCGGAACGTGTCGTGCCCGCCGCTTCCTGCCTGTGCTGGCCGTGATTTGTCCATGGCTCCGCCTTTCGCTGTGTATTCCGGCCGAAAGGGAGCCAATGACCAACGAGCAGATGACGTGCCAGCGGCGTGTGGGCCCGAGGAACGGAAAGGCGGGCCGCCCCGGTGATCACGCCGGTGCGGTGTAGCCGCGGCTGCCGAATGCGCGCGACTTCTGCCACACCGGACACCCGGCCACGCCTGTCGCCGCGGCCGCCGCGCTAGCCGACGCGCACCAGGCCCAGCGTCGACAGGGCCGTGTAGGCGCCGAGAATGCCGATAGCGATCGTGCTGAGCACGAGGAGCAGTGTTGCGAACGTTCCGCCATAGAGCCGGCGATCGATCTCGGTCCGGCGGAGGTACCAGGTCGCCACGAGGACGGCCAGCAGGAAGATGCCGGTCATCACGCCGCCAATCTGGACCATCAGGACCGGCTGACGCATCACGAGCGATGCCGTGCCCCAGACGATCGGCAGCACGATGCCGAATCCGCGCACCCAGCGGATGCGCGTCGGACGATCGCGCCAGTCGAAGACGCCGGCCATCGACATCCAGTTCGCGTACATCCGCGAGTGGCTCGGCACCGACGCCCACAGCGTCGAGCCGAGCACGGCGACGGCCCCGACGAGGAACAGCGCCATCGCCCAGGTGCCGATCGCGTCCGTGTACATGCGCGCCAGCGTGGTGATCATCTCGTTGCCCTGCGGCACGAGCCCCTGGCGGTGCAGCACCGCGGCACCCATGATGAAGAACGCGACGGTCGAGAACGTGTAGACGACCATCGAGAGGATCGCATCGCGATACATGACGCGGATCCAGCCGCGCGCGCGCCGCAGCCACGCGTCGCTGCCGTCGTTCGGTCCCGCGAACCGCGCGTAGCCCTTCTCGATGCACCAGTAGTTGTACATGGTGATCTCGTCGGCGCCGACGCCCGTGATCCCGAACATCGCCACGGCCGCCCCTAGTGCAGCGGGCGGAATCTGGAACGTCAGGCCGCTCGCGATGTCGGCCAGCGAATAGCCCCAGGACGTGAACGGCAGGCCTACCGCAATCGCCACGGTCATCACCGAGAACACCACGACGAGGACAATCGCGCCGCGCTCGACGAGACGGTAACGGCTCGTGTGCAGGATGCCGATCGTCAGCCCGATGACGATCACGTGCCAGAGCACCCGCGACGGATCTTCGAGCGGATCGCTGCCGAGCGGCAGCAGGATGCTGCATGCGATCGCAGCTCCTCCGACGATGCCGCCGATCTGCAGCACCTTCGAGACGACCATCACGGCGAAGAGGACGTTGATCCAGCCGAGTCGCCCGACGCGCGGCGGCACGCGGTTGTAGCCCGACAGCGCCGGTGTGCCCGTGGCGATCGTCCAGCGCGCGAACTCGATCTGTACGGCCACCTTCACGGCGCAGCTGAACAGCACGAGCCACAGCAGCACGAATCCGGCCTGGGCTCCTGCCGTCGTCGTTGCAATCAGCTCGCCCGATCCGACGATCGACGCGCTGAGGATCATGCCGGGGCCCAGGTGGCGCAGACTCGCCCACCAGCCGTCCGGCGGTTCACGCACGCCGGCCGGGTCGAGCTGGTACGGGTCGGCGACCGAACGCCAGTCGGCGAGATCTTCGCTGGTCGTGTGCATGTGAAGTCGGGAGGTTAGCACACGCCCCGCGCCGCCGCGCAGTCGCGTCACGATGGCGTGCGCCTGCTCCCCGCCAGTGTCCGGCCGCGCGGAATGGTCGCGGCTAGCGCCGCACGCAGGAATGCGCGCGATAGCCGGCGCGCCGCGCCTCGTCGGCCGAGGCGAACGGCACGGTGCAGTTGGGACAGTCGAACGATTCGCAGCCGCGCTGATGGAAGACCTGCGAGCGCGCGTTGCCGACGAACGGCGCGTCGACGGGCGGCTGCGCAGCGGTCACGGCCGCCGCCCGCTGTCCGCCATTGGCGGCGCGCGCCGCCTCGCGCCACTGCCACGGCGGCGTCGGATCGGGATCGCGCCACAGCCCGACGCGCTTCGCGCGCGCTTGACGTTCGAGCGCCGCGTAGCGATCGCTGTCGGAGTAGTACCGGTAGTGCCACGCGGCCCCTGCCTCCAGGAGCGCTTCACCCGCATCGCGGCCGTCCACGAGCACCTCGGCCACGGTGCGTCCGTACGCGTCGGTCTCGCGGGGATGCACCGTCACGTCGCGGCCCATCAGCAGGCGCCTCGCTTCGTCGCGCGCCTCGCGCCCGTACGCCTGTCCGGCCTCCGGCGCGTCGACGCCGTACAGCCGAAGTCGCTCCGTCGTCCCGTCGCGCTCGACGACAAGCGTGTCGCCGTCGGCCACCTCCACCACGCGCGCCCGGTACGCGGGGTCCTGCGCCGCACACGCCGGCCCAGGTCCGGCGACGAGCAGGACGACAAGGACCGGCAGCAGTCCCGCACGACGCGTGCAGCGGCCCGTCACGCGCGCGCCCCCTCCTTCATCGAACTGGCGACAATCACCGTCCCGATCGTGTCGCTGTAGACGTTGACCGCCGTGCGCGCCATGTCGAGCAGGCGATCGACCGCCAGAATCAGGCCGAGGCCCTCGACCGGCAACCCGATGGCCGTGAGGATCAGGGCGATGGCGACGAGACTGGCCGACGGAATGCCCGCGACGCCAATCGACGACACGAGGGCCAGCGTGACCACCATGAACTGCACGGGAAGGCTCAGCTCGAGTCCGTAGGCCTGCGCGATGAACATGGCGGCCACGCACTCGTAGAGCGCCGTACCGTCCATGTTGACCGTGGCGCCGAGCGGCGCGACGAACCCCGAGACGTGCCGTGGCACGCCGAGATTCCGCTCGAGACAGTCGAGCGTCTTCGGCAGCGTCGCGCTCGACGAACTCGTCGTGAACGCGGTCAGCAGCGCTTCAGCCATCCCGCGCAGGTGCCGCCACGGATTGGCGCGCGCGAAGACAACCAGCAGCAGCGGCAGCGTCACGAACATGTGCACCGCGAGCCCGACCGCCACCGTCAGGAAGAAGCCGACGAGCGGCCCGAAGGCTCCCAGGCCCGCCGTCGCCATCGCCCGCGCCACCAGGCCGAACACGCCGACGGGCGCCAGCCACATCACGACGCCCGTCATCGCGATCATCACGTCGTACACACCCTGCCAGAATGTCCGCTGCGACTCGGCCAGCGCCGGCGTCAGGCGCGGGATGAGGAACCCGTACAGGATCGAGAACGTGATGAGCGCCAGCATGTCGGCCGACGCCGCTGCCGCGAACACGTTGCTCGGCACCATGCGCAGCAGGATGCCCCACAGGTCGGCCGCACCCCGGTCCCCGTACCCGATGAGTCCCTCGACGTTCTCGACCAGCCCGATCCGATCCCGCGCCGGCTCGCCGTCGACGATGCCCGGCGTCGTCAGGTTGACGAGCAGCAGCCCGGTCAACACCGCCAGGAAGCTCGATATCAGGTAGTAGCCGAGCGTCCGGGCGCCGAGCCGCCCGATGTCGCGGCCCGTGCCCGCGACGGCGTTGATGACGGCCGCGACAATCAGCGGCACGACGATCATCTGGAGGGCGCGCAGGAAGAGCGTGCCGGCGAAGTCGAAGACGGCGTACGGACGGACGCCGAGCCAGACCGTCTCGGGCGCCACGACGAGACCGACCGGCACGGCAGCGGCCAGCGCCGCCAGGATCCACCAGTGCAGCGGGATGCGGCTCACGGCCCCGCACTCTACCAGATGCCGTGTTACGCTCGCCGTTCCGTGCAGGCCTCAGCGCGCCCCAGCCCGCTCACGGTCGTTTCCGGCTTCGCGTCGCACCTGATTGCCGGCGTGCTCCCGTTCTTCTCAGCAGCCGCCATCACGTCGCTCGGCCTGATGCGCGGAACCGCCCTGCTGTACGCCGCCGGTGCGACGCTCATCCTGCTGGCATGCCTGTCGCCGCGCGTCCGCACCACCCTCCGCCGCGAGACGACGGCGCTGCTCGTCCCGGCGCACCGTCGCCTGTTCGCCGCCGGCCTGGCGGGTTTCCTGTTTGCCGGCGTCTGGTACTATTTCGGCCTGTCGACGAGCGCGCGCGTCGCCGAATACATCTTCCTGACGCGCCTCGACTGGGTGGTGCAGGCCGTCTTTGCCATCGTCTGGCTCGGCGAGCCGTGGACCGCGCGAGGCGCTGTCGGCGCCGGCCTCGCGCTCGGCGGCGGGCTGCTGCTCGCCTGGAGCGGCGCGTTCGGTCCGAGCGGCCTGGCGGCGGCCGTCCTCTATATCGCGGCCTCGCTGGCGGGCTATTCGTGCTTCAAGCCGCTTTCGACCGCCCGCCGCTCGCCTGGCGCCACGACATTGACCGTCTGGCGGCACCTCGTGAACACCGCGGGGTTTTCCGCCCTCGCCGTTCTGGTGCCCGCCGAAGGCAGCGGAATGACGACCGCCGGCCTGGCGGCCGCCGCTGTGGCAGGCGTGCTGATCGTGGTCCTGTTCCTGCTTCGGTTTACCGCGTTGACCGAGCTGCCGCTCTGGGTACTCTCGGCGCAGGCACCGACGCAGGCGCTCGTGGCGGTCGCCGCGACGCTGGCCACAGGCGGCACGCTGCCGCCCGTGTCTCTTGCCGCCATCGCGCTGATCGTCGCCGGAGAAGTCCTCGTCACGCGCAGCCGTGGATGAGCCATGCTCACCTCGATCGAGCTCCTGCTGTTCGGCACCGCCGCCGGCCTCGCCGTCGGGCTCACGGGCGGCGGTGGTGCACTCATCGCCGTCCCGCTCCTGGTCTACGGTGTCGGCCTCGATGCGCCGCAGGCCGTGGCGATCTCGCTGCTCGGCGTCGGGGCCTCGTCGATCGTGGGCGTGCTCGGCCGCTCACGCCGCGCGGAAGTCGACTGGAGCGTGGGAGCGATGCTCGCGTTCACCGGCATGCTCGCCGCGCCGGTCGGCGCCTCGCTCGGGACACGGCTGCCGGAAGTCATCCTGCTCGGCGCCTTTGGTCTGCTCGTCGCGGCCGTTGCCGTCTGGATGTGGACGACGGCGGGCCGGCCATCGGACATGTCGGTCGGCCCCTGCGCGATTACGCGGCGGCGATCGTGGCGCTGCTTCGGCGTCCTGACGACGACCGGCCTCGCCGCAGGGCTGCTCTCCGGGCTCTTCGGCGTCGGCGGCGGCTTCGTCATCGTGCCGGCCGTCGTGTTCGCCACCGGCCTGCCCATCCACCGCGCCGTCGCAACGTCGCTGATGGTCGTCTCGATCATCAGCGTGGTGGCCTTCACGTCGATGATGATCGACGGCCGCGCGATCGACTGGACGATCGCAACGCTGTTCCTGGCCGGCGGCCTCGCTGGCGTCGGCATCGGCACGCTCGTCTGTCACCTGCTGCCCGCGGCCAGGCTGCAGCGCGCCTTCGCGCTGCTGCTGGCCGCGATTGGCCTCGGTGTCCTGGCCGAGTCGCTGCTGCGGTAAGCCGGTCCCGCGGCCGTTCTGCCTGTGAAAACTTTGAGGGATCCGGGCGACGGGCGGGCAGGGGCGCGGGTATGCTCTAGCGATTCGTGGAGGTTTGCGGGATGGCTGAAGCAAGGAAGGGTACCGCACGACGCGCGAGGCAGACGGCGGCAGAGCGCGAGGTCGACAACTACGGCGGCGGTGGCGCGACCGGGACGTCGACGGGCGCGCCGGGAGTCGTGGCGTGGCGGAAGCAGAAGGCCAGCGGGCCTGAGAAGCACGTCAGGCCCTCGTATCAGGACGAGTCGCACGCACCCCGGAGACGGACCCTCGACAGGCTGAAGTTCCCCTCCTACTGCCTGGGCGATCTTTCGTCGGTCGACGTCAAGGAGTACCTGAAGTACAGCGATACGATCCTGATTCCGAAGGCGTCGCTCGAACAGCACGGTCCGCACCTGCCGCTCTACTGCGACTCGATCACGAGCACCGAGGTCGCGCGGCGCGCGGGCGAAAAGGCCGGCATCCTGTACACGCCCACGCTGTGGCTCGGTTACAGTCCGCAGCACATGCGCGGGCCCGGCCAGGGCGGCGGGTCGATCACGCTGCGCGTCGAGACGTACCTGAACCTGCTCTACGACATCGGCCGCAGCCTCATCCACCACGGCTTCAACCGCCTCATCTTCGTCAACGGCCACGGCTCCAACGTGAAGGTCGTCGACCCGGTGCTCCGCAAGCTCCGCAACGAGACGGGCGCGCTCATCGTCTACTACAAGCCGTACGCGGAACGGTACCTCGGCATGGTGAAGGACCTGCTCGAGGGCCCGACCGAGGAGACGCCGGGCTGGCACGCCGGCGAGCTCGAGACGTCGCAGTGCCTCTGCCACAACCCCGACCTCGTCCGCATGGACCGCGCCGTCATGGACCGCGCACACGCGCCGAAGTACATGACGAAGAAGTGGAAGAAGATGGACGGCATGCCCGACCTGGAGTTCCAGGGCTTCCAGTACTTCAACATGCCGTTCGAGCACGACGAGTTCACCGCGTCGGGCGTGATGGGCAACCCGTTCCGCGCAGCGGCCTACAAGGGTGAGATCGCCTTCAACCGCTTCGCCAACCACCTGATCGACGCCGTGCACGAGTTCGAACAGGTGAAGGTCACGGTCCGCAACCGCGACTTCAGCCAGGCCAAGACGATGGGCTGGTAGCTTCGTGGCGGCGTCCGGCCGTGGCAGACACGACAGAGGGCGGCCTCACGGCCGCCCTTCTGTCCTGCGACGGACGCGTCATCTCACGTCGCCGCCGCCGGTTCTTCCGCGAGCAGTTCGCGCACGCGCGGCGCGACCTTCGTCCCGTACAGCTCGATGCTCTTCATCAGCACGCTGTGCGGCAAGGTGCCGTTGGCGTACTTCAGGTCGAACCGGTCGATGCCCAGCGCGCGAATCGTCGCGGCAATCCTGCGGGCGACGGTCTCGGGCGATCCGACGTAAAGCGCGCCGTGCTCGACCTCGCGCTCGAAGCTGTCGCGGCCGATCGGCGCCCAGCCGCGCTCGCGGCCGATGCGGTTCATCATGTCGCGGTAGTGCGGCCAGAGCTCGTCCTTCGCCTGCTGGTCGGTGTCGGCGATGTGCCCCGGCGAATGCACGCCGACCGGCTGCGCCGGCTGGCCCGCATCGGCCAGCGCCTTCCGGTAGAGCTGCACGTACGGCAGGAACCTCGTCGGGCTGCCGCCGATGATCGCCAGCATCAGGGGCAGCCCGTGACCCGCGGCGCGCAGCACCGACTGCGGGCTGCCGCCCACCGCCACCCACGTGCGGAGCGTGCCCTGCTCGATCGGCGGGTAGACGCGAACGCGATCGAGCGCCGACCGTGTCCGGCCCGACCACGTCACGACCTCGTCGCGCACGAGGCGCGCGAACAGATCGGTCTTCTCCTCCGCGAGGATCTCGTAATCGGCCATGTCGTAGCCGAACAGCGGGTACGACTCGGTGAACGACCCCCGACCGATCGTGACTTCCGCCCGTCCGCTCGAGATGGCGTGGATGGTCGAAAAGCGCTGGAAGACGCGCACCGGATCGTCGGTGCTCAGCACGGTAACGGCCGATCCGAGCCTGATGCGGGACGTTCGCGCCGCGATGGCCGCGAGCACGACCTCGGGGGCCGAGATGGCAAAGTCGGGCCGGTGATGTTCACCGACCGAGAACGCGTCGATGCCGACCTGATCGGCCAGCACCCCTTCCTCGACGACGTTGCGCAGGACCTGCGCCTGCGGGATCGGTAGACCCGCGTCGTCGGTGGTCACGTCGCCGAAGGTGTCGAGGCCGAGCTCCAGAGTCATTCCCCCATTGTAGGGAGAATCGAGGGACGCGGGCGGATCTGGAAGAACTCCCGCTTGCCGGACGCGGCCGCGCGCAGCGGTTCGATGGCCTCCCCTGCCTCGATGGCCAGATCCGCCTCGACGATATGCGTGCCCGCCTCAATCGCCCGGCGATAGGCCGTGGTCAGGCCATCGCGGTCGATGCGGCCGGCGAGAAATGCCCGGTCGATCGTCCGCGACGTCCCCAGCACGCCCAGCGCGCCGTTCGCGGCGATGCGCTCGAATACGTCCGCGTCCGACGGCTCGGTGTGCGTCACGAACCCGACGACGTTCTGCCAGGGAACCCCCGTCGTGTCGAAGCGGTCGATGGCGTCGGCATCGGGCAGGAACACCTGCATCAGGATGTCGCGATCGAACTCGTACAGGCGCCGCGCGTCCTCGAAGCTGTAGGCCATGACGATGGCCCACGCATGCGCCTGCTGCCGCTGCACCGCGCGGGCACGATCAATCACGTCGCCCCCCTTGTCGTCGAGCAGCAGCACCGTCCGTCCCTTCGCCCACGCCAGCGCTTCATCGAGCGTCGGGATGCGGAAAGGCGTCACATTACCGTCGGGATCCTTCAGCCGCAGCTCCTGCAGGTCGGCCCAGGCGTGATCGGCCACGCGCCCCTGCCCCGTGCTGGTCCGCTCGAGGGTTGGATCGTGAAACAGCACGAGTACGCCGTCGCTCGTCGGCCTCGGGTCGACCTCGAGCACCGCCCACGTATGTCGGAGCGTGTGCTCGAACGTCTCGAGCGCGTTCTCGGGATAGCCGGCGCGCGCGCCGCCCCGGTGGGCATGCAGCAGCGGCGGACCGTCGGGCTCGTACCGGTAGAGCGCGCGCAGATCATCCACGCCTTCGAGCACGAAGACGTGCAGGTCGGTCACGTGCTCCTGCTCCGCAATCGGCGCCGCTCGCCCGCACGCGGCAGCGAGCAGGACCAGCACCGGCACCACAACCGCCTTCTTCGGCATCACCATGCTGCTACCGGTACATGCGCCCGTCGAGCCGCGGCGGTTCGTCCTGCGGCGGCGGCTCGACGTGGGCTTCGTCCATCCAGGTCGCCATCTGCGCGACCATGTCCGGATGCTCGGCAGCCAGGTCGGTCGTTTCGCCGGGATCGCTCTCGAGATCGTAGAGCTGCAGCGCTGCCCCGGGCGCCGGCCGAATCGCCTTCCAGCGGCCACTCCTGACAGCCTGGCGAAGGGTCTCGTCGGCCAGATACCGGACGGCCGTCCAGTCGATGTCGGCGTCTTCCCAGTAGAGATACTCGTGGGACGCCGGGGACCGCCCGGCGGCGTCCACCCCGAGCAGCACCGGCACCAGCGACAGTCCGTCGAGATTCGGTGGCAGGTGCGCCGATGCCCCGGTGAGCTCCGCGATGGTCGGCATCACGTCGGGAAAGTACGTGAGGTGATCCGCCGTGCCCGGCGCGATGCGTCCAGGCCACCGTGCGATCAACGGCACCCGCAGGCCCCCCTCCCAGAGCGTCGTCTTGCCGCCGCGCAGCATGCCGTTCGTCCGCAGCGGCTCCCGATTGAACGTCGTCAGGCCGCCGTTGTCGGACGCGAACAGGACGATTGTCCGATCGCCGATGTCGAGCTCGTCGAGAAGCTCCACGATCTCGCCCACGTGCCGGTCGACGATCGACGTGAACGTGGCGGCGACCTTTGCCTCGAGCGGCCAGGGCCGATCGGCGTACAGCTTCCAGGCCGGATCGTCTTCCGGCACTTCCCAGCGCGAATGCGGCGGCGTCCATGCGCCGTAGGCAAAGAACGGCCGGTCGCGATGCTCGCGAATGAACGCCTTCATGCGCTCGACGATGAGCGCGTGGGCGAACTGGTAGGGCTCGTCCGATGGAGACCGTGGCGGAACCGGACCGATACCACGCCCTTCGCCGAGCGGGCCGTCGTAAAAGCCGCGGTTGGCCGGCAGCTCTACGCGTTCGCCATTCCGGTAGAGAAACGCCGGGAAGTGCTCGTGGGCGTGAATCTGGTGGTAGTAGCCGAAGAACTCGTCGAATCCCTGTCGCTCGGGCACGCCGGGAAATCCAACCTCGGCCAGGCCCCACTTGCCGAAGCCGCCCGTCGCGTGCCCGGCTGCCTTCAGCACTTCGGCCAGCGTGACGTCCTCGTCGCGCAGCGACACACCGCCGGTGTTCGATCGCACCGGGGTGTGTCCGGTGTGCAGGCCCGTCATCAGCGTGCTGCGCGACGGTCCACACACCGTGCTGCCGGCATAGGCCTGCGTGAACCGCAGGCCCTGGGCCGCGAAACGATCGATCGACGGCGTCGCGATCGCCGTTCCGCCGTACGCGCCGAGGTCGGCCGACCCCAGGTCGTCGGCCAGAATGAGGATCACGTTCGGCGGCTGCTCCTGCTCCGCCTCCAGCGACGACTCCGGAGCAGAGCAGCCAACGGCTGTCGCGACCACCAGCAGCACCGCGGTCACGATGCCCGCCATATGTCCGCGGATGTCGCTCACGTCACCTCCCCGTGCCGCGCAAGGCCCGCGAATCAGCCCCGGACCATCGGCACGAACTGCACCGGAATCGTCTCCTCGGTCGTCACCCCTTCGACCGACCTGCGGACGATCGTGATCGTCTGCACTCCCATGACCGGCCCCACCGGCGCGATGAGGATGCCGCCGACGGCCAGCTGGTCGACGAGCGCCTGCGGAATCGAGGGCGGCGCAGCCGTCAGGATGATGCGGTCGAAGGGCGCCGCTTCCGGCCACCCCTGATAGCCGTCGCCCGCGCGGACGTTGACGTTCGTGTAGCCGAGCCGCTTGAGCGTCTCGCGTGCGCTCGTGGCAAGTTCCTCGACGATCTCGATCGAGTAGACCTCGGAGACCAGCTCGGCCAGGATGGCCGCCTGATACCCCGAGCCGGTCCCGATTTCGAGCACGCGGTTCGCCGGCTGTGGATCGAGCAGCTCCGTCATGTAGGCCACGATGTAGGGCTGCGAGATCGTCTGCCCGTAGCCAATCGACAGCGGCTGGTCGGCGTACGCGAGCGGCCGCGCGCTTTCCGGCACGAACTCGTGGCGCGGCACCCGCGCCATCGCGTCGAGCACCCGCGGATTGCGGATCCCGCGCGCGCGAATCTGTTCGTCGACCATGCGCGTCCGCCGCGCTTCGAACGAGCTCAGGTGTTCATTGGGGGGCCCGCCCGACACGCACGCGGCCACGACCAGTCCTCCCAGGGCCACCACCCATCGTTTCACCCGAGCTCCTCGAGCCGGGTCGTCGCGTCGCCGAACTGCCGGAGCGACACGCCCATCCGATCCATCAGCGAGAGGTGAAGACTGCATACCTTCCGATGATCGTCGCCGGCGTCCAGATAGTCGAGGATCCGGCCCGTGCGGATCGTACCCTGCCCGCGGCCGGTGACCAGGATCGGAAGCTGGTCGGCGCTGTGCGCATCGCCGTCGAACAGGCTCGACGTGCACATCAGGATCGAGTTGTCGAGCAGCGTCCCCTCGCCTTCCTGAATCTGCTTCATGCGTCCGGTCAGGTAGGCGAACTGCTCGATGTGGAACTGGTTCGTCTTCAGGTACATCGCCTCCTTGTCCGCCGCCCGCCCGTTGTGCGTCAGGTCGAGGTGCAGCGCGCCCTGGACGCCCTCGAGGAACTTGAAGTTCATCTGCGACAGGTCGTTGTTGAGCATCAGAGTGGCGATGCGTGTCCGGTCCATCTGGAACGCGAGCACGACCAGGTCGAGCATCAGCTTCATGTGCGCCGGCACGTTCTGCGGCAGGTCATCGTCGGGCCGCGGCATGTCGGGTGTCTCGAGCGTAGACTTCCACCCCTCGATCGTCCCCTCGCGCCCGGCCCGCTCGATGCGGAGCTCGATGTCGCGGATCGACTCGAAGTACTCGTCGAGCTTGAGTCGATCGTTGCGGCTGACCTTCGGTCGCAGGCTGGCGGCGTCCTCGCGCACTTCGTCGAGCACGCTCCGATCGAGCGGCCGCCCGGACCCGTCGCCGACCAGTCGATCGAAGGCACGTGCCGGGTAGATCTCCTTCGTCGCAGGCCTGGTCGGTGTCGTCCACGAGATGGCCGATCCGTAAATCATCGACAGTCCGTCTTCGAGGCGCAGCTCGTTCGGCTCGATGCCCAGCACCAGGCTCGGAATGGCGGTCTGTCCGCCGATCTGCTGCGCGAGTACCTGATCCATCGACGTCCCGACGCGGATGACGCTCGGGTCGAGGCTGACTTCCGCGCCCGACAGCACGTTCATCCGGCCGAGGTGCGGACTGCTCGACTGCAGAGCGGCCTGGCTGAACAGCCCGCGGATGAAAACCATGTCCCCGGTGTAGGGCTTCATCGGCGCCAGCGCCGGTCCGACCTCCATCGACGCCCCGCTGCCCTTCGCCCACCAGTGGATCGGCTCGACGCCGTTCGAGAAATAGACAATCCCGAGGCGCAGTGGCGGCTTCGTCGCCGTGCCTGCCGCCGTGCC
>QGVF01000007.1 GCA_003242705.1 Acidobacteriota bacterium
TGGCCCGCCGCCGGCGGGGAGTTGCGGTGAGGCGCGGCGCCTTTTTTCTCGCTTTAAATTCTCACCCAACTCCTCTGTTTTCCCTTTGCCGTCCCCTGTCGCCCTGCATAGAGTCACGGGGGCATTCATGGCTGACACCGCCTATATCTGCGACGCCGTCCGAACACCCTTCGGCCGCTATGGCGGCGCGCTTGCCGCCGTCCGCACCGATGACCTGGCCGCGATCCCGCTGCGCGCGCTCGTCGCACGCCAGTCGCACGTCGACTGGCTCCGTGTCGACGACGTGATTCTGGGGTGTGCGAATCAGGCCGGGGAGGACAACCGGAACGTCGCCCGGATGGCGGTGCTGCTCGCCGGCCTGCCGGCCGGCGTGCCGGCGACCACGATCAACCGCCTGTGCGGCTCGAGCCTCGACGCCATCGCGATTGCCGCCCGCGCCATCATGGCCGGCGAGGCGTCGCTCGTCATCGCCGGCGGCGTCGAGAGCATGTCGCGCGCGCCGTTCGTGATGAGCAAGGCCGAGGCGCCCTTCTCGCGTTCGCTGAAGCTCGAGGACACGACGCTCGGCTGGCGGTTCGTCAACCCCGAGATGGAGCGGCTCTACGGTACGCACGCGCTTGCCGAGACGGCCGAGATCGTGGCCGCCGAGCACGGCGTCAGCCGGGCCGATCAGGACGCCTTCGCGCTGCGCAGCCAGCAGCGGACGGCGGCCGCGCAGCAGGCGGGCCTGCTCGCCGAGGAAATCGTTCCGGTCGAGATCCGGAAGAAGAAGGAGACGGTCGTCGTCGACCGCGATGAGCACCCGCGGCCCGACTCGACGCTCGAAGGCCTCGCGCGCCTTCCGCCCGTGGTCCGGCCCGACGGGACGGTGACGGCCGGCAACGCTTCGGGCATCAACGACGGCGCCGCGGCCGTCATCCTCGCGTCGGAGACCGCGGTGCGCGAGCACGGACTGACGCCGAGGGCGCGGGTCGTCGCGTCGGCATCGGCCGGCGTCGAGCCGCGCGTGATGGGCATCGGTCCCGTGCCGGCGACCGAGCGGCTCCTCGCGCGCACCGGCCTGCGCATGGCCGACATCGACGTCATCGAGCTCAACGAGGCGTTCGCGGCGCAGGCGCTGGCTGTCATCCGCGCCTTCGGGCTGCCCGACGATGCCGGGCACGTCAATCCGAACGGCGGAGCGATCGCGCTCGGCCACCCGCTCGGTGCCAGCGGCGCGCGGCTGGTGATCGCCGCGGTCAACGAGCTCGCCCGGCGCAAGGCACGTCGGGCGCTGTGCACGATGTGCATCGGCGTGGGGCAGGGCATTTCGGTCCTGCTCGAGCGCGTCTAGCGAGGGGGCCATGCAGACCGAGCAGACGCAGGTCGCAATCATCGGTGCGGGGCCGGCGGGACTGATTCTCGGTCACCTGCTGCATCAGCGCGGGATCGACTCGGTCATCCTCGAGCGGCGCGATCGTGACTACGTCATCGAGCGTGTGCGGGCCGGCGTCCTCGAACAGGGGACCGTGGACCTGCTGCGCGAGATGGGGCTTGCGGAACGGCTCGATCGCGAAGGGATGCGTCACGAGGGCCTCTACATCGCCTTCGACGGCACCCGGCACCGCATCGACCTGGCCGGCCTGACCGGCGGGCGCGCCATCACGATCTACGGCCAGAACGAAGTCGTCCGCGATCTGATCGAGGCGCGCGAGGCCACCGGGCGTCCCCTGTATTTCAACGTCTCGAACGTCAGCCTGCACGAGCTCGACACGCGCCGGCCGTTCGTGCGCTATATCCAGGACGGGACGGCGCGACAGCTGCGCTGCGACTTCGTGGCCGGCTGCGACGGGTTCCACGGCGTGTCGCGGCGATCGGTGCCCGAAGGGGTATTTACGACCTACGAGCGCGGCTACCCGTTCGCCTGGCTCGGGATCCTCGCCCAGGCGCCCCCGACGAGCGACGAGCTCGTCTACAGCCTGCACGACCGCGGATTCGCGCTCTTCAGCATGCGCTCGCCGGCCGTGACGCGGCTCTACCTGCAGGTCGATCCGGACGAGAACCTCGACGACTGGTCCGACGACCGGATCTGGAACGAGCTGCTCGTCCGGCTGCGGACGTCGGATGGATGGGAGCCGGCCGTCGGCCCGATCTTCCAGAAGGGCATCACGCCCATGCGCAGCTTCGTGGTCGAGCCGATGCGCTACGGGCGGCTGTTTCTGGCAGGCGATGCGGCGCACATCGTGCCGCCGACCGGCGCCAAGGGCCTGAACCTCGCCGCGGCCGACGTCTGGCGGCTCGCCGGCGCGATTGCCGATCACTATGCGGCGAACGACGATACGGGCCTCGACACCTACTCAGCGCGCGGCCTGCAGCGCACGTGGTGGGCGCAGCGCTTCTCGTGGTGGATGACGTCGACCCTTCACCGGTCGACCGACGGCAGCCCTTTCGATCACCGGCGCCAGCGGGCCGAGCTCGACTATCTCGTCCAGTCGAAGGCGGCCATGACGAGTCTGGCCGAAAGCTACGCCGGTCTGCCGCTGGCGTGAGGCGGCGCGGCACATGCCGGTACGGCCGGGCGGGAGGATTCGCGGATGACGACTCGTGACGCGGCGGTGGATGTCGCGAAGCTGCTCGACGCCGGCCGGTGGACGGCGTATCAGGCGTGGCTGGTCGCGCTGGTTGCGCTGACGATCGTCTTCGACGGCATCGACAACCAGCTGCTCGGCATCGTCATCCCGACCGTGATGGAAGAGTGGGATGTACCGCGCAGCGCGTTCGCACCGGTCGTCTCGCTCGGCTACTTCGGGATGATGGTCGGCGGCATGGTCGCCGGCCTGATCGGCGATCGTCTCGGCCGCCGCACGGCGCTGCTCGGCAGCATGGTGGTGTTCGGGGCGCTGACCGTGCTCGCCGCGTTCGTGCATTCACCGAATGAGCTCGGCCTGCTGCGCTTCCTTGCCGGCATCGGCCTGGGCGGCGCGATGCCGAACGCGGCGGCGCTCGCCGCCGAGTACGTGCCTGTGCGGCTGCGACCGATTGCGGTGACGGTCACCATCGTGTGCGTGCCGCTCGGCGGCACGCTGGCCGGCGTGCTGGGCATCCAGGCCCTGCCGGCGCTCGGCTGGCGCAACCTGTTCGTCATCGGCGGGATCGTGCCGCTTGCTGCCGCCGTCCTCTTCCGCTTCCTGCTGCCCGAGTCGCCGCAGTTTCTCGCACGACGGCCCGCGCGCCGCGCGGAGCTGGTCGACGTGATGCGTCGCATCGGCCACGACGTGCCCGACGACGTGGTGTTCGTCGACCCGTCGGCGGACCGCCGCGTGCCGAAGGCGTCGCTGCGCTCGCTGTTCACGGCCGACTTCGTCCGGGACACGCTCGCGCTGTGGGGCGCGTTCTTCTCGTGCCTGCTGGCCGTCTATCTGGGCTTCAGCTGGCTCACGTCGCTGCTGACCGGCGCCGGCTTCGATCCGTCGACGGCCAACAGCGGCATCACGGCGTTCAACCTGGGTGGCGTTGCCGGGGCGCTTCTCGGGGGCGTGGTCATCTCGCGGCTCGGATCGCGCCTCGCGATGCTCTCGATGACGGGGATCGCGATCGCGGGATCGCTCGGGCTGGCGGCGATGGAGATTACGCCGGCCGCCTCGCTCGTCGCGATCATGGCGATGCTCACGCTGACCGGCGCCATGATCAACGGTGTCCAGACGACCATGTACGCGCTGGCGGCGCACGTCTATCCGACGGCCGTTCGCGCGACGGGCGTCGGTACGGCCGTGGCTTTCGGCCGAAGCGGCGCCGTCCTGACCGGCTTCATCGGCGCGTGGGCGGCCGACGCGGGCGGCACGCGCATGTTCTTTCTGGTCGTGGCCGGGATGCTGGTGGTCACGTTCCTGTCGCTGGCGATCGTGACACGCCACGTGCCGGCGCGTGGCGCATCGTGACGCGGAGCCTGGTCCGGTCGCCGCGCCGCGGGTTCACTTCTGCAGTCGTCGAGCTTTACCGATGTCCGAGTTCTGTTCGCTGAATGACGCCATCCGCCGGCTGGTGCGGCCGGGAGACAGCGTGGCCCTCGAGGGCTTCACTCACCTGATTCCCTTCGCGGCCGGCCACGAAATCATCCGGCAGGGGCTGACCGACCTGACGCTGATCCGGATGACACCGGATCTGATCTACGACCAGATGATCGGGTGCGGGTGCGCGAAGAAGCTGGTCTTTTCGTGGGGCGGCAATCCGGGCGTCGGATCGCTGCATCGGCTGCGCGATGCCGTCGAGCGCGGCTGGCCGGCGCCGCTCGAAATTGAGGAGCACAGCCACTCGGCCATGGCGCACGCCTACGCGGCCGGGGCCGCCGGGATGCCGGCCGCCTTCTTCCGCGGCTATCGCGGGTCGGACCTCGCGAAGGTCAACCCGAACATCCGCTTCATCGAGTGCCCGTTCACCGGCGAGCAGCTGGCGGCCGTGCCGGCCATCCGGCCCGATGTCGGCATCGTGCATGCGCAGAAGGCCGATCGTACGGGCAACGTGCTGGTCGAGGGCATCGTCGGTGTCCAGAAGGAAGTGGTGCTGGCGTCGAAGCGGGTGCTCGTTACCGTCGAGGAGGTCGTCGAGCGGTTCCCGCCCGGTGCCACCAACGCCGTCATCCTTCCGGCGTGGACGATCGATGCGATTGCCGTCGTGCCGGGCGGCGCCAGACCGTCGTACGCGCACGGCTACTATCAGCGCGACAACGCGTTCTACGTGGCCTGGGACGCAATCTCGCGCGATCGCGACACGTTCCGTCGCTGGATCGACGAGCACGTGTACGGTCGGACGCCCGCCTGACGGATCGAACGAAGATGGATTACACCTCGAACGAAATGATGACGGTGGCGGCCGCGCGCGCGCTGACGAGCGACGACGTGTGCTTCGTCGGTATCGGCCTGCCGTCGGCGGCGTGCAATCTGGCGCGGCTGACCCACGCGCCCGGCATCCGGCTCGTCTATGAATCGGGCACGCTCGAGACGAAGCCCGATGTGCTGCCGCTCTCGATCGGCGACGGCGAGCTGTGTGAAACGGCGCTCGTGACGGTCTCGGTGCCGGAGATGTTCCAGTACTGGCTCCAGGGCGAGCGGATCACGGTCGGCTTCCTCGGTGGCGCGCAGGTCGATCGCTACGGCAACCTGAACAGCACGGTGATCGGCGACTACCGCTCGCCGAAAGTGCGGCTGCCCGGCAGCGGCGGTGCAACCGAGATTGCGACCGGATGCCGGCGGATCTACATCGTGATGAAACAGAGCCCTCGGACGTTCGTCGAACGGCTCTCGTTCCTGACGTCGCTCGGTCACGGTCCCACCGGTCGCGAACGCCGCGAGCTCGGCGTCCGCACCCAGGGGCCGACGCTCATCGTCACGGACCTGTGCATCATGAAGCCGGATCCGGAGACGAACGAGTTCCGCGTCACGAGCATTCATCCGGGCGTGACGCGCGGGCAGATCATCGAGGCTACGGGATGGCCCATCCGCTTTGCCGACGACGTCGATGAGACGCCGCCGCCGACGGCCGAAGAGCTGGCCGCGCTGCGCGACCTGAACGCCCGGACGGCGAAGGCGCACGGGACGGACGGCGCGGTCGGATAATGGAAGACCCTCAGCGAAAGGCACGAACCGTGAGCGACCGTGATCCGAACCTGGCCGGCAGTCAGCCGCCGCTGCTCTATCCGCCGTATCAGTCGACCGTCCTGCGGGCGCCGGAGCGTCCGCTGATTCACCTGCCGTCGGATTACTCGGACCTGACGCAGCCGGTCTACGGACACCTGCCGATTGGCGCGACCGACAACGACCTGACGCGCCAGTGCCCGGGCGGCGAGCCGCAGGGCGAGCGCATCATCGTCGCCGGGCGCGTGGTCGACGAAGATGGACGGCCGCAGCCGAACGTGCTGATCGAGATCTGGCAGGCCAATGCGGCCGGCCGGTACCGGCACGTGAACGACAATCACCCCGCGCCGCTCGATCCCTACTTCCTCGGGGCCGGGCGCGTGGTGACCGACAGCGAGGGACGGTATCAGTTCACCACGATCAAGCCCGGCGCCTATCCCTGGCGGAACCATCCGAACGCGTGGCGACCGGCCCACATTCACTTTTCGATCTTCGGGCGATCGTTCCAGACGCGCCTCGTCACGCAGATGTACTTCCCCGGTGATCCGCTGATGGCCTTCGATCCGATGCTCACGTCGCTGCCCGACGAGAAGGTGCGCCAGCGGCTCGTCTCGCGGCTCGACATGAACCTGACGCAGCCCGAGTGGGCGCTCGGCTACATCTTCGACATCGTGCTGCGCGGCGACAGCGCGACGCCGTTCGAGGAGCGGGTATGAGGGCCGTCCGGAAGCCGCTCATCGCCATTCCGTCGCAGACCGTCGGGCCGTACCTGCACATCGGTCTCGATACCGAGCCGCTGCACGGGCGGATGTACGGGCCCGAGACGCCGGGCGAGCGCCTGGTGCTCAGGATCCGCGTGACCGACGGCGCCGGCAACCCGGTGCCCGACGCGCTGATCGAGCTGTGGCAGGCGGACGCTGCCGGCGAGTACGTCGGCCGGCCCGATCACGACAATCCGGATCCCGGCCACTCGTTCCGCGGCTGGGGGCGCCGGGCGACCAACGACGACGGCTGGTGCGAGTTTGAAACGATCCGGCCGGGCGCGACGACCGCGCCCGACGGCCGGCGGCTTTCGTCGCACATCAGCGTGTGCCTGTTCGCCCGCGGCCTGCTGCGGCACCTCTTCACGCGCATCTACTTCGAGGACGACCCGACGCTGGCCGACGACCCGGTGCTCGCCCTCGTCCCGGAGGATCGCCGCGCGACGCTCGTGGCCAGGCGCGACGGCGACGCCTGGATCTTCCCGCTGCGCCTGCAGGGCGCGGGCGAGACGGTGTTCTTCGATCTCTGATTCGGCCACTTAGAATCGTTCGATGCCACCCCGCCTGATCGACGGCCTCGTGTCCACGCCCGCGGCGGCCGATGCCTTCGGCGACAGGGCGCTGGTCGGCGCCATGCTCCGGTTCGAAGGAGCGCTCGCGCGTGCACAGGCGTCCTGCGGGGTTATCCCGGCCGATGCCGCCGTCGTGATCGATCAGGTTGCCCGGCAGGTCACGTTCGATGCGGAAAGGCTTGCCGCAGGCTTCCGTCGGCACGCCTCGCTCGCGATTCCCGTGGTCGAGGCGCTCACACGCGCCGTCGAGGCGAAGAGCGCCGACGCGGCGAAGTACGTGCACTGGGGGGCGACGAGTCAGGACGTCTACGACACGGCGCTGATTCTCTGCCTGCGCGAAGCCTGGGCGTCGATTGCGGCCGACGGGCAGCGCCTGCTGGGGTCGCTCGCCGCGATGTCGGACCGCCACGCGGGCACGGTCATGCTCGCCCGCACGCTCCTGCAGCCGGCGCTGCCGACGACGTTCGGGTTGAAGGTGGCGCGGTGGTACGGGGCCGTGGCGCGGACGTGGCGCACCCTGTCGGAGGCATTCGACGCCGCGCAGGTACTGCAGTTCGGCGGCGCCGCCGGCACGCTGGCTTCGTTCGGCGGACGTGCCGGCGCGGTGGAAGCGGCTCTGGCCGCCGAGCTCGACCTCCGCGTTCCGGACGCGCCGTGGCACACCGAGCGCGATCGGTTCGTGACGCTTGTGGCGGCCGCCGGCGCGTGCGTGGCCGCGCTCGCGAAGATCGCGCGCGACGTCTCGCTGCTCATGCAGTGGGAGGTCGGCGAGGTGGCCGAGACCGGCGGCGGTTCGTCGGCGATGCCGCACAAACGCAACCCGGCGGGATCGACCGTCGTGCTGGCCTGCGCACAGCGCATGCCCGGGCTGGTGAGCACGATGCTCCAGGCCGCCGTGCAGGAGCACGAGCGTGCCGCCGGCGGCTGGCAGGCCGAGGCGCCGACGCTGGCGGACGCCCTGGAAACGCTCGGCTCGGCGATGGCCGCAGCGGTTGCGCTGGTCGACGGTCTGACGGTCGACGAGGCCCGTATGCGGAAGAATCTCGACGCAACCGGTGGCGTCGTGCTGGCCGAGCGCGTGGGGCTCGCGGCCGCGGCCTCGCTCGGACGCGCGCGCGCGGCGGCGCTCGTCAGGCAGGCCGTCGAGGCCGCGGTTTCGACCGGCCGCCCTCTGCGGGCGACCGTGGCCGAGCTGCCGGAACTGGCGGCCGCCCTCGAGGGCATCGATCAGGACGTGCTGTTCGACGTGACGGCCAGCGTCGGCGCCGCCGATCTCTTCCGGAAGCGGCTGCTGACCGGTGAGCCGGCCGGAACGCGGGAGGACTGACATGCCGTTCGTCGATACGCCCGACGGCCGTCTCTACTACCGACTCGAAGGGGCGTCGGGACCGGTTGTCGTGCTGTCGCACTCGCTGGGGCTCGACCACGGGCAGTGGGCCGCCCAGGCGGCCGACCTGCAGCCGCATTTCCGCATCCTGCGCTACGACCATCGCGGCCACGGCGCCTCGGATGCGCCCGATGGCGACTACACCATCGAACAGCTCGGCCGCGACGTGCTCGCGCTCGTCGATGCGCTCGACATCGAACGCTTCGCGTTCTGCGGCCTGTCGCTCGGCGGCATGGTCGGGCAGTGGCTCGGCATGCACGCCTCCGAGCGGCTTACGCATCTCGTGCTCGCGAACACGACGGCGCGGGTGGCCGAGCCGGCGGCGATGGAGGAGCGCCGGAAGGCCGTGCTCGAGGGCGGAATGGCGGCCGTTGTCGATCAGGCGATGTCGCGCTTCTTCCAGGCCGCGTGGCTCGAACGCCACCCGCCGGTGGTCGCCGAGGCGCGGCGCACGCTCCTGGCGACGTCGCCGGTCGGCTATGCCGGCTGCTGCGCCGCGATCCGCGACATGGATCATCGCGACGGCCTCGGAAGCATCGACGTGCCGACGCTCGTCATTGCCGGCGATTACGACGTGTCGATGCCCTACAGTCCGCACGCCGAGCAGCTTGCCGCGGCCGTGCCGGCCAGCACCGTGGTCCGCCTGCACGCGGCGCACCTGTCGAATCTGGAACAGCCGCGGTCGTTCTCGGCCGCGCTGTTCCGCTTCCTGCTCCCGCGGGCGCTCGACAGCTACGATGCCGGCATGCCCGTACGGCGGGCCGTGCTCGGCGACGCGCATGTGGACCGCGCCCTGGCCGGCATGACCGACTTCACGCGCGACTTCCAGGAGCTCATCACGCGCTACGCGTGGGGCACCATCTGGATGCGACCGGGGCTCGACGTCCGCACGCGCCGCCTGCTCGTGCTGGCCATGACCGCCGCGATGGGCCGGTGGGAGGAGTTCCGCCTGCACGTGCGGACCGGCGTGGTCCACGAGCTCGAGTGGGCCGATCTCGAGGAAGTGCTGCTGCAGGTGGCCGTGTACGCCGGGGTACCGGCCGCCAACACGGCCTTCCACCTTGCGGCCGAGGAACGCCTGAAGGCCGGCGACGCGCCTGCCGGGCCACGTACTTGAGGGCAGTGCCCTCGGGGAGCTTCGACAGCGGGCATGGAAGTCCTTTATGCTGTCGTCTCGATTCGGACGGAGACCGCAATATGAGACTGCTGCGAGTGACCCTGGCGGCGCTGGTCGTCCTGGTGTGTGCCACGCCGGCGGCCGCCCAGCGCTATTCCGCAACCCGGAAGGGCGACATTATCGAGCTGGTCGACAAGGTGGCCGAGATGCACGTCGAGGTCGTTGCCGACATGAGCAACGCCTGGCGTATCCGCGTCAAGGGACACGACCTCGTCCGCACCAGCGAAACGCTCGAGGACTTCCGCGCGCGCCCCGGTTACAACGGCATGCCGCTGCTCGCGCCGTTCGCGAACCGGCTCGACCAGACCGCCTTCTACGCCAACGGGCAGAAGTACAACTTCGACCTCGAGCTCGGCAACGTCCGCGGACCGATCGTGTCGACGGGCTACGTGCACGGGTCGACGCTCTGGGAAGTCGTCGAGTTCAAGGCCGACGACACGGGCGCGTGGGTCACGAGCCGGCTCGACTTCTACAAGCACCCGCGCTACATGCAGCAGTGGCCGTTCGCGCACACCATCACGATGACCTACAAGGTTGCCGGCGGTGAGCTCGAGGTCCGGACGCGCATCGACAACCTGAGCGCCGAGCCGATGCCCGTGGTCTTCGGCTACCACCCGATCTTCGAGCTGCCCGACGGCACCCGGAACGACTGGACGGTATCGGTCGACGCACGCACGCACTGGATCGAGATCCCGCAGCGGCTGCCGACCGGCGAGACACAGCCGATCGAGGACTTCTTCAAGGCGGATCGCACGGCCATCCAGCTGAAGGACTACGGCCTCATCGACGATGTCTTCACCGACCTCATCCGTGATGCGAACGGGCGGGCGACGATGAAGCTCATGGGGCTCGGCAAGGAGCTGCACGTCAGCCTCGGGCCGAAGTACCGCACCGTGCTGCTGTGGTCGCCGCCGCTGCAGGCGGCCGGCGGTGGCGGCCGCGGTGGCGCCGGTCAGGGCCGCGGCGCCGGGCCCGGCCGCGCCGGCGGTCCGGCTCAGCCGCCTGCGCCCTCCGGGCCGTTCCCGGTCGACCCGGCCGACGGCGTGCGCGTCGCGCCCGCTGCGGTCCCGCTGCCCGACGGCGCGACGCCGGCGGGCAAGGGCTTCATCGCCTTCGAGCCGATGGTGGCAATTACGAACGCGCTGAACCTCGCGCACCGCGGCGTCTACAAGGAGCTGCAGAGCGTCGAGCCGGGCGGCTCCTGGGAAGAGAGCTTCTGGATCACGACAAAGGGGTACTGAGCCCGGAAGTCACGGCGCGCGGCTCCTGCGGGACGCCGCGCGCCGACGTTCCTACCACTCCCGGCCCGGCCAGATCCGCTCCAGGTACGCCCCCAGCGCGGCAATCAGCTCGCCCGCCGATTCGAACCGACCATTCGGATCGGTTGCCACCGCCCTGAGCAGCGCCTCCCGCAGTTCGTTGTCGAGTTCCACATCCCGACGGACGCGCTCTTCGAGCTCGGCCTGGGGAATCCACAGGTCGGCCGCCACCAGCGTGTACAGGACCGCGCCGAGCGAGAAGATGTCGGCCCTCGCGTCGGGCGGCTGCTGCGAGACTTCCGGCGCCGAGTATCCCGGCGTCGTCGGCGGGTTGTAGAAGTCGCCGCCGGCGCCGTGGCGCGCGCGTTCGTACGACGACTCGAAATCCACGATGCGGACGATGGGCCGGCCGCCCTCGGTCCGGTAGAGGATGTTCATCGGGTTCAGGTCGACGTGGAAGATCCCGATGTCGTGAATCTGCTGCGCAGCCCGCGCGGCTTCGATGACGGCCCGCAGATGCGCCGGAAGCCGACCCGGCATCCGCTCTTCGCCCACGATTGTGGCCAGCGGGAACTCGTCGAAGAGTGACATCACGAGGTACAGCCGGCCGTCGGGCAGCCGGCCGTGCTCGTGCACGAACGGGAAGTAGCGTGAATCGGGCAGCTGCGCGTTGATCGTCTCGAGCGTGGCGATCTCGTTGCTGAGGTCGCGCTCGTAGACCAGGCCCGGCTTCGACGTCACCTTGAAGAGGACGCGGACCGGATTGTCGCGGCCGATGCCGGCGAAGAGCTGGTGCCGTACGTGATCGGGCGAATGATGTCCGCTGCGCGAGGCCGCGAGCCGGTGCACGCCGGTGTACCGGTCGAACGGAGGCGCGGCCAGATCGATGTCGTGTCCGGGCATGGAGCGTCCCCGGACGAGTGTCCCACAGATGGCCCGTCGGGAGCGTCCGCCGGACGTCGAAATCAGCCTTCGACGGCCCTGACCGTTGACGCCAGATGTTCGAGCATGCGCCGGCGGTGCGCCCGGTCGCGCGGCGTGAGCACGTGCGCGACCACCAGGCGGCGGCCGCCCATGTCGACGCTGCGACGCGCGCGCCTGCGGTACTCGGCGAGGTTTACGACAACGGCCCGGCGGGTAGAAGAGGAATCTGCCATGCCGCGAGGATCGCCGGGCGGTGTGACAGGCGGGGTCACCGCCCCGGTCAGTTCTTGATGACGATCGCGAAGACGGTCGAGACGTCGTTCTTCCGGATCATCGTGCCCGTCGGCTTCGTGTTGTAGGTGTCGAGGGCCTCGATCTTGAACTGCACGCGCGCGTTGATGCCGAGCGTCACGGCGATGCCCGCCTGATAGATGGCGTCGGCCATGTCTTCCGTCTTCCAGAGTCCCGACAGCGACTGAGTCAGCGTGGTGCTGCCCGAAATAGCCTGGGTGAGCTTCTGCGAGAAGGTCAAAGCGCCCGACGCGCGCACGTCGACGTACGGATTCTTCTCCCAGACACCGCCGGCGCCAGCGTCGAACGTCAGCGTTGTCGCTTCGGTCGCGACGGCCGTCAGACCAAGGCCTGCCGTCGGTGCGACCAGGTACTGAATGCGCTTGAAGCGATCGCGCAGGTACTGGTTCTGGCCGAACACGAACATGTGCTCGCCGATCCGTACTTCCTCGCGCAGGTTCAGGCCGAAGCGATCGTGCGAAAGTTCGCCGTTGGTCTTGCCGCGCAGCAGCAGGGCGTCCGACTTGAAGGTCCGCCGTGGACCGGGACTATAGGTGACGTTGTACGACGCGTTGTAGGTCGACGTGTCCTTGTTGCCCTGCGTGAACGACAGTCCCCCGCCCACGTTGTACTTCCACGGGTTCCTTGCGGCTTCCTGGGCCTCTGCTGCGGCGAAGGTCATGATGGCAATGCAGAAGCCGAGAAACACGCGGACAATCATGCTGGACACTCTCCGGGGAAGGGCGCTGGTCGGCAGTATCGAAGCAGGCGTCAGTATAACAACCGCCTCAGCGACGCCCGAGGACGTGCGCGAGCGCCGCATCGAGCTCGGCGTGCGCGAACGTGAAGCCGGCCTCCAGGGCCTTCGACGGTACCGCCCGCTGTCCGCCGAGCAGCAGCGCGTCGGCCATCTCGCCGAAGAGCAGGCGCAGCGCGATGCCCGGAACCGGCATCAGGCTCGGACGCCGCAGCGCCCGCCCGAGCGCCGCCGCGAACTCCCGGTTGCGGACGGGATTCGGTGCCGAGGCGTTGATCGGACCCGCGACGACCGGCGTGTCGATGGCCCACAGCACCAGTGACACCCAGTCGTCGATCGTGATCCACGGCATCCACTGCGCCCCGCTGCCGATCGGCCCGCCGACGAAGAAGCGGAACGGGCGCATCATCGGCTTCAGCGCGCCACCCTCGGTCGTCAGCACGAGGCCGGTCCTCATGAGGACGAGCCGGCAGGGCGCCTCGTCGGCCGGCGCCGCGGCCGCTTCCCATTCCGCCGCGAGACGGCCGAGGAAGTCGCTGCCGGCCGGCGCCTGCTCGGTCAGAATCTCGTCGTCGAGCCGCGCACCGTAGATGCCGATGCCCGAGCCCTGCACGAACACGCGCGGCCGGGGACGGGCTGTCCTGAGAGCGGCGACGAGGCTGCGCGTGCTGTCGATGCGGCTGCTGCGGAGCAGCGCTTTGCGGGTGGGCGTCCAGCGCCGATCGGCCAGACCGGCGCCCGCGAGGTTCACGACGACATCGGCGCCCTCGACCGCGCCGGCCCACGGGCCGACCGAGCCGTCGGGCGTCCACGTCACCGCGGGGACCGGGGCGCCCGTCCGGGCGCGGCGACGCGTCAGGTGGACGACACGATCGCCGCGCGCGAGCAGCCGTCTGGTGAGGGCGGTTCCCAGCAGGCCCGTGCCGCCGGCAATGACGACATCCATCGGACAGAGCCTACGCCAGCTCGTCCGGAAAGCGGAACCGCCTCAGGGCTTCAGTTCGATCGCGCCCGTATAGATCGCCATGCCGACGACCGCGTCGATGCCGAGCGCGTCGAGCTCGTCGATTTCCTCGCGGGTCCGGATTCCGCCGGCGGCGATCAGGCGCACGCGGCAGGCGTCGTTGACGCGCCTGACGGCGTCGAGATCGAGGCCAGTCATCATTCCCTCGGTGTCGACGTGGGTATAGAGCAGGGCGCTTACGTAGGGCTCGAGCGCCCGGGCGGCTTCCTCGGGCGTGATCGACAGCGGCGTTTTCCAGCCGTGAATGACCACGCGCCCGCCGCGGCTGTCGATCGCGCCCACGAGCGCGTCGGGGCCGATCGCGTCGGCGAACGCCTCGGCGCGGCCGCGGTTGACGCCCCGTTCGTTGAAGAGCGACGAGCCCAGGATGACGCGGCGCGCGCCCGCCTCCAGCAGTTCCTGCGCGCGCTCGATCGATCGCACGCCGCCGCCGACCTGGCAGGGGAGCCGCGCCGCGATGTAGCGCACCAGCTCGTCGTTGGCCGGGCGTCCCATTGCCGCGTCGAGGTCGATGAGCTGGACGATCTGGAAGTCGCGGAACTTCTGTATCCAGCCGTCGATGTCGTCGCTCTGCAGCGCGAGGCGCTCGCCCTGCTGCAGCTGCACGACCTTGCCACCCATCAGATCTATCGAAGGAATCAGCACGATCCTGTCACCAGTCCAGACGCATGGGCACGCCGTGTTCGGCGAGGTAATGCTTCAGGTCGCGCACGGCGTGCTCCGAGAAATGAAAGATCGAGGCCGCCAGTGCGGCATCGGCGCGACCCGCCGAGAAGACGTCGAGGAAATGCTCCGGCGTGCCGGCGCCGCCCGAGGCAATGACCGGGATCGGCACGGCGGTGCTCACCGCGGCGGTCAGTTCGCAGTCGAAGCCGCTGCGCGTGCCGTCGCGATCGATCGAGGTCAGCAGGATCTCGCCGGCGCCGCGATCGGCCGCTTCGCGGGCCCATTCGACCGCTTCGCGCCGATCCCGCGTCGTCCCGCTGCGCCCGAAGACTTCGTAGCGATCGCCTTCGCGCTTGGCATCGATCGCGACGATCACGGCCTGGCTGCCGTACGTGCGCGCGAGCGCCGTAATCAGCGAGGGCTGCGCGAGCGCCGCGCTGTTGATGCTGACCTTGTCGGCGCCCGCCTCGATGATGGCGCGCGCATCGTCCATCGAGCGGATCCCGCCGCCGACGGCGAGCGGAATGAAGAGCTTCTCGGAGACGCGCCGGATCGTGTCGATCAGCGCGCGGCGCCCCTCGAGCGTGGCCGTGACGTCGAGCACCGTCAGCTCGTCGATGCCTTCCTCGTTGTAGCGCGCGGCCAGCTCGGCGGGATCGCCGGCATTGCGCAGTCCCTTGAAGTTGACGCCCTTGACGACGGAGCCGTCGCGGACGTCGAGGCAGGCGATCAGGCGCTTGGCGAGCATGTCAGCGGCCCTCCCTGACGACGTGCAGGAAATTCTCGAGCACGCGCAGGCCGGTGCGTCCCGACTTCTCGGGGTGGAACTGCACCCCGAACACCAGGTCGCGCTCGACCGCCGACGAGAACGGCACGGCGTGCGTCGTCGTCGCAATCGTCTCGTCCACGACCGGGGCGGCGTACGAATGCGTAAAGTAGGCGGACGAGCCGCTGGCGATGCCGGCGAACAGCCGCGAGCGACGGTCGGCCAGGTCGAGCTGGTTCCAGCCGACGTGCGGCACTTTCACGTCGTCGCCCTCGAGGCGGAAGCAGCGTCCCCTGATCAGGCCGAGACCTGGCGAACCGGGCGCCTCGGTCGAGCCTTCGAACAGCCACTGGAGGCCGACGCAGATACCGAGCAGCGGAATGCCCGCATCGAGCGCCTCGCGGATGGCGCCGCGCCAGTCGTGTCCGAGCGATGCGGTGGCCGAGAAGTGCCCGACGCCGGGCACGACGATTCCGCGTGCGCCGGCCAGTCCGGACACATCGCTCACCAGGTGGACATCGGCACCAAGGGCCCTGAAGGCCTTCAGCACCGAGGCCAGGTTGCCGGCGCCGTAGTCGACGAGTGCGATCCTCACAGCAGCCCCTTGGTCGATGGCAGCATCCGGGCCATCTGCCGGTCCTTCGAACAGGCGACGCGCAGGGCCCTGGCGAAGGCCTTGAAGACGGCTTCAATCTGGTGATGGCTCGAGCGCCCGTACAGCACCTTCACGTGCACGTTCGCGCGCGCCGCGTTGGCGAAGCCTTCGAAGAAGTCCTGCACCAGCTCGACCGGCAGATCTCCCACGCGCGCGGCGCGGACCTTCGAGATGTCGATGACCGGGAACGGCCGCCCCGACAGGTCGATGGCGGCCAGCGCGAGCGTCTCGTCCATCGGCATCAGAAAGTAGCCGGCCCGGTTGATGCCGCGCTTGCTGCCGACCGCCTGCGCCACGGCTTCGCCGAGCGCGATGCCGACGTCCTCGACCGTGTGGTGCTCGTCGACGTCGAGATCGCCGGTTGCCCTGAGCCTGAGGTCGAAGCCGCCGTGGCGGGCGAACAGCTCGAGCATGTGATCGAGGAACCGGATGCCTGTGCTGATGTCGTACGACCCCTTGCCGTCGAGCTTGAGGGTGAGCTGGATCTGGGTTTCGGTCGTTCGGCGATCGATCGTGGCGCGGCGCACGGTGTCCTCGTTCTTCCTTCGGGCGGGCGGGAGCGTCAGTCGTCGAGGCGGGCGCGCACCGATGCGGCGTGCGCCACGAGGCCTTCGGCCTCGGCCAGCGTGACGGCGGCCGGGCCGATCCGCTGCAGGGCCGCCCGCGACAGCCTCTGCACCGAGAACACCCGGACGAAGTCGGCGGCGCTCAGGCCGCCACGGAACCGTGCGGCCCCGCCGGTCGGCAGCACGTGGTTCGATCCGGTGCAGTAGTCACCGGCGGCCTGCACACTGTAGTCGCCGACGAAGATCGTGCCCGCCGCCCTGTACCGCGACGGGTCGTCTCCATCATCGATGACCAGGTGCTCCGGCGCCAGCCGGTCGACGACGACGGCCGCCTCGCGACGGCTCGAGGCGACGACAATGGCGCCGTTGGCCTGGAGCGAGGCCGGTGCCGGGCCCGATGCCGGCAGCTGCCGCTCGATTTCGGCGGCGACCGCCAGCGCCAGCCGCATTTTCGTGGTGACGAAGACGGCGCGGGCGGCCGGATCGTGCTCGGCCTGGGCAATCAGGTCGGCCGCAATCCAGGCCGGCTTCCCGGCATCGGAGCAGACGACGATTTCGCTGGGGCCGGCGTGCAGGTCGATCGGACAGTCGCGCGAAACGTACGCCTTGGCTGCGGCAACCCAGGCATTGCCCGGTCCGACAATCTTGTCGACGCGCTCGATCGACCCGGTTCCGTAGGCGAGTGCCGCGACAGCCTGGGCGCCGCCGAGCGTGTACAGCGCGTCGACGCCGGCCTCGACGGCGGCGGCCAGGACGACGGGCGCCGGCGACGGGCACACGGCAACGATGGTGCCGACGCCGGCCGCGCGCGCGGGGATCGCCGTCATCAGCAGCGTCGACGGCAGCGGATGGCGGCCGCCGGGCACGTAGCAGCCGACGCGGCCGAGCGGTTCGACGCGCTGTTCGATCCGGTGGCCGGGACCGAGCGAGACCGTGAAGCCGCGCGGCACCTGCCGTTCGGCGACCTTCCGGATGTTGTCGGCTGCCAGCGCGAGGCTGCGCCGCACGCCAGCCGGCGTGCGCGACCAGCCGCGGTCGAGCTCCGCCCTGGAGAGCGGTCGGAGCAGCTGCCGCGCCGAACGCGTCGTGCGGTCGAGCTTCCGCGTCCATTCGATGAGCGCCTCGTCGCCGCGCTTCCGCACGTCGTCGACAATGCGGGCCGCCTGGCGCTCGACCTTCGGGTCGCGCGCTTCGTCACGGGCGACCAGTGCGTCGATCGCCTGCCGATCCGACGTCCGGATGATCCGCATCACAGCACGATCTTGTTCAGGGGATACTCGACGATCCCCTGCGCGCCGGCGGCCTTGAGCTGCGGGATGAGCTCACGGACGGTCCGCTCCTCGATGATGGTGTTGACCGCCACCCAGCCGTCGTCGCTGAGCGGCGAGACGGTCGGCCGCTGCAGTGCCGGCAGCAGCCCGAGGACGTGGTCGAGGTGATCGCGCCGGACGTTGAGCATGATGCCGACGCGCCCCTGCGCCTCGATGGCCGCCTTGAGGAGCAGGGCGATGTTGTCGACCTTCGTCTTCTTCCACGGATCGGCAAGCGCCGTCGGGTTGACGATGAACTGGGTGTTCGACTCGAGGACCGTGTCGATGACGCGCAGCCGGTTGGCGCGCAGCGATGAGCCGGTCTCGGTGACCTCGACGATGGCGTCGGCAAGCACGGGCGGCTTGACTTCCGTTGCGCCCCACGAGAACTCGACATTGACGCTGATACCCTGGCGCCTGAAGTACGCCTCGGTGGCGCGCACGAGCTCGGTGGCAATCGTGCGGCCCTCGAGGTCCCGGGGCGACTGGTAGGGCGAGGCGTCGGGGACGGCCAGCACCCACTTGACGCGGCCGAAGCTCTGCTTCGCGTACACGAGATCGGCTACAGGTACGACCGCGTTGTCGTTGCCCGATGCCGCCGCGTGCTCGGCGATCCAGTCGAGTCCGGTCAGGCCGCAGTCGATCACGCCGTCGGCGACGTAGCGCGCCATTTCCTGCGCCCGGATGAGCAGGCACTCGATTTCGGGATCGTCGATCGACGGGTAGTAGGAGCGGGAGCTGACGTAGATGTTGAACCCGGCGCGGGCGAACAGCTGGACCGTGGCGTCCTGGAGGGAACCTTTCGGGAGGCCGAGCTTGAGTTTCATCGCGCCACCTCGAGGTCCAGTGTTCTGAAGAAGCAGGAGCGCTGACCGGTGTGGCAGACGTTGCCGTCGCCTTCGCGTCTCACCTTCACAAGCACCGTGTCGCTGTCGCAATCGGTGGCGAGCGAGACGACGGCGAGACGGTTGCCGGACGTTTCGCCCTTCATCCAGAGCTTCTGCCGCGATCGCGAGTAGAACGTGGCATAGCCCGTCGAGCGGGTCTTCGCCAGGGCCTCTTCATTCATGAAGCCGACCATGAGCACTTCGTTCGACTCGGCGTCCTGAACGACCGCCGGGACGAGGCCATCGAGCTTACTGAAATCCATAACCGGATTGTCCTTGCCCGGCCGCTCCGGTGAGGGGAAGGACGCCCCACCAGGACCGGCGGGGCTGCTGAGATCGTGCGAGGTCAATCGAACGCTACGCGCAGTACCACCGGACGGTCTGACGACCGTGATGATGGTGGCCGTGGGCGTGGCGGAACGTGAACATCGGCAGAAATGGTAGCACAGTCCGCCCGCCGGCCGCCCCGGCCGGCGGTGTCCCGCGGCAGGCGTCAGTAGGTCTGCCGGGCGACCCACTCGCGGAACAGCGAGTCGACGACAACGTAGCGCTCCGGGGTGGGACGGGCGACGAGATCGGCGCGGACGAGCGCAGCCAGCGACGACTGCACGCTCGAGGCGCTCGCGAGCCGGTGGCGCAGACGCACGTCGGCGCCGAGCAGGCCGCGTCCGTCCTCGAGCACGACGGCGCGCAGGACGGCGCGCTGCGCGAGCGTCAGGCGCTGCCAGGCGTCCTCGAACATGGGGCCGTGCTCCTGCAGCAGGCGCGTGAGCGTGGCGTGCAGGGCTTCCACCGTGGCCGTCTTCCGCCCGCTCGCGCGCACGTCGTCCCAGAGCTCGTGTGCGAGCCGCTGCACGTCGTAGGGCACGTTCCCGGCGAGATCGACGACGGCGGCGCCGAGACCCTCGCCCGGTCTGATGCCGCTCCGAACGAACCGGCGCTCGATGAAGGCGGCGAAGTCGTCCGGATCGATGGGCTCGAGGCGCACGACCGGACCGGCCTTGTAGAAGGGGCGCTTCGGCGTGAGCATCTGCTCCATGAGCGACGGCTCGGAGCCGGCGAAGACGTAGCCGACCTGCCGCTGGTCCTGCACGGCCGCGCGCAGCGCGTGCTCGACGCTGCCGCCATCGAACGTGGTGATGGCCTGAAACTCGTCGAGCGCGACGGCGAGCCGCCGCCCGCGCCGCTCGGCAATCCGTCCGGGCAGGGCGAAGACCTCGGCGGCCAGTCGCGCCACGTCGCGGCTGCTCCGGATACCTGGAAAGGCGACCACCGCGCGCGGCGCGCCCGGCGCGTCGGCGTCGAGGCGCACTTCCGGCCGCAGACCGCCGAGCAGCTCGCCGGCCCACTGCCGCAGGCGACCGGTCGGCGTGCCGGCCAGCAGCAGGGCGCGCGCATAGGCCTCGAGGAAGCCGACATAGGAGCTCGACGCGGCGACGGTCACTTCGACCGTGAGCACGCCCTGCCGGCCGAGGTCGCGCAGAACGGAACGGACGAGCGACGACTTGCCGTAGCGGCGGGGCGAGATCAGGAAGACCTTCTGTCCGGCGAGCAGGTCGCGGGCGAGCCGGTCGCGCTCGACCTCCCGGTCGGCGAACGCCGCGTCGGTCACGATCTCGCCGTAGACGAAGGGATTGGCGGCCATTACGTCGGTCGACGTAATGATTACCTCATTGAGGGTAATGCTGTCGAGCGTGGTGGCGGTATCAGCGCGCCGGCGTCACGGTCCGTGCGGCGGTGAACACGTAGTCGCCGCTGGCGCTCTCGTCGCCGTTGCCGGCGTTGGCCGCGACGGCGATCCGGATCGGCTGATCCGACGCCGGCGCCGTCCACAGGATCGTCCAGCGCGTGCGATCGGCCGGGTCGACGCGTGAGCCGGCGCCCTGCTGATTGACGTACTGCACCCCGTCGCGCTCTTCGACCTTCAGCCGGTCTGCCTCGTCGGGAGGCACGGCGAACCGGCCGGCCTGACGGCCGTCGCTTTCGGTGCGGGCGGTCAGCTGCAGGCCGGCCGCCGACATGCCGGGCCGTTCCAGCACTACGGTCAGCCGATACGCCCGTTCCGGCTCGAAGCGCTCGGGAAGCCCTTCGATGGCCAGGTGACCCTGGCCGGCGTTGACGTCTTCGTCGAAGTGGCAGGCGTGACACGACTGTTCGCCGAATGCGCCCGAGAAGCCCGGCGGCGCGCCGTCGGCGTAGGGTATCGCCGCGTGCCCGTCGAGTCCGGGCACAGTCGTGCGTGCCGAGCCGGCGACGGCCGCAAGCCACACGAGGCCTGCGGCCGCCGCTGCGCGGATCATCACCGGACGCTCCCGGTGTCGATGCGGCCCAGGTTGTTGGCGTCGGTGCCGAACCACATCGCGCCCGTCTTCGCGTCGAAGAACATGTGGCGGATCGTGCCGCTCACCGGCGTCATCGCGAAGAACTGCTCCGTCTTCGGGTCGAAGCCGACGAGTCGCTTCTCGGGGCCGGTCTCCGAAAACCAGATCCGATCGAGCCCGTCCTTCGTGAGCGCGTAGGGACGCGCGCCGGGCCCGCCGGGTACCTGCCACTCCCTGACCTCACCCGTCGCCGGATTGATCCGGCCGAGCATGCCGCGCGCCTCGTCGCCGTACCAGAGCATCCCGTCCTTCGTCCAGGCCAGCCGTCTGGACCGCGACGAGGCATCACCCTGACGGAAGTGCGTCACGGTCATCGTGTCGGGATCGATCTTCGCGATGATGCCGACGCGCAGCAGTGCCACCCAGGGCGTCCCCTGGTCGTCGATGACGATGCCGTAGGGATTCGAGGGCTGGTCGTATGGCTGAACGAGCTCGACCTCCAGCGTTTCCATGTTCAGCCGGCCGACGCGGTTCGAGCCCTGCGACGTGAACCAGATGTTGCCGCGTCCGTCGAAGACGAGCGTGTGCGGATCCTGCGCTTCGCCCGTCATGATCGTGCGGATTTCGCCGCTCGCCGGATCCAGCCTGCCGATCCGGCCGTTCCGGTTCCCCGCATACCAGACGATGCCGCGCTCGTCGACGATCAGGTTGTGGGGGTTGGTGCCCGACTCAATCTCGTAGCGACGGAACGTCTCCGTGGCGGGATCGAAGACGGCAATGTAGTTCCCCTGCTGGCCGACGAACCAGACGCGGCCATCGGGCGCCACCGCCGGATCGCGCACGCGCCCGCCCCACTCGACCGGCCACTCCCGGAGCGACAGGTCGGGTTTCTGCTGCGCGGTCGCGCCGGCTGGGAGCATCAGCAGAACGGCGACTGCAACCGAAAGGATTCTCACCACGGCACTACCTCCGGAAAGAAGTCGGAAACGGTCGAAACATGCGTCGGAACTCTCAGATCTACTACATGAAGGTGAAGCGGGGGTGATCGACGATTGCCCGGCCCGCCCATGTTCCGGCCGCCGACACGGCCGGGGCTTCCCGGCTCGGTAATGTGCTCTAATGTGCACGCCAGACACAGGAGGAGAGCCATATGCGCCGTGCGAGGCGGCTTTCACGCCGCGAGTTCACCGCGCTCGTCGCCGCCGGTGCGGCCGCCGCCGCCAGGCCGGTCGTCGCGGGCCGTCGCCAGGCGTCGCTGACCGTCGGGGACGTCATCGAGCGCATCCGGGCGAACATCGGCGTCCCGTGGAACGGGGAAACGGTCGATACGCTCAAGGCGGGCGACCCGGCGATGCGGGTCACCGGCATCGTCACCACCGCGCTGCCCACGCTGGCCGTGCTGCGGCAGGCGGCCGATGCCGGCGCGAACCTCGTCATCGCGTCGCAGCCGGCGTTCTATTCACGGGCCGATGCGCGCACGCCGCCGGCCGGCCGTGGCGCAGGCCCGGGTGGACGAGGCGCCGGTGCCGCGCCGCCGGCGCCCGATCCGATCTTCGACGCGAAGAACGCGTTCGTCGACGGGCGGCAGATGGCAATCTTCCGCCTGAGCGATCACTGGCAGGCGCGCCGGCCGGACCCGTTCGCCGCGGCGTTCGCGTCGACCTGCGGCTGGACGGCGGACTGGCGCGACGACATCGCGCGCTGCGACATCGCGCCGGTCACGCTGCGGGAGCTGGCGACCGAGGTGAAAAGGCGGCTCGGTGTCCGCGGCGGCGTCCGTGTCGTCGGCCGGCCCGACGAGCGTATTACGAGCGTGGCCCTGCTGCCGGGATCGACGCCCATTCAGGCGTCGGTGGCGGCCATGGCGCAGGCCGACGTGATCGTCGCCGGTGAAGTCCGGGAGTGGGAGTCGACGGAATACGTGCGGGACGCCGTACACGCGGGGCACGGCAAGGGGCTCGTGCTCGTGGGACGCATCGTTTCTGAGGAGCCGGGAATGCGTGCGCTGGCCGACTGGCTGGCGCCGCTCGTCGACGGCGTGGCCGTCCGGCACATCAGCGCAGGCGATCCGTACTGGAGGCCGGCATGACCGCAGGAGACGTCATCGCACGCATCAGGGAGAATCTCGGCACGACCTGGCGCGATGCCGGCTATCGCGACACCTTCAAGTTCGGCGGACCCACGACCCAGGTGCGGGGCATCGCGACGACCGCGTTCGTGACGCTCGATGTCATCGAGCGTGCCGCGGCAGCCGGGCTCAACATGATCATCCCGCACGAGGTCACCTACTGGAACGACCGCGACGATCAGTCGATCGTCGAGGGCGATCCCGTCTACCGCCGGAAGATCGATCTCATGCGGGAGCACGACATCGTCGTCTTCCGCATCCACGATCACATGCACGTGCAGCGACCCGACTTCACCTACGTGGGCTCGGCGCGTGCCATCGGGCTCGATCCGTCGACCGAGACCGCGCCGGGTTCGCATCGCTTCGTCGTGCCCGAGACGACGCTGGGCGAGCTTGCCGCCCACGTCCAGCGGCACAGCGGGGCGCGGGCGATTCGCGTCGTGGGCGATCCGGCCGCACGCGTCAGCCGCATTCACCTGGGCGTCGGGTATGCCACGCCGCCCGTGCGGGCCGACGACGTCGATGTGGTGATCAGCGGCGAGCAGCAGGAGGGCGATGGCGCCTTCGACAGCCCGGCCTACGTGATCGACGCCGCCGCGGTCGGCGTCCCGAAGGGCTGGATCGTGCTGGGCCACGTGGTCTCGGAAGAGCCCGGCATGCTCGAGATGGCCGAATGGATTCGCGGCTTCGTGACGGAAGTGCCCGTCGAGTTCGTGCCGGCGCACGAGCCGTTCTGGGTCCCGGAATAGCGGCTACCAGGGCGGCAGCGTCTTGTACAGGAACTCCTTCAGGTAGGGATCGGTGCTGGCGAGCAGTTCGTCGGCGTTCCCCTCGAAGATGAAGCGTCCCTCGTGGAGCACCATGAACTCGGCGCTCGTCGCCTTGTCGTCGGCGGGCACGATACGGATGGTCCCGTCGGCCTCGCGGACCGCTTCGTGGGTCGCGATGTAGAAGGCGTCGCGCAGCTGGTGTGTGGCGAAGACCGCCGTCACACCTTCCAGGTCGCGCAGCTTGACGACCTCGTCGTTGACGGTAATCGACGTGATGGGGTCGAGGCCTGTCGTCGGATCGTCGAAGAGCAGCAGCGACGGCTTCGAGGCCATCGCGCGCGCGAGCGCCACGCGGCGCCGCTGGCCGCCCGACAGCTCCGAGGGCATGCGGTCGATGTAGTCGGCCAGCCCGATGAAGCCAAGCACTTCCTCGACGCGCCGGCGCACGTGCTCGCGCGGCATCCGCATCTCTTCGAAGAGCCGGTAGCCGACGTTCTGCTCGACCGACAGTGAGTCGAACAGCGCGATTTCCTGGAAGACCATCCCGATGTCGGTGCGGATGCGCAGCAGCTCGTCTTCGGGCAGGTTGTCGATGCGCTGCCCGTTCACGGTGATGGTGCCGCTGTCGGGCCGCATCAGGCCGAGGATGAGCTTCAGCAGGATCGATTTGCCCGCTCCGGACGCGCCGAGCAGGAACCGCATGGCGCCGCGCGGCACCGTGAAGCTGATGTCGTCGAGCAGGACCAGGTCGTCGAACGCGAACGAGACGCGGTCGAAGGCGATGGCGGGGAGCCCGTTGCGGGGGACGGTCCCGGTCGACGTGTCGGACGCAGGCTCGAGCATCCCGATATCGTAAGCCCGGACCGCCGGTCGTGCGCCGGCCGTCGCGTCGGCCGCGGCCCGCCGGCCCGGTATGGGCATACTGGAGCATGGCCCACCCGCTCTTCCGCCTCTTCGGCGGCAGCAACCGGAAGACCTTCGACTCCATCGTTCCGCGACGGACCTTCGACGACGTGATCCTGCCGCCGGCGACGAAGCGCGCGCTCGACCTGGCACTGGCGCAGGTGACGACGCACGATCTCGTCTTCCGCCGCTGGGGACTGGCCGAGCGCCATCCGGGCGGCACCGCGCTCGCGTTCAACTTTGCCGGGCCGTCGGGCACGGGCAAGACGATCTGCGCGGAAGCCATTGCCCATGCGCTCGGCCGGCGGCTGATGGTCGTGCGGTACGCCGAGCTCGAGTCGGTGTGGATGGGCGAGACGCCGAAGAACGTGTCGGCCATCTTCCGCATCGCCAGTGAAGAAGGCGCGGTGCTGTTCTTCGACGAGGCCGACGCGATTGCGTCGCGGCGCTCGACGACGGTCGACCAGGGGGTCCTGCGCGAGACGAACACGGTCGTCAATGTGCTGCTGCAGGAGCTGGAGCGCTTCGGCGGCGTGGTGATCTTTGCCACGAACATGGCGGTGAACTTCGATCCCGCCTTCGAGCGGCGCATCCGGACGCACGTGCTGTTCGAGATGCCGGGGCCGGCCGAGCGCGCGGTCATCTGGCGCGTGCAGATGCACCCGACGCGGACGCCGCTGGCCGACGACGTCGACTTCGACGCGCTCGCATCGAAGTACGAGGTGAGTGGCGGCGACATCCGGAACGCCGTCCTCAAGGCCGCGCTGCTCGCCGCGAGCGAGGACGTTCCCGACGAGGAGAAGCGCATTCACCAGCGGCACCTGATCGCCGGCATCGAAGACGTGCTCGGCGGGCGGCGCGTCATGCGCCAGAACCTGCAGGAGCAGTCGCCGTCGGGCGAAGCCACTGCGCGGCAGGAGATCGAGCAGGCCCTCGGTGCGCTGGTGGCACGGCGGACCGCAGTGGCCGTCGGGCTGAGCGCCGCGGCGGTCGTGGTCGCGCTCGCCGCGCTCGTCGTGGCCGTGTTCTAGGGGAAGGCCGCGCAGCCCGTGGGCCGGGTACGCGCGGCGGCGCGCCGCGGGTCAGGACGAACGCGGTGCGCGGCCGAGCTTCGCGATCGTTTCGGCCGAAATCTGGTGCAGGCCGTCGAACACCAGTTCGGCGTCGTGCAGCGCTTCCCTGGGCGAGGTCGTCGTCAGGCCGATCGTCCGCATGCCTGCCGCGCGGGCCGCGGCCAGCCCGGGCGGCGAGTCCTCGATCGCCACACACACCGCGGGATCGACGCCGAGCGCCTTTGCGGCCGTCAGGTACGGTTCAGGCGACGGCTTCGTTTCCTTCACGTCGTCGGCCGCGACGATGACGGGGAAGTGCCCGCGCAGGCCAGCCGACTCGAGAATCGAGATGATTTCGGCCTTCAGCGCACCCGACGCGATGCCGAGCCGGTAAGCCGGGGCGAGCCGCGCGATGCACGCCGGCGCGGTGGGGAAGACGACATTGCCAGCCTCGACGTATCGTGCGAAGAGTTCGGTCTTCTCGCGCACCATCGCGTCGAGGTCCTCGTCGGCTACCTGCAGCGAGTGTTCCTGCACGAACGCCGCGACCATGCCCTGGTCGTCGTAGCCGAGATAACGATCGAAGTAGTCGCGTTCGTCGAGGCGCCATCCGCGCCGTTCGAGGACTTCCTGGAAGGCGCGCAGGTGCAGGCCCTCCGTGTCGGCAATGACGCCGTCGAAGTCGAAGATGACGGTGGTGATCGGGGACGCGCTCGCAGTCATGGCGCCGATTATCGCAGGTGGCGACTACCGGACTCCGGCTGCGGGAGGACAGCGCCCGGAGCACGGCAACGCCACCGCTCGACCACGCCGGAGACGAGCGCGTTGCGGCGTGTGCAGCGCCGCTGGCTACTGCAGCCGGCAGGCGCCGGGACCGCGCGGATCTCCGCAGGCGCCGCACGGCCCGACAGCAGGCATCGACGACGCCGAAGCGGACGACGTGGACACGGCGAACACCGACAGCTGCTTTTCGAGGTCTCGACCGGAGCAGTCGGGGCAGACGGCCGGCCGGGCACCGGTCACGAAAGCCTCGAAGTGTCGACCACAGTTCCGACAGCGGTACTCGAAGAGGGGCATCGGCGTACTCCTGGCCTCTGATCTAGCGTGTCGCCCGGCGCCTGACAAGACCGCGGCGGGTCGCCGTAGAATGCGCGCGTGAAGGCGCGCGTCGATGTCGTCGTGATCGGCGCCGGCCACAACGGGCTCGTGGCCGCGACGATTCTCGCCCGCCACGGTCTCGACGTCGCGGTGCTCGAGGCGGCGCCCGTCGTCGGCGGAGCGGTCCGCACGGAGTATCCGTTTGCCAGGACGCCGGGCGTCGGGGCGTCGACCGGCGCCTACCTGCTCGGGCCCATGCCGCCGGAACTGCTGGCGACGCTCGGCATCGAGCTGCCGCTCATGCGGCGCGATCCGCACTATTTCCTGCCGACGCTCGATCGCCGCTACCTGCTCGTCGGATCCGATGCGGACGCGCTCAGGCGGCAGTATCTCGAGTTCTTTTCGGAACAGGACTGGGAGGCGGCCCGGGCGCTCGAGCGGGAGATTGCCGACCTGCGCGACGACCTGGCGCCCTCGTGGCTCGAGGAGCCGGTGTCGGCCGAAGAGACCGCAGAGCGCCACATCCGGCCGCAGCTGCGTCGCGCGTTCCTCGAACTCGTGCGCGAACCGGTCGAGAGCTACCTCGCCCGCTTCGGTTTCCGCAGCGAGCTCGTCCTGGCGATGTACGCCGCCACCGACGGCTTCCCGGGGCTGTCGGCCGGGTTCGGCTCACCGGGCACGGGGCTGAACTTCCTTGTTCACAACATGTGCCGGCTGCCGGGCGCCGACGGCACCTGGATGATCGTCGGCGGCGGCATGGGCACGGTTGCGCGGGAGCTGGCCCGTGTCGCCCGTGAAGCCGGCGCGGCGATTCATGTCGGCACGCCTGTCGTATCCGTTCTCAGCTCAGGCGGAACGGTCGATGGCGTCGCCACCGCCGACGGGAAGACCATTCGCGCGACGGTCGTCGTGAGCGGCGCCGATCCATTCCGACTGCGGGAGCTGGCTGGCCGCCACGCGTTTCCCGAGGACTTCAATCGGAAGCTGGACGATCTGTATCGACCGGGCACGACGATGAAGGTGAACCTGGCACTCGATCGTCTGCCGACGTTCCGGTGCCTCCCCGAGGATCGGGGGCAGTTCCGTTCGACGATTCACATCCTGCCGCAGGAACCGGGCGTGATCGATCGCCTCTCGCGCGCATTCGAACAGGCCCGGCGCGGCGAGCTGCCGGACTTCCCCATCATCGAGTGGTACACGCACACGCGTGTCGATCCCTCGCTGCGCGACGCCAATGGGCGGGAGAATGCGGCGCTCTTCGTGCAGTGGGTGCCGTACGAACCGGCCGGCGGCTCGTGGGACGAGCTGGCGCCGCGGTACGCGCATCACCTGTTCGATGTCGTGGACCAGTTCGCTCCCGGCTTCAGCGCGGCGATTGCCGACATGGACATCCTCACGCCGAAGACGATCGAGTCGCGCTTCGGCATGACGGGCGGCCACATCCAGCATGTCGACAACACGATCGGCTTCGACGCGCGCATGCCGTATGTGACGCCCGTCGCCGGTCTCTACGCCTGCAGCGCGGGCTGCCATCCGGGCGGCTCGGTCGTTGGAGCCGCCGGTTACGTGGCCGCGCGACGCGTGCTGCGCGACCTGGGTATTGCGGGCGCCACCTCTTCCGGGGGAGGATGAACGCCCCATGCCGAAGCTTCCGTCTGCCGCGGTCGTCTGCGCCGCCCTGCTGCTCTTCTGCCTGGGAGCGTGTGCTCCTGCCTCGCTGGAGCCGGTGCCCGAAGAGGAGGTCCGCGAGGATCGCGTTCCGGTGCCGCCATGGACGATCGCGCACCGCGGTGCATCGGCCTACGCGCCCGAGAACACCATTCCGGCGTTCCTGCTCGGAGCCGATCAGGGAGCAGCGTTCATCGAAATCGACCTGCAGCGGACGAAGGACGGCCAGCTCGTCGTCCTGCACGACCTGACGCTCGATCGGACGACGAACGTCGAAGACGTGTTTCCGGATCGGAGCCGGCCGGCGGCCGACGGCAGCGATCCGGAACCGCACTGGTGGCTCGAGGACTTCACGTTCGACGAAGTCCGGCAGCTCGACGCCGGAAGCTGGTTCGACGCGAAGTTTGCGGGCACACGGATTCCCTCGTTCGACGAGGTCATTACCGCGCTGCGGGGTCGGAGCGGGATCTTCATCGAGCTCAAGTCCCCCGAGCGCTACCCCGGTATCGAGGCCGGGATGATGGCCGTGCTCGAGCGCCACGGCCTGCACCGGCCCGGCGCCGATCCGGCGACGCCGATCGTCATCCAGTCGTTCCACGTGCCGAGCATCGAGCGGCTGTCGGCGATGGGCGTGCAGCTGCCGCTGCACGTGCTGTTTTCGGCGCGCGACGCCGATCGCTGGCTGTCGGAGGACGGGCTGCAGCAGATTCGCGGCTTCGCGACGGGCATCAGCCCGGAGAAGCCCACGCTCGCATCGCATGGGGACGGCTGGCGGCGCGCCATCGAGCTCGGGCTGCCGGTGACGCCGTGGACGTTCCGCGCGTCGCGCGTCGACGGGTTCGACTCGGTGACCGACGAGATGCGGCACTACCTCGAGGCGGGCGCCACGGGCGTGATCACCGACAATCCGGACCTCGCTCCGTAAGCGGCTCCCGATCAGGGCGCCATCAGCATCGCGAGCAGGGCCTTCTGCGCGTGCAGGCGGTTTTCGGCCTGATCGAACACGACCGCCTGCGGCGAGTCCATCACCTCGTCGGTCACTTCGATGCCGCGGTGTGCCGGCAGGCAGTGCATGAACACCGCCTGCGGAGCGGCTGCCGCCATCAGTCCGGCGTCGACACGGAACGGCTCGAAGATGCGGGCGCGCGTGTCGGCCTGGTCCTCCTGGCCCATCGACGCCCAGACGTCGGTGTAGACGGCATCGACGCCCGAGACGGCTTCCAGCGGATCGTTCGTCAGCGTGATCGTCGAACCGTGCCGCGCCACGCGCGCACACGCCTCGACGACCGACGCCGGCAGCTCGTATCCCTTCGGGGACGCGAACGTCATGCGCAGGCCGGCCAGTGATCCGGCGTGCGCGAGCGAGGCAGCAACGTTGTTGCCGTCGCCGACGTAGGCCACGCGCAGGCCGGGCAGGCTCCCGAAGCGCTCGGCGAGCGTCATGACGTCGGCCAGCGCCTGGCAGGGATGCTCCTCGTCGGTGAGTGCGTTGACGACGTGCATGCGCGAGCCGGCCTTCGCGAACCGCGTGAGGTCGGCCTGCGCGAATGTCCGGACGACGGCGCCGGCGACCCAGCGCTCGAGGTTGCGGGCCACGTCCTCCACCGACTCACGGCCGCCGAAGACGACGTCGGGCGGCGGCTCGATGACCTCGCCTCCCAGCTCGCGGACGGCGATGACGAACGTCACGCGCGTCCGCAGCGACGGCTTCTCGAAGAGCAGCGCGACGTGCCGGCCTTCGAGCGGCCTCGGCGACGGCGCGCCCCTGCGGCGCAGGGCCTTCAGCTCCGCCGCCAGGGCGAGCAGCTGATCGAACTCGACGGGACTGAGGTCGAGCACCGACAGAAAGTCCTTCGCCGAGAGGCGGGTGAGGGGAGTCGAAGTGCTCACGTCCGGTACTCCGCGTTGATCTTCACGTATTCGGCGCTGAAGTCGCAGGTCCACATGGTCGCCTCGTGAGGACCGCCGGTGCCGAGATCGACGGTAATCGTCAGCTCGGCCTGCTGCATGACGCGCTCGGCCTCGGGCGTCCGCTCGTCGTGAGGGGTGCCGTTGGCGAAGACCTCGACATCGCCGACCGAGACCGACGCGTGCTCGAGGACGAAGTCGGCGCCCGACCGGCCCGCCGCAGCAATGAGGCGGCCCCAGTTGGGATCGCCGCCGTGAACGGCGGTCTTGACGAGCGGCGAATTCGCGATGGTCCGGGCCGCCAGCCACGCGTCGGCCGGGCTCGCGGCGCCCGTGATGCGCACGGTGACGAGCTTCGTGGCGCCCTCGCCACCGCGGACGATTTCGCGGGCCAGGTGGCCGGCCACGTGGATGAGCGGCTCGATCAGGCGCGGATCGGTCGGATCGGTAATCTCGATGCCCGATGCGCCGGATGCCATCACGAACACGGTGTCGTTCGTCGAGCACTCGCCGTCGACGGTGATCGCGTTGAAGGTCCGGTCGACCACGTAGCGCAGGGCGGCGGCCAGGACCGGCGGCTCCACCCGGGCGTCGGTCGTGAGATACCCGAGCATCGTCGCCATGCGCGGCTCGATCATGCCCGCGCCCTTCGTCATGCCGCCGACGGTGATCGTGCCGGCCGGCGTGTCGAGCGCGGCGGCACACGACTTCGGGAACGTGTCCGTCGTCATGATCGCGAGCGACGCGCGCTCACCGCCGTCGGGGGCCAGCTCGGCCGTCGCGGCCGCGATGCCGCGGCGGACCTTGTCGACGTCGAGCTGCACGCCAATCACGCCGGTCGACGCGACGAGCACCTCCTCGGGGCGGCACCCGACCGCAGCAGCCGTGGCGGCCGCCATCGCGCGCGCGGCTTCGAGGCCGGCGCTGCCCGTGGCCGCATTGGCGCAGCCGCTGTTGGTAACGACGGCCCGGGCGCGGCCGCCCGTGGCGCTCAGGTGGTCGCGTGAGACGAGCACCGGCGCGGCCACCGCCCTGTTCGTCGTGAAGACTGCCGCCGCCGGCACGACTTCGTCGGCGACGAGCAGCGCCAGGTCGAGCGGCGGATCGCCGCCGGAGCGCTGCTTCTTGATGCCACATGCCACGCCGGCGGCCCTGAACCCGCGCGGCGCGGTCACTCCTCCCGCTACCGATCGAATCACTCGAATACTCCGTCATGGCCGCGCGTGGCGGCCGTTGCCCGTCTGCGTTTCGTTGCGGTCGTCTACGCCACTGCCACCGTCGGGTGCAGCCGGAGCGGCGACGGTCCCGGCCGCCGCACGTCGAGCGGGCGCAGCATCGCGTACTGGCCGCACTGCCGGAACAGCGGGCAGTCGTGGCAGTCGCGCGCGATCTTCTCGGGCAGCCACTCGAGCGGGACGATCGAGAAGCCGTGGCGCATGAAGAGACGGGGATCGTGCGCGATGGCCAGCAGCGACGAGAAGCCGAGCTCCTCGGCCCGCGTGCGCAGCTCGTCGACCAGGCGGCCCGCCACGCCGTGGTGCCGGAGTTCCGGCGCCACGACGAGCGACCGGACCTCGGCCATCCGCTTCGAGAGCGGCACGAGCGCCGCACAGGCGCGCACGACACCGTCGACTTCGGCGACCACGAACTCCGCGGCGTGAGCGCGGATTTCGGTCTCGCCGCGCGGCAGCAGATGGCCTTCCTCGCGGTGAGTCTCGATGAGCGTGGCCAGCACCGCGGCGTCGTCGGGCGCCGCGGGACGGACCGTCCAGGTCGGGCTGCCTGCCGGGTGTGCGTGAATCGTCATGACACGACGGCTCCGATGGCCTGGTCGAGGATGTCGACGGCGTCGTCGACATCGGCCGGCGTCACGATGTAGGGCGGAAGGAGCCGCAGGACCGTGTTCGACGTCCGGTTGACGATGAGCCCGCGCTCGAGCGCGGCATTGACCACGGCCAGCGCATCGACCGTCACTTCGAAGCCGGCAATCAGGCCCGCGCCGCGCACGTCGGTGACGATGTCCGGGCGCGCCGCCTGCAGCGCGCGCAGCCGCTCGAACAGCCGCGCGCTGGCCGCACGCATGCGGTCGTGCAGCGTGTCGACGACGTCGAGAAACGTCAGGGCGGCCCGGCAGGCCAGGAGGTTGCCGCCGTACGTCGTGCCGTGATCGCCGGCGGCGACCGTCGAGGCGACGCGCTCGCGGAGCAGCACCGCGCCGACCGGCACGCCCGCACCGAGCGCCTTTGCCAGCGCTACGAGATCGGGCTCGAGGCCGATCGACGGCGCATGCAGGAAAGTCCCGGTCCGCCACGAGCCCGACTGCACTTCGTCGGCAATCAGCAGTGCGCCCGAACGCCGGCAGGCGTCCGCGATGGCCGAGGCAAGCGGCGCCGGAACGGGTCGCACGCCGCCTTCGCCGCGGACAGGTTCGACGACGATCGCGGCCGTGTCTGCGTCGACGGCCGCCAGCAGGGCCTCGGGATCGTCGGAGTCGAGGGTCGTGGCCGTCGGCACCAGCGGCTCGAAGGGCGTGCGGTAGTGTGCGTCCCAGGTCACCGACAGCGCGCCCATGGTGCGGCCGTGGAAGCCGTGCCACAGCGCCACGAACTTCGAGCGCGGCTGCCCCTGCGTGTACCAGTACCGCCGCGCGAACTTCAGGCAGGCCTCGATCGCTTCCGTCCCGCTGTTGCAGAAGAAGGCGCGATCGAGGCCGCTGAGCGTCGTCAGCCGCTGCGCCAGTTCGGCCTGCAGCGGGTGGTAGTAGAGGTTCGACGTGTGCAGCAGCGTCGCTGCCTGATCGGTCAGGGCCCGGGTGAGAACCGGATGCGCATGTCCCAGCGAGGCGACGCCGATGCCCGAGAGAAAATCGAGATACGGCCGTCCGTCCTCGTCGAACAGACGAATGCCTTCGCCGCGCGTGAAGACGACCGGAAAGCGCCGGTAGTTCTGCAGCAGCCGCTGCGCTTCGAGAGCCCTGACGTCGAGTGCGGTGGTCATGTTCTCCGGTCCAGTGTGTGCGTGCGCAGGCAACCGATCCGTCAGTGCACGCGGAAGCGGCCGCCCGGTTCGGTCCGCGGCTTGCGGTTGGCCGTGAGCGTCGTGCCCGGGGCCGTCTCGACCCCGTGCGCCGCGTCGAGGTCGCGGCCGTCGATCAGCCGGATCGTCGGGACGCCGGCCAGCAGCGCCGTCCGGCACGACGAGAGCTTGGCGACCATCCCCGCCGTCGCCGTTCCCGAATTGATCACGTCGTCGATGCCGGCCGGATCGAGCGACGGGATCGTGCGGCCGTCGCTGTCGAGTACGCCCGGCGTAGCGCCCGCAATCACCAGTTCACAGTCCTCGAGGGCGGTGGCGATGCGGCAGGCCATCACGTCGGCATTGACATTGAGGATCTGTCCCGGCTGGTCGTCGTCGGCGAGGTAGCCCAGGCTGGCCACGACGGGCACGTAGCCGTTCGAGACGAGCAGCTGAATCAGGCTCGGATCAGCCTGGGTCGGGTCGCCGACGAAGCCCAGGTCGACGACGGCGCCCGATGTCGACGTGTGGGCCCGGGAGCGGCGCGCCCGGCCGAATCCCGCATCAACGCCGGTCAGGCCCACGGCAAGCACGCCGGCGCCGACCAGCGCGGCGACCAGCTCCGTATTGGCCGTGCCGGCCAGCACGGCGACGACGGCTTCGAGCGTTTCGACGTCGGTGATTCGCAGGCCGTCGACCTTCTTCGGCGTGATCTGCCGGCGCGCCAGCTCGGCATCGATCGCGCGGCCGCCGCCGTGCACGATGACCAGGCCTCGCTCCTCGCTGACGACCGCCGCCAGGGCGGCAATGCGTTCGCGCTGGGAGCGGCTCTCGAGCAGCTCCCCCCCGAGTTTGAGGACCAGGGGACGCATCAGCGTTCAGCCGCCTGTCGGCGGGTCGGGGCGTGGGGCGGACGGATGGCCCGCGGAGCAGAGACGGGGAAAGTGAGCGAATACATATTCACGCCAAGCGATGGTTATACGCCTGTCGCGAAAGGCTGTCAAGCGATGGTTTCTGGCCCAAACACCAAGAGATTTCCGGTATCAGGCGGCGTTCCGTCGGTTTGCGCCACGGCTGTATGCCTGTATAATCGTTCGTCGCGTTGCATAGTTATGAAATCGTGGCGACAGGCTCAGATTCTCGACGTCATCGACCGCGAACCCGTCGTGTCGCAGGAAATGCTCCGGCAGAAGCTGCGCGAGCGGGGGATCGATGCGACGCAGGCGACGATATCGCGCGACCTGCGCGATCTCGGCCTGGTCAAACGTGCCGGTGACGGTGCCTATGTCCGGCCCGGGGTCGAGCGGTCCGACCCTGACGGCGAGCAGCTGCGTCGGGCGGTGAGCACCCTGCTTCGGGGGTACGAACGGGTCGATCCGCTGCTCGTGCTGCGGACCGACCGGGGGCAGGCGCAGGGGCTGGCCGAATGGATCGACCGCGCGCAGCTGGCCGAGGTGGCCGGCACGATTGCCGGCGACGACACGATTCTGCTCGTCTGCCGCGGCGCCGAGGCGGCGGCCAGCGTCGAGGCGCGGTTCGGTGCGATGGTAATGGGAAGGGATCGACGGTCATGAAGCGGATAGTCCTCGCGTATTCGGGCGGTCTCGACACGTCGCTCGCCATTCCCTGGCTCGCCGAGAAGTACGGCGCCGAAATCATCTGCGTGACGATGGATCTCGGCCAGGGCAAGGAGCTCGACGATGCGCGCGAGCGTGCGCTGTCGCTCGGCGCCGTGCGTGCGCACGTGCTCGATCTGCGCAACGAGTTCGCGCGCGACTTCGTCCTGCCCGCGCTGCAGGCCGGCGCGGTGTACGAGGACCGCTATCCGCTGGCCACGGCGCTCGGCCGGCCGCTCATCGCGAAGCATCTCGTCGAGATCGCGCGGCTCGAAGGCGCGACCGCCGTCGCCCACGGCTGCGGCACCGAGAAGGGCAACGACGCGATCCGCATCGATCTCGCCGTGCGCGCTCTCGATCCATCGCTCGAGGTGCTCGCGCCGCTGGCGCTCTGGGAAGTCACCAAGCAGGAGAAGGTGGCCTTCGCGCGCACGCGCGGCATTCCGGTGCCGGCGACGGCCGACAGCCCGTACACGACCGACGTCAATCTCTGGGGGCGGTCGATTGAGTATGGCGGACTCGACGATCCGTGGCTCGAGCCGCCCGACGACGTCTACCTGCTCACGCGCTCGCCGGCCGACGCCCCCGACATTCCGGCTTACGTCGAGATCGAGTTCGAGCGCGGCGTGCCGGTGGCCATCAACGGCGTGACGATGTCGCTCGTCGAGCTGATCGGCTGCCTCGAGACGATCGGCGGCGCCCACGGCGTCGGCCGCATCGACCTGCTCGAGAACCGGCTCGGCGGCGAGAAGTCGCGCGAGATCTACGAGGCGCCGGCCGGCGTGCTGCTCCACACGGCGCATCGCGAGCTGCAGAAGTACGTCACGCCGCGCGACCTGGCGCGGCTGGCGGCCGATCTCGGCGTCCGCTACGCCGATCTCGTCTATAACGGCGAGTGGTTCTCGCCGACGCGCGACGCGATCGACGCGCTCGTCGGCAAGATTCAGGAACGCGTCACCGGCGCCATCCGCCTCAAGCTCTTCAAGGGCGATCACCATGTGGTGGGTCGGCGGTCGCCGAACGCACTTTACGATCTGCCGGCCGCGGCACCGGCCGAGACGCGGGGCGCGGGCCTCGAAGTGAAGCGCTGAGGACGCCGCCATGTCGACTCTCTATTCCGGCCGCTTCGACGTCGCCCCCGACGCCGACGTTTTCGGACACGGGCGCTCGCTGCCCGTCGATCACCGGCTCATCGACGACGACATCACGGGCAGCCGCGCGTGGGCGGGCGCGCTGGCGCGTGCCGGGGTGCTGTCGCAGCAGGACGCCGACGCGCTCATCGCCGCGCTCGAGGACGTCCGCCGCGCCGTGCACGCCGACCCGTCGCTCATCACCGAGGCGCCCGACGAGGACGTGCACTCGTTCGTCGAGCGTCAGCTCGTCGAGCGGCTCGGCGATACCGGCAAGCGCCTGCACACGGGACGTTCCCGCAACGAGCAGGTGTCGGTCGACTTCCGCCTCTACCTCATGCGGCGGATTCCGGTCGTGCAGGAGGCGCTCGCCGGGCTGGTCGACGCGCTGCTCGTCCAGGCCGAGGCGGCCGGTTCGGCCGTGATGCCGTCGTACACGCACCTGCGGCGTGCGCAGCCTGTCCTCGTGGCACACGTATTCCTGTCGCACGCCGCCGTGTTCCGCCGCGACATCGAGCGGTTCGACTACGCGCGGTCGGAAGCCGACGCCATGCCCCTCGGTTCGGGGGCGATCGCCGGCACGGCCTACGACATCGACGTCGACCGGCTGGCCGCCGAGCTCGGCTTTTCGCGCGTCGTGAGCAACAGCATCGACGCGTCGGGCGACCGCGACTTCGTCGCGACGTTCCTCTACGCCTGCGCGATGGCGATGGTTCACATCAGCCGCCTGGCCGAGGACGTCATCATCCTCTCGAGCGAGGAGTTCGGCTTCTTCGAGATTCACGACTCGGTGGCGACCGGTTCGAGCCTCATGCCGCAGAAGAAGAATCCGGATCCGCTCGAGCTGGTCCGCGGCAAATCGGGCAAGGCCATCGGTACGCTCACCGGCTGGCTCGCGACGATGAAGGGACTGCCGCTCGGCTATAACAAGGATCTGCAGGAAGACAAGGCGATCGCGTTCGATGCCGAGGACTCGCTGATCGGCTGCGCGCGCGTGACGGCTACCGTCGTGCGGACGCTCGCTCTCGACGCCGGCCGGGCGCGCGAGGCGGCATCGGGGCTGCTGCTCGCCACCGAGGTTGCCGACTACCTCGTCGGCCGCGGTCTGCCGTTCCGCACGGCGCACGAGGTCAGCGGGCGTATCTCGCGCGATCTCTACCGCGAAGGGCGCGATTTCTCGTCGCTCTCGCTCGAGGACTGGCGGGCCTATCATCCGCTGTTCGACGAGGACATCTTCCGGGCGGTCACGCCGGAGGCCGCCGTCGAGGCGCGGAAGACGCCCCAGTCGACCAATCCTGCGCGCGTGGCCGCCGCGCTTGCGGCGATGCGCGCGTGGCTCGACAGTCGCCGGCGCGATCGCTGACCGTCGAGAGGCAGGTGTCCCGTGACGCAGGAGCCCGTGATCGTCCGCCAGTTCATGAGTACGATTGACGCCGAGCTCGCCCGCGGGGCGCTCGAAGCGGCCGGGATTCACGCGAGGGTGAGCGCCGACGACTGCGGGGGCATGCGTCCGCACCTGCAGGTCGGTCGCGTCGCACTGTTCGTGCGCCCCGAGGATCTCGACGAAGCCATGCGGATTCTCGACGAGCCGGCCGCAGCCGACATCGAACCGGGACCGTGAGCGGGACGAACGCCCCTTCGTGCGATCGCTACGCCTACCCGCAGGACCTGACCGATCAGGTCATCGCGCGGTGGCACACGTTCGTTGCGCGGCACGATCTGCCCGCGCCGCCGCTGCCGCCGCCCGATGTCCTCCGCTACATCCTCGAGACGGCGTTCATCGTCAGCTTCGCGCGCGAGGAGGGGCGCGATCTCCGCTTCGTCCTGTGCTGCTCGCCGTCGCTGACGATTCCGCGGGAGGGCAACGAGGGGGCGATCCCGCTCGTGCCGTTCCGGACGCCGCTGCCACTCTCGCCCGATACCCTGCGGTCACTTGCGCCCTGCGCCAGCGCGGCCAACGCCGCGCTGCTCGTGCGGGTGCCCGAGGAAGACAGCCGGTCGACGACGTGCGAGCTGGCGGGCGTGCTCAACGTGGGATCGCACCTGGCCCGGGCGCGCAGCGGCCGCGCCTTCTATCAGAGGCCCGGGCCGCACGCGCTGATCGTGGACGTGCGCGACGCCGGCGAGCTGCACGTCTACCGCGGCGGCGTGAAGCTGGCGACCCTCAAGGGCGGGCGCCTGCAGGAACAGCTGGCGTATTCCGGCCTCGAGTTCCTGCCGATCAGCGAGATCCTGGCGAGCGGGACCGACGCGCTGCAGCCTCGCATCCGGCGTCCGGCGAGCGAGCCGAGCCGCGAGAGTGCCGACTTCGAGTGGATCGCCCTGCTCAACACGATCCTCTGCATCGTCAACGGCGTGAAGGAGCACGGTCACGGCGGCACGGTCCTGCTGACGACGCCCGAGGCCGCGTCGTCGCTGCCGGTGCGGCCGCGGTTCAGGGTCGATGCCGCGCAGGCGATCGTCTCGGAGTGCTTCGTGTCGTTCGTGAACGCGCGGCATCGGCTGACCGCGGCGCGGGCCGAGTATGCCGCTACCGGGTCAGGGCGCGAAGGCGTGTCGCACCTGAAGAACGCGACGTTCGTCGCCGAAGAGGCGCTGGCCGACGCCGCCGATCTCACGGCACGGCTGACGGCCGTCGACGGCGCGCTCGTCCTGCGCGCCGACCTCGCTGTCGAGGGTTTCGGCGCCGAGATCGTGTTCGATCCGACACAGCACGTCGACGTCTTCGAGGTGACGGGTCACCCGATGCGCAGCGGACCCTGGCCGCGCATCGATCCTGAAACGTTCGGCATGCGGCACCGGTCGGCCATCCGCTGCGTCGCCACGGCCTCGAACACGGCGGCCTTCGTCGTCTCGCAGGACGGCGGCGTGACGTTCATGTGGCGGCAGGAGGATCGCGTGCTGATCAAGCGGAACGTCAACACCGCGAATCCCAACATGGTGGGCGCCTAGCGGGCGTCAGCGCGTCGCGCGGCGCGTGACCACGAAGGCGGCCACGAGCAGCACTGCCGACAGGAGGTACGGTGCGCCGGCGTTCGGCCAGATGCTGCCGGGCTGAATCGACCGCGCGAACACCTCCGAAAAGAGAACAGGGCCGAAGATGCCCGTCGACATCTGGACGCTCGAGAGCGCGCCCTGCAGCGCACCCTGGCGATCGCGCCCCACGAGACGCGTCGCCAGACTCTGCAGCGACGGCGCGTACATGCCCATCAGCGACAGGATCGGGATACCGATGGCAAAGATCCGGCCGGTCGGCGCCAGGCCGTAGATCACGAAGCCGATCGTTCCGAAGATGAGCCCCGCCATCAGGGCGCGGCGTTCGCCGAACGTGCCGACGATGCGGCCGACGAGACCCGCCTGGACGATCGCCGATCCGACGCCCGAGACGGCGAGGGCGAGGCCGACGGTCGCGCTCGACCAGCCGAACCGGTACTCCGAGTTGAGGACGAAGACTGCCGGAAGCGCCTGATGCGCGAGGTGATAGAGGAAGTGCATCACGGCGAAACCGACGAGGCCGCTTTCGGCGCGCAGCAGCCGCAGCGAGCCGAGCGGGTTCGCGCGCTTCCACGAGAAGGCTGAGCGCTGGTCGGCCGGCAGCGACTCGGGCAGGATGAACCAGCCGTAGGCCGCGTTGGCCAGGCTCAGCGCCGCGGCGAACCAGAACGGCGTACGCGGACCGAACGTGCCCAGCCAGCCGCCGAGCGCCGGCCCGACAATGAAGCCCATGCCGAAGGCGGCGCCGAGCAGTCCGTACGAGCGTGCGCGGCGCTCGGGCGGCGTGACGTCGGCGATGTAGGCGTAGGCGGTCGGGATGCTCGCCGACGTCACGCCCGACAGCAGGCGGCCGGCGAACAGCCAGCTCAGCGACGGCGCGAGCGCCATCAGCACGTAGTCGAGCCCGAGGCCGAAGTTCGACAGGAGGATGATCGGCCGGCGGCCGAATCGATCGGACAGCGAGCCGAGCAGCGGCGCGGCGAACAGCTGCATCGCCGCCCACGAGGTCCCGAACAGGCCCACGATGCGCGCGGCCGAGGCGGTGTCGCCGCCGCGGAAGTCTTCGATGAGCAGCGGCAGCACCGGGATGATCATGCCGAGCGCCAGCATGTCGAGCACGACCGTCACGAAGATGAAGGCGAGTGCAGCGCGGCGCGGTCCGTGGGAAACAGGTCGATCGGTCATCGTCGGGCGGGGACAATCCAGCAGGCCATGCTAGCATCCGGCCGGTGGCCGACACGATCTGGGACTTTACCGCCGCGGATCTGCGCGGGCAGCCGGTCCCGCTGGAGCGGTACCGCGGCTCCGTGGTGCTCGTCGTCAACGTCGCGAGCCGGTGCGGGTTCACGCCGCAGTATGCCGGACTCGAGGCGCTCTACCGGCGGCACCGCGACGCCGGGTTCGTCGTGCTGGGCTTTCCCTGCAACCAGTTCGGCGGGCAGGAGCCGGGCACCAGCCGCGAGATCGAAACCTTCTGCCGCGATCGCTTCGATGTGACCTTCCCGATGTTCGAGAAGGTCGACGTCAACGGGCCCGCGGCACATCCGCTGTTCGTGTGGCTCAAGGCGAAGGCGCCGGGCGCGCTCGGATCGAAGGCGGTCAAGTGGAACTTCACGAAGTTCCTCGTCGATCGCGACGGTGCGCACGTCGAACGCTTCGCGCCGCGGACGCCGCCCGAGGCCGTCGAGCCGGCCATCATCGAGCGACTCGGCCGCGGTTGAGGCCGCGCGATGCCATGGAGACTGCGGCCGCGCGGCCGCGATGCGGGCGCCGGCAGCCCGTTCCGGGCGGCGACGCCCTACTGGCCGCGGGGGGCGGCGTCGGCGGCGGGCAGGCGGCGCAGGATCAGGTAGCCGATGAGTGTCATCACGAACAGGAGGGTGATGGCGGCCGCCTGGCCCTGCAGAACGGGCAGGCCCATGCGCTCGACGGCAACGTACATGATGGCCGCCCAGAGCGCCGGTCCCGTGATGGCCGCGAAGCGGCCCACCATGCCGTAGAGCCCGTAGAACTCGCCGATGCGGGCCGGCGGCGACAGCTGCAGCATCAGCGGGCGGTCGGCCGACCAGATTCCGCCGAGCGCCACGCCGGCGGCCGCGGCGACCACGTAAAGCCAGGCGATCGGCAGCACCAGGGCGCCGATGGCGGCTGCCGTCGCAAAGACGAGCAGCCAGAGCAGCAGCACTCCATTCAGAGTGCGCCGAGCGCCGAAGCGATCGACGAGCACGCCCCAGACCACGCCGCCGATGATCGCGAACGTGATGGCCGACATCAGCACGAGCTGCGCCTGCGTGCGCCCGTCTTCCGCCGACAGGCCCGTGGCCACGGCCACGTTGACCGTGTAGAGGCCCATGTAGGCGATCACCGTGTTGATGGCATCCGTGTAGAAGACACGGCCGACGAGAAATCGCGCCAGGCCGGGGAACTCACGCGTGGCCCGCAGGGCGCGCAGCGTCCCGCCGAGCGACGTCCGGATCGCTGTCAGGCTGAAGACCGGCCCCGGCGATGGATTGCCCTGCTCCTTCACGAACAGGAAACACGGGAGGGCCAGCGCCAGGAACATGCCCGCCAGCAGGCCGAACAGCGCGGAGTAGTTCGACGGATCGACGAAGAAACCCGCGCCGACGGCCAGATACGATCCGAGATAGCCGACGCCGACGCCGATGCCGCTGATGCGGCCACGGTTGCCCGGATGGCTCACTTCGGGCAGCAGCGAATCGTAGAACTGCAGACCGGCCTGATAGGCCGCGTTGGCGACGACGAAGCAGAGGACCGAAACCTGAAACGGCCCGGCGCCGATGAGTGCCGTGGCCGCGACGCAGGCGAGCGTGGCCCACACGAGAAACGGCATCCGCCGGCGGGCCCTGTCGGTCATTGCGCCGAGCACGGGCGAGGCGACGAAGATGATGGCCATCGAGGCCGTGCTGATCAGCCCGTAGATCCGGTCGGCCTGGTCGACACCCACTTCGTTTCGAACGAACAGTGAGAAATAGAGCGAGACGACCCCCATCGAGAAGATGGTGTTGGCCAGGTCGTAGAGGATCCAGGAAACGACGGCGCGGCGGGGGATGGTGGGACGAGTCAACGCGACGGCTAATATAGACCGGCACGCCGATGTTCGTATTCCTCGTTCATCACGCCGAAGCGGTCGACCCCGGCGTCGACGCCTCTCGGCCGCTGTCGACGCGCGGCGTCGAGCAGGCCGCGGCACTGGCCGGGCGTGCGCAGCAGCGCGGCGTGCGTCCCGCCGTGATCTGGCACAGCGGCAAGCTGCGCAGCCGCCAGACTGCCGAATGGTTCCTGCGCCGGTGCAGTCCGATGGCCGGCTTCAGAGCGGTGCGCGGCCTGCAGCCGGGCGATCCGCCCGAATGGATCCACGATGCGCTGCTGCTCGAGGATCAGGACGTGCTGCTCGTCGGTCACTGGCCGCACCTGCCGAAGCTCGCCGCAAAGCTCGGGGCACCGGAAGAACTGCCGGTGCACGGCATGATGGCGTTCGAGCGCGAGGGGGCGACGCAGTTCGTCTTCAAGTGGGTGGAGCGTCCGCCGCAGGTCGACTGAATGGCGTCAGGGCCCGACGCGGATCGCGACCGGTTCAGCGAGCCGGACCGTGAGCGGCGTGCCCGAGTCGAGAACGGCGGGATTGGGGCTGCCGCTCATCACCATGGCCGTGCCGCCGGCCGCGCCTGCCGCTCCCCCGATGGCCGCGCCCCGCTTCCCGCCGATCACGCCGCCGAGAATCGACCCCACGACGGCACTGGCGCCGATCTTTGCCGTCGCCTCGCCGGCCGGCGATTCGCCGGCGCGATAAATCGTCTCGGTCGCAATCGGCACGCGCTCGTCGCCGATCTCCAGCGTCGTAAACCGGACGCCAATTCTCGCGCGCTCGCGCACCTTGCCGCCCGACTCCACTTCGGTGACGTAGCCAATGAGCCGTGCGCCGGTCGGGATGACGACCCGGCCGTCGATTTCGACCGGGCGGGTGACCCGTGCCTGGACTTCGTCCTCGACGCGCGAGACTTCGCTCGAAACGGTCGTCTGCAGCCGGATCCCGATCACCGTGTTGGCCGCCAGCTCCACGAGATCGGCCGGAGGCGCTTCGAGCGTGACGATGGCGTCTTCCCCGTAGGCGGCGACCTCTGCGGGATCGAGCGTCGGCACGCTCAGGACGGGTGGCGCGGGTAACGCGCCCGGCGGGGGAGCCGACACCGGGACGGCCACCGCCGGCCCGTCGACGGCGGGAGCGTTGTCGGCCACGACGGTGGGCGCGCCGGCCGGCTTCGACGCCGGTGTCGGTCGTGGCTGCGGCCGCGTGCGCGGCCGGGGTGGTTGGGACGGTGCGGGGGCAGCAGCCGGCGCCGCCTCGCGCGAGGGCGCCGGTGCCGCTTCGGTATCTCCGCCCGGTGCGACAGCCGCCTCGCTGACCACCGGGCCGGAAACGGATGCGGGTGCCGCGTCGGCTGCCGGCGCCTCGGCGCGGGACGCCGGACCGGCGGATCGCACTGCCAGGTAGCCGCCGACACCGCCTGCCGCGATGCCGCCAGCCACCGTAACCGCCATGAGCCATCGGGACGTCATTGTTCTGTGCCTCGACCTTCATTCAGGCAAGCCGTGTACCGACCCCGATCGTCGGCTCTGTATCGGCCGAGATCGAGTTTCGCATGCCCGGGTGACAGCCTTGTGTCACCTGCCGCGCACAGCCGTGTCGGGCCGGGCGTCGACGGCGATATAGACTTGTCGCGTGCGTGTCATAGTGCTCGGCGCCGGCATTATCGGCGCCACGATTGCGGAAGCGCTCGCGCAGCGGGGTGCGGATGTCGCCGTGCTCGACATGCGCGGGCCGAACCGCGGCGCTTCCCAGGCCTCGGCCGGCATGCTCACCCCCTACATCGAAGGCGAGGCCGACTCTCCACTCCTGAATCTGTGCGTGCGCAGCCTCTCGCTCTACGACTCGTTCGTCGCCCGACTGCTCGAAGTCAGCCGCGGCGGCATCGAGTACGCGAGGACCGGCACGCTCGAGATCGCGCTCGACGACGACGGCGTGGCGAAGCTGCTCGGGAACAAGGTCTGGCTCGATACGATCGGTGTCGAGTCGGAATGGCTCGATGGCAACGCGGTGCGGAGCTTCGAACCGAGCATCACGCCGGCCGCGCATGGCGGCCTGCTCACGCTCGATCACGGGCTCGTCGGCGTCACCTCGCTCATGAACGCGCTCGTGCACCAGGCGCGCCTGGCCGGAGCGACGTTCGAGTTCCCCGTCGAGGTGCACACGGTGGCACAGGTTGGCGACCGCGTCGAGGTGACCTCGGTCGATCGCACCTGGACGGGCGATGCGGCGGTCATTGCCGGCGGCAGCTGGTCGCGCCGCGTCAGAATTCCGGGTGTGCCGTCGCTGCCCGTGCGTCCGGTGCGTGGCCAGCTGCTCCATCTGCAGTGGTGTGAAGGCGACCAGCCGGGTCGAATCTGCTGGGGACCGCACTGCTATGCCGTGCCCTGGAGCGACGGCACCGTTCTCGTCGGCGCCACGATGGAAGAAGTCGGGTTCGACGAAGGGACGACGGTCGCCGGCGTGAATACACTGACGTCGGCCGCCATCGAACTGCTGCCGCATGCGACCGGCGCGCGGCTCGACGCGATCAGGGTGGGGCTGCGGCCGATGCTGCCCGACGAGCTTCCGGCGATTGGGCCCTTTGCCGCAGCGCCGCGCATCGTGGCGGCCACGGGCCACTATCGCAATGGCGTACTGCTTGCGCCGCTGACCGCCGAGCTGGTGACCGGCTACCTGCTCGACAACGTCCGCGACGACCTGTTCGAAATCACCACACCGGATCGGTTCGCGAAGATGGAAGGCGGCTCGGCCTGAGCCGGGAGGGCAGCATGCTCCTTTCACAGACTGACATCGAGGCGCGGCTGAAGCAGCATCCTGGCTGGATGCTCGACGGCGGGGCAGTCGCCCGCGAGTTCACGTTTCCGTCGTTCCCCGATGCGGTGGCGTTCGTCACGCGGCTTGGGTTCGATGCCGAAGCCGCCGATCACCATCCCGATCTCGTGGTCAGCTACCGGCGGGTGACCGTGCGCTGGAGCACGCACAGCGAAGGTGGCGTGACCGAAAAGGACTTCGCCGGTGTGGAGCAGGCAGAGCGCGCCGCGGCCCGCTTCGGAGGCGGGGCCTGAGGCACACGGCGCGTGCGATGCGGCTGAAGACGAGCTACAGCGCGCGCGAAGTGGCGGCCCTGACCGGGCTGACGGCGCGGCAGCTGCAGACCTGGGACGCTACCGGAGTCTTCGCCCCGGCCATTGCTCCGCGCCGCACGGCGCAGGGCGGCTTCACGGAGCGGCGCTATACGCCGGTCGATGTGCTCGAGCTGGCGGCGCTTGCCGACCTGCGGCGGCGCGGCTTCACCCCTGCCCTCCTGCGCGCGATGATGGACACGCTGCGCACCTGCTTCCGTCGTCGCCTCGCCGAGACGCTCGACGATGCCGGTGAGCTCCGGCTGCTGACCGACGGCCGAGGACTGTTCCTGCGGACGCAGCAGGGGCACGTCTTCGACCTGCTGGCCGATCCGAGTCAGCCGCTCGTCACCGCCGACGGCCTGCCGCTCGAGGCCGTGCGGCCGGCGGGCCGACGCCGGAAGGTCAGCCGATCGGGAAAACGTCGCCGAGCGAGTCGACCGGCCGCGGGATGACGTGCACGCCGACCAGCTCGCCTACGCGGCGGGCGGCGGCGGCACCGGCATCGACGGCGGCCTTCACCGACGCCACGTCGCCGCGGACGATCGCGGTGACCAGCCCGGCGTCGACCTTCTGCCAGCCGACGAACACGACGTTCGCGGTCTTCACCATGGCGTCGGTCGCTTCGACCATGCCGACGAAGCCGCGCGTCTCGATCATGCCCAGCGCCTCGCCGGGCAGGGTGGGAGTGTCGTTCCTGGTCGCCATAACGGGACCGCCGAACTCTACCAGATCGCGACGCCGCCGGCGGCGCTTTCCGTCGGCATCACGAGCGGAAGATGAAGTACACCGCGCCCAGCAGGCACAGGCCTGCCCACAGGTAGTCGAGCTTGAACGACTCCTTCATGTAGAGCATCGCGAAGGGGACGAACACGCTGAGCGTGATCGCCTCCTGGAGAATCTTCAGCTGCGCCAGGCTCATCGTGCCGAACCCGATGCGGTTTGCCGGAACCTGAAACAGGTACTCGAAGAGGGCGACGGACCAGCTGAGCACGGCGGCCACGTACCACGGGCGATGCCCGAGGTGTCGCAGGTGGCCGTACCACGCGAAGGTCATGAACACGTTCGAGATCGTGAGCAGAAGGACGGTCTGGACGTAGACGGACATAGGTGCGACGAAGCAGTGCACTGATGCGGCGGTGACGCGAGGTGCGCAGACGGTCTATTCGCCGAGGGCGGAATCGAACAGCTGGAGGATGCGGCGCTCGAACTCTCCGGGGAACGCCGTGTCGAAGCGGGCGTGGCCGACCCGTTCGTCGAACCAGAGCGACTTCGGTTCGCCGGCCGCGTCGAACAGACGCTGCCCGCTCGAGATGGAGATCACTTCGTCGGCGCCGCCCTGCATCAGGAGCACCGGGCGTGGACTGATCCGGCCGATCGACCGCGTGGCGTCGATGTCGGTCAGCCGGACGCCGGTCTGCCGCTCCGCCCAGAACGCAATCACCGGGGCGAACGGAAACGGCGGCATGCCGGTAAAGAACCGGATGCTCGTTTCGAGCGTGTCGACGAGCGACGAGAACGCCGCGCTGGCGGCAACGGCCTGCACCGCCGGCGTGCGCGCCGCCGCCTCGATCGCGATGGTTCCGCCGAGCGAGTTGCCGAGCAGGCCGATCCGGTCCGGATCGACACCGGACAGCCGGCGGGCGTGCTCGATCCACCGAAGCAGATCGTCCACCTCACGGGCGCCGAAGGTGATGAGTGTGCCGTCGCTCAGGTCGTGCGCACGGAGCGCCGGGACGAGTACCCCGTAGCCGTGCGCGTGAAGCATCGCCGCCTCGTTGAGCATCTCGGCCCGCGTCGATCGGTAGCCGTGCTGCGCAACGATGATGGCGCCATTGCGCGACGGGACGTACCAGGCCACCAGCTGCAGGCCGTCGGCACTCGAAATGGCGAGATCGTCGTAGACCATGCCGAAGTCGATCGGCGTCTGGACGGGCAGCCGGCGCGTCTCGATGGGGTTCGTCACGAGGCGCTCCGCTTCGGCGTGGGTCTTCCAGCCGACGACCGCGGTCCCACCCGCGAGCGCGAGCGCCACGGCGCCCGCAACGATGCTCCGCCATCTCATCGACCTTCGATTATGCGATGGGCAGGCGCCGGACGTGCGGTCGCCGGAGGGCTGTCATCACGGCGGCCTTTTCGCCGGCCAGGATCAGCGGGAACGACTCGAGGATCCGCGCGAGGGCGGCCTCGTCGAGGCACGAAGCGGTCGTGCAGCTCGGTGGTCCACTGCACGCGCAGCGTGGCAGGCACGATGACCAGCGCGTGAATCGGGCCGCGGCGCTGTTCGAGCTCGGCAGGGATCAGGCCGGTCTGAATCGTCTTGCCGTGCCCGACGCGTCGGCGATGAGGAGCCGGCGCCTTCCGGAGAGCACAGCCGCGAGCGGCTCGAGCTGGTGCGGCCAGACGTCGACGCGCGAAGTGAGCATGGTCGCGGGCAGCCATGCGCGCGCGCGATCCCGGCAGGAAGGCGAGCCGCGCGCGGTCGACGCGCCAGCGTCGACGCCGGGTCCACATGCGGGAGCCCGGAGCCGGGGCCGGTCGCGACGAGGCGGCGGCAGGTCTGCCGCCTCACTCGCCGATCACTCGCCGTGCTGCGCGACGACCGTCGTCGAAATCCCGCCGCGCGGGGTAAAGGCGCCCGTGATGCGCATGCGCCTGGGGCTGCAGGCGGCGACCAGGTCGTCGAGGATGCGGTTGACGGCCGCCTCGTAGAAGATGCCCTGGTTGCGGTAGCCCTGCAGGTAGAACTTCAGCGACTTGAGCTCGATGCAGGCAGCGGCCGGGGTGTAGGTGATGAGGATCTCGCCGAAGTCGGGCTGTCCGGTCTTGGGACACACCGAGGTGAACTCCGGACAGCGGATCTGGATCTCGTAGTCGCGTTCGGGACGGGGGTTCGGGAAGGTCTCGATCGTCGAGGACATGCCTTCAATATTACGGGGGACGGCCGGATGGAAATCGCTTGCGTTCCGGACGGGGTTTTATTGACACTGCTTGGAACCGGGGACTACGATTAGGCCGCTTTCGCGGATTGCCGTCAGACCGTTTTGCGCGCGCGGTCACGACGACGGACGACCTCACGCGCGCCCAGGCAGGGAGAAGAGGCATGGCAGACGCCCGGCGCATGGGCAAGATGGAACTGTTCGCGCACTTCGCTGAGAAGTTCGATCTGAAGCGAACCACGGTCCGCGATTTCTTCGAGGAGCTGAACACCCTGGCGGAGAAGGAGCTCAAGCGCTCCGGTGAGTTCGTGCTGCCGGGCATGTGCAAGCTCGTCGTGCAGAAGCGGAAGGCGCGCGAGGGACGCAACCCCGCCACCGGCGAAACCATCCAGATTCCCGCCAAGACCGTCGTGAAGGCGCGAATCGCCAAGCAGCTGAAAGACGCCGTTCTGCCCCGCAAGTAATCCGGCGCACCCGGATCGGAGGTCGCCGACGGCCGGCGCTCGCAGGGAGGATCCTGCCGAGCGCCGCTGGCGGTGCTCCGCGCGCCCGCTCCCCACGCGTTCCTTCCCGAGATGTCCCCGCGCTACGACGTCGTTGTCATTGGTTCGGGCACCGGCGGCTATGTCGCCGCTGTCAGGGCAGCCCAGCTCGGCCTGCGCGTTGCCGTCGTGGAACGCGCGCCGGTGCTCGGCGGGACGTGCCTGAACGTCGGCTGCATCCCGACGAAGGTCCTCCTCGAGCACGCGCACGCCCTGAAGATCGTGCAGAAGGCCGACGAGTGGGGCATCCGGCTGCCCGGAACGCCGGCGGTCGACCTGGCGGCAATCTCTTCGCGGCGCGAGCAGGTGGTGTCGGGGCTGGCGAAGGGGGTCGAATACCTGTTCCGCAAGCACCGCATCGAGTGGATTCGCGGGACGGCGCGCCTGGGGGGCGCCGGCGACGTCGATGTACTCGGCGACGCGCCGCGCACGCTGTCGGCGCGCGAGGTGATCGTCGCCACCGGATCGGCGCCGCGGCCGCTGGCCGAAGTGCCGGTCGACGGCACGCGCGTGATCACGAGCGACGAAGCCATCGCCCTGCCGTCGATTCCGGCGTCGATCGCCATCATCGGCAGCGGTGCCGTGGGCGTCGAGTTTGCGTCGATCTTCAATCGCTTCGGCAGCCGCGTGACGCTCATCGAGACGATGCCGGTCATCGTGCCGGGCGAGGACGCGGCCGTTTCGGCCGAACTCGCCCGCGCATTCCGACGTCGCGGCATCGACATCCGCACGACGACGCGCGTCACCGGCGCCGAGGTCACCGACGACGGCGTGCGGCTGTCGCTCGAGCGACGCGACGGGCAGGCCGGGACACTCGACGTCGAGCGCGTGCTCGTGGCGGTCGGACGCAGGCCGGTCACCGACGGGCTCGGCGCGCGCGAGGCCGGGCTGGAGCTCGATCGCGGCTTCATCCGTGTCGACGCGCTCTACCGTACGTCGGTGCCGGGCGTCTCGGCGATTGGCGACGTCATTGCGTTCGCCGATCGTCCGCACCCGCAGCTGGCCCATGTCGCATCGGCAGAAGGCATTGTCGTGGCCGAGCGGATTGCCGGCCGTGCCGTCGAACCGATCAACTACGACCACATACCGGCCTGCACCTACTGCGAGCCCGAGATCGGCAGCGTGGGGCTCACCGAGGCCGAGGCACGCGAGCGCGGCTACGACGTGCGCATCGGCACGTTCCCGTTCAGCGCGCTCGGACGGGCACGCATTGCCGGCGAGACGGAAGGCTTCGTGAAGATCGTCGGCGAGACGAAGTACGACCAGCTGCTCGGCGTGCACGTCATCGGCGGCCGCGCAACCGAGCTCGTGGCCGAGGGAGCCGCCGCGCTGCGGCTCGAGTCGACGGTCGAGGAGCTGGCGCGCACGATCCACGCGCATCCGACCATGGCCGAGGCCGTCGGCGAGGCGGCGCATGCGGTGCTCGGGGGGGCCATCCACCTGTAGCCGAATCGCGCGCCCGCGTCCAGCCTGTTGCCTGCCGACGGAAGTCTGTAACCTGTTAGCCTGAGCTGTTGTCCCGGAGCTTCACGCCGACCCCCACGACGATGTTCGACGTCCTGATGCCGCAGATGGGTGAATCGGTTGCCGAGGGCACCATCGTCCGCTGGATGAAGCGGGTGGGGGATGCCGTCGACAAGGACGAGCCGCTGTTCGAGATTTCGACCGACAAGGTCGATGCGGAGATTCCTTCGCCGGCGGCCGGCATCGTGGCCGAGATACGTGTCGCTGAGGGAGAGACCGTTCCCGTGCACACGGTCGTGGCGCTGATCCGCAGTTCCGGGGAAAGCGGCGCGACGCCGGCAGCACAGGGCAGCGCGTCGGCAGGGGCGGCCGGACGCCCCGCTGTGCAGGCGCCGGCCGAGGCGGTTCAGGTAACGGCGTCGCCGGCTGCCGCGGCGCCCGCCTCCCGCGCCGCGCGCAAAGCATGCGCCACTGCGCCGGCGGCGTCCGGGGCAGGTGCGGGGGAGGCAGGCCGCGTCGCGCCGCGCGGCCGTGGTG
>QGVF01000105.1 GCA_003242705.1 Acidobacteriota bacterium
GGGCGCGCGCCGTCGGCACGTCCCCGGGGTGGGCGGGGGGTCCGCAAGGTTGCCCCCGGGCGTCTGATCGGTGGGGACCGCCCCGGACCCCGGGGGCGCGCCGGAGATTCACCGGCGCGATCAGCCGCCGCCGACGAACGCCACGATCTCGACCTCGGCATCGGGCGGGATCGGCGTTTCGGCGTACGTCGCGCGGCGCACCACAACCCGGTTGCACTCGACCGCCACGAGGCGCGGGTCGATCTCCAGGTGCTCGAGCAGCTCCTGGACGGTCATGGGCCGGGGCAGGGTCGTTTCTTCGCCGTTCAGAACAATCCGCATGTCGAGATTCCGAAAGGTTGCAGGAGCCGCTCGGCGCGCGCGAACGGATCGGGCCGCAGGTGACGGGGCAGCTCGTGCCGCACGCCGTCGGGCTCGGCACGCGCCCGATCGAAGAGGCGCTCGCAGTCGTCGATCATGCGCGCGACGGTATGCTCGCGCTCCCAGTAGCGGCGCGCCGCGGCGCCGAGGCGCTCGCGCAGTGACCGGTCGGCGGCGAGCCTGAAGACCGCGAGCTCGAGCGAATGCTCCTCGTCGATGATGTCGATGGCGACCGTGACGGGCTCGGCCCCGGGCTGTCCCGGCCTCGGAAGCCAGGTCTGCGGGTCGAGCGCCGGCACGTGCGCGTGCTGGGGGTGATCAATCGTGACCGTCGCGCGCCCGGCGGCCAGCGCCTGCAGCCACGGCCCCGATGTTTCGCCCGCCGTCGGCCAGCGCAGATTCAGGCTGACATCCACCGCTGCAATGGCGCGCTCGAAAAGATCGTCGTCGAGGTCGGGCGCGAGCGTCACTGCATCGTCGAGCCGGAGCGCCCGGATGAGTTGGGGCAGCTCGAGCGCCGGATCGGGTGCGCCGGCCAGCAGCAGGCGCACCCCCGCGACAGCCTGTCGAAGCCGCGCGATGGCGCGGAGCACCTGCGGCACGCGCTTCTCGGCCGTGAGCCCGCCGAACACGCCGAACAGCAGGGCATCGGCCGGGATGCCCAGGCCGCGTCGCATCTCGCGCCGATCCTCGTCGCAGGGCAGGACCTCGCACCCCATGCCGAGTGCCACCGGCCCGATCGGCACATCGGGAAACGCGGCACGCAGCGGCTCGACGCTGCCGCGCGGGTGCACACCCACCGCCCGGGCCGCCGCCACGACCGAGCGGAGCATCGGCCACAGGAAGTAGTAGCTGCCGTGGAAACCGAGGACGGCGAGCTCGGCCGCGTCGATCGAGTCGCCGGGATGGTCGAAGGTGAACACTTCGCGGTAGGCTTCGCCGTCGGCCCCAACGAGCAGCGCGGCGCCCCGGGCATGATGCAGGTGCGTGTCGTGCAGCAGCACGACGCCCGGATACCGCTGCTGGTACGGCCAGATGAAGCCGTGCGCCACCGAGTTGCCGATCTGGTAGACGATGAGGTCGTACTGGCGGCGCTGGTGGCGCCAGGCGAACTCGTGCGCCGACTGGATCCGGACCTCGCCCGGTGCGGGCGCGTCGTCGCCGGCGCGCACGGCTGTCGGCACGCGACGCCGATCGACGAAGACGTCAATCGCGTGGCCGCGGCGGGCGAGCCCGGTGGTCGCGTCGACTGATCGGCCGGCGATACCGCTCGGCTGAGGAGGCCAGGGAGTGAACCAGGCAAGACGCACGGTGAACAGTCTATCCGCCGCTGCGGCCGCGCGTGACGGGCGGCGGCCGGCGCCGCGACGGCGATGAGCGCGACGGTCTTCTGGACGCTGGCGGCCGTCGTGATTACGGCGTCGGTCGTCGCCGTCGGTCACCGTGTGCTGCGCACGGCGGTCGTCGGCGCCATGGTCGCGGTGCTGGCGCTCGCTGCGCTGTACGTGCAGCTGGGCGCGCCCTGGCTCGCGTTGACGCTGCTTCTCATGCAGATCCCTGCTGTGCTGGCCGTGGCCATTCCGCTGCTCGTGAACGGCAGGACGACACCGGCCCGCGATCACGCCCGCGGCGTCGACCTGGTCACTGGCCTGCTGCTGGCGCTCGGGCTCGCGATTGAACTCGCGTGGATCTTTCAGCGGCTGCTGCCTGCGCCGTTCCCGCCGCTGACCGATGCGGCGGCGGAAGCGCCGGGCCCGTTCGGCGGAATGCCGATAGCGGCCAGGAGCGATGATCTGCTGCTCGCGGCGCTCGGTGTCGTGGTGCTTCTCATGAGTCTGGCGGCCGCGCAGGCGCTCCGGCGCGAGGGGGTCTGATGCTGCCCGAGCCGACCTTCAACTCGGTACTTATGCTCGGTGCGATCCTGCTGGCGACGGGGGCAGGCGGGCTGTTCGTCCGTCGGAGCGCGACGGGGCGGATGCTCAGTCTGATGCTGGCGCTCAATGCGGTTTCGCTCGTGCTCGTGGCCGGCGACCGCTACTTCGGCACGTCGACCGGCCGCCTCACGGCCGCCCTCGTGCTGTTTCTCGGCCTGGCATGCGCGGCGGTCGTGGTCGTGGCCGTCACGGCGCGCGGCGCGCGCGACAGCGAACGCGAATGATCGTCCGGGCGCCGCGCCTTCGTTCCCCGTACACCCGCACGGCTGCTGCCGCGCTGCCCGCGGTGCTCGTCACGGCCACGGCCGGCAGCCTGACCCTCGTCGGTGTTGGCTGGATGCTCGCGCTCGTGGGGGCTGCCGTTGTGACCGCATCCGCGGACGGCCGTTACCGCGCCGTTCGCTACGTCGCACTGCACGCGGTCACCCTGCCGCTCGTCCCGGCGGTCGCCCTGGCCGCCGGACTCAGGACGTCGATGCTTGCGATCGATGGCGGCACGGCCGCCACCCTCGCGGCGATCGGACTGGTCACCGTGACGGGTGCGACGCGGGTGACCCGCACGAGGACATCGCCTGCCGACGCCATCGGCCGACGCCGCCCGCTTCCGCCCGCAGGCCTGCCGGTCGCGCTCGGCCCGGCGGTCGTCCTCGCGCTGCGCGCGGCCGCTGCTGCCGGGGCGGGCTGGAGGACGGCGCTGGCCGCCGGCGTCGTCGCGTTCGCCCTGCTCACGATGGCGTGGCGCGCAGCGGTCGTCGTCGACATGCGACGACGTCGCCCTGCGTCGCAGCAGCGCCTGCTGTCGTTCTGGACGGCAATCGAACGGCGGCTGTTCGATCGCACCGCGACGCGCATCGGTCACGTCGTCGAGGAGTGGGGGCTGTTCGTCGCGGGCCTCGTTCCGGTGACGCTCGCCGGGCAGGCCCGGCTCATCGTGGGCGGCGTCGTCGGCGTGCTCGCGTATCTGCTGTGGACCCGATGACCGGGGAGGCGTCGTGCTGACCGCGCTCGTCCTGGTGCCGCTGGCCGGAGCGGCGCTCGTGCTGTCCGGACGACGCTGGTCGCTCGGGATGGGGAGTCGGCGGATCGCGACGCTCGCGGCCTCGGCAACACTCGCGGCCGCCCTGAGTGCCTGGCTGCTCACGGCGCTCGACGGCAGCGTCATCGTCGCGCGCTGGCCGTGGGCGACACCTGTCGGCGTGCCCGTCGGACTGCAGGGCGATGCGCTCGGACTGTCGTTCGCGCTGCTGTCGGCCGTGTCGACGCTCGCGGCCGTCCTGCTTCATCCCGCCGACGAGTCGCGACGCACCACCGTGCAGCTGGCCGGCCTGCTTGCGGCCGGCGGCGCGGCAAATCTCTGCTTCGTGGCGGGCGATCTGGTGACGTTCCTTGCCGGGTGGGAGGCCGCGGCGCTCATTCCGGCGACGGTCGTGGCTGCGGGCGATCGTGGCGACGGGGCGGCGATTGCTGCCGCGCGCCGCATGACGATCTATCTGTTCGCCGGCAGCATCGGGCTCGTCCTGGCCCTGGCGCAGGTGGCGGTGCGACATCACGACGTCGCAGGGACCTGGTCGATCGCGTTCGGCGATCTCGCCGACGTCGCCATCGCGCCGACGGCCCAGCCCTGGCTGGCGGCGGGCCTGCTCGCGGCGTGCCTGTCACGCCTGCCGCTCGTGCCGCTGCACGGCTGGGTGGGCCCGGCCGTCTCGGCAGCGCCGGCATCTGCCGCGTTGCTCGTTGTGGCCGTTGTCGCGAAGACCGGCCTGTACGGTCTCGTGCGCATCGTCTGGATGTTCGTTCCGGATGCACTGGCGACGGTTGCGCCGATGCTCGTGTGGCTGTCGTTCGCGACGCTGCTGTACGCCGGCCTCGGCGCGCTGCTGCAGGTTGAGGCCCGCCGGCTCGCCGCCTGGCTGTCGATTGCGGGAGGCGCGTTCGCCTGTGCGGGCTTCGCCGCACGGGCGCTGCTGACCACGACGTCGCCGTCGCTGTACGCGGCGGCGTTCGGCATCGGGCAGGCGCTTGGCGCCGCGGCGCTCGTGGCGGCCGCGGCGATGTTCGAGGCCAGGCGCGGTCCACTTCTCCGGTCCGAGGCGGGCGGGGCGGCAGTCGCCATGCCGCGATGGGGATGGCTGCTCGCCGCGGCGGCGTTGGCTCTCGCCGTGGCGCCGGTCGGCGTCGCCTTCCCGGCATTCGTTGCGCTGATGCAGACACTCGTCGAGGCGCCGCTGCCGGCGCGCGGCTCCGCACTCGCACTGATGGCGACGGGCGCCGCGCTGTGGCCCATCGCCCTCGCCTCGTTCGTCGTGACGGCGTTCGGACGATCGCCGATCGATCGCAACCGCGCGCTTCGCGACCTGTCGACGCGCGAGCGCGCGGCCGCGCTCGTATTGATCGCGGCCATCGTACTGCCGGGACTTGCCGCGATCGTCTGGCACCCGTGGGAACGCGGTGGCTATCGCGGCGCAACCGTCGAGATCGATGCGGGTGAGGAGCGGTGATGTCGTTGCTGCCCGCCGTTCCCTTCGTGATCGTGACGCTGGCTGCCGGCGCGATCGTCCTCCTGCGTCGCCTCGACGACGAGACGGCGGCTGGCCTGGCGGGTATCGGCCTGGCGGGCGCCGGAGCCGCGGCGGCGCTGCTCTGGCGCGGCGACCCGCTCACAGGTCCGGGCGTCGGCGCGGATCCCTTCACGAGCGCGATGGGCCTTGTCCTGTGCGGTGCGGCGGCGCCTGCCGTGCTGGCCGCGCGCCACGTCCGGCCGCGCCCGCCGCAGCTCGGCGTCATCCTGCTGACGCTTGCCGCCGCGCTCGCAGCCGTCGCGGCCCGCGACCTGCTTGGAGTGAGCGCGGCGCTTGGCGTCGTGTGGATGGGGGCCGCGTTCCTCGTCGGTGCCGATGCCGACGAGCGCGGGTTCGTTCCGATCGTGCGGTTGGCGACGATGGCGGGTTGGGCGGGCGCGGTGCTGCTGTTCGGAGCCGCGCTGGCCGTCGTCTCGGTTGGCGTGTCGGATCTCGACGCTATCAGGCTGCGCGTGGCGGCTGTCAGTCTCGACCCGGGGCTGCTGCTGCCGGCCGCCGTCGCGCTCATGGGCGCCGCATGCGCGTTCGGCCTGATCGTCCTGCCGCTGCAGGTCGCGTCGGCGCACGAGGTGAGCGTCGAGGCGGCCGTCGGCACGCTCGTTCCGCTGACTGCCACGCTCGCCGTTATCGTCCGCCTGTTCTCGACCGCGTTCGACCCGATCAGGAACGACTGGGTGCCGGTCGTGTCGGTGAGCAGCGGTCTGCTGATGCTGGGCGGGGCGGTTGGCGCGCTGGTGCAGGCCCGGCTGCAACGTGCGGCCGGGTGGCTCGGCGTGACCTACGCCGGCATCGTGCTCGCCGCGCTCGTGCCGACCGTGCGTGGCGGCACCGAGGCGGCGCTGCTGCTCATGGTCGGCTGGACCGGCGCTCTGGCCTGTGCCGTCGTCGCGGTGACGACCGTTCCGGGGCGCGACGCGCCGGGGCCGCTCGCGGCCTTCGGCTGGCGCGACGGCCGCGGCGGCTTCGCACTGACCGTCGCCCTGCTGACGATGGCGGGGCTGCCGGCGACGGTGGGGTTTCCGGCGCGATGGCGACTGTTCGAGGCGCTCGCGGCCGACGGCCGCGTGGAGCTCGCCCTGACGACGGCCGCGGCCGGGCTGGTGGTGCTTGCGGCGTGCCTGCGGCTCGTGCGGCGTATCTGGGAGCCCATGCCGAGCAGCCGTGTGCGGCTGGGCGAGCGTCAGGTGCGGGTGCCGACGGCGGCCGTCGTGGTGGCGGTTGTGCTCGTGGGGCTGGGGATCTGGGCCGCGCCGCTCATCACCGCGGCCGCTCGTGTGGCGGCGACGTTCTGAGGCGCGAGGGCATGCCGCGCCGGGATCGTTGTCGCCGCGCCGCTCCATTGCGGCCCCGTTCCACGTCGCGATAGGATCCGTCGTTCGGCACCGCACCATGACGGACCACGATTCGACCCCACGTGTTCTGCCGGAGCGGCCGGAGTATCGGCCGCTCGAGCGCTTCTGGCCGTATGCCGAGCTGTCGGAGACGCCGAGCGACGAGGAGCTCGCGCAGCTGCATCCCGAGCTGCGCGCCGAGCTGTTCGGGCTGCCCGATCTGCCGTTTTCGATCTCGCTGGTGTTTCCCGCGTTCGAGGGCGAGCGGTACGCGCGGGCCGTCGAACTGGCGAAGGCGTCCGACGAGTATCTGGAGTACCGGAACGCGGGCGTGCTGACGCACCGCGCGCGGTTCTTTCCCGGTACCCGCGCGCGCGATCTGCGCGACCTGTATCAGCTGGTGGGCGACGTGCCGGGCAGCGACGTGCTGGTCGACGATCGACCGGTGCCGTACGCGCGCGAACTGTGGCTGCCGCTCGTGTGGTTCCTGATCCGGTGAGGCGTCGGGATGGGAAGAGGAGCGGCGTGCCGCGGGGTGGTCGGGGACCGGCGCCCGACGCGCCGGTCCCGTTCGGGTGTGTCGGCCTAGCTGGCCTTGGTGACGTTGCCGGCCTGCGGTCCCTTGGGGCCCTCGACGATCTCGAACTCGACCTGCTGGCCCTCCTCGAGCGTCCGGAAGCCGGTTCCCTGGATCGCGGAGAAGTGCACGAAGACGTCGTTGCCCCCCTCGCGCTCGATGAACCCGTAGCCCTTCGCGTTATTGAACCACTTGACCTTACCGGTGATGCGCATACTACTTGCCTGCCTTGCGAAGACGTGCGGTGGTCCTCACCGCACCGTTCCCCCGTCGTGAGCATTGCGAGCGCGACAGGAGACAAAAAAAGACCGCGTGAGGCTGCGGTCCTGACTCAGCCGAGACGCCGGCCCGCCCAACGTCAGCGGGCGACTATACATATGACATGTATGACTGTCAAGGTATCTCGCAGGGGTGGTTGGCGGGGTGGCTGGCGGTGGTTCGGTCGTCCGGAAGGTTCCGCCGCGTCCCGCCCGGGGCCCGGCCTTTTCTCTGCTTACGAGGTGTGGAGCTGACATGCGTGCCCTTCTCAGTGTCTCCGACAAGACCGGCCTGATTCCCTTCGCCCGTGCGCTCGCCGGCGCCGGCTGGGAGCTGATCTCGACCGGCGGCACCGCCCGGGCGCTGGCCGAGGCCGGCCTGCGCGTCACGTCGGTCTCCGACGTCACCGGGTTCCCCGAGATGCTCGATGGCCGCGTCAAGACGCTCCACCCGCGCATCCACGGCGGCATCCTCGCGCGGCGTCATCGCCAGGACGACATGGAGGCGCTCGCCGCGCAGGGCATCGGTACCATCGATCTGGTGGTCGTCAACCTGTACCCGTTCGCGCAGGCCGCCGCCACGCCGGGGCTCGGCTTCGACGATCTGATCGAACAGATCGACATCGGCGGTCCCAGCCTCGTGCGCGCCGCCGCCAAGAATTTCCGCGACGTGCTCGTCGTCGTCGAGCCGGCCGACTACGACCGCGTGATCGAGGCGCTCACGACCGACGGCGGCGTCACGCCGACGCTGCGGTTCGAGCTGGCGCGCCGCGCCTTCGCGCACACGGCCGCCTACGATCAGATGATCGCCACGACGCTCGCGTCGGTCCGCGTCGACGAAGTGCGCGGCGATTTCTTCCGCGACGAGGCGCCGGCCGAAACGGGGCTGCCCGTCATCTGGACGCCGCGACTCACCAAGGTGCGAGACCTCCGCTACGGTGAGAACCCGCATCAGGCCGGCGCGTGGTACGCCGCGGGCGAGGAGGGCTTCGGCGGGGCGACGGTTCACCAGGGCAAGGAACTGTCGTTCACGAACCTGCTCGACCTCGACGCGGCCGCGCGCATCGCGCTCGAATTCGACGAACCGGCCGCGGTCGTCATCAAGCACACGAACCCGTGCGGCGCGGCCACCGGCAGCTCGCTTGCCGAAGCGTACGTCCGCGCCCGCGAGGCCGACGCGCTGTCGGCCTTCGGCGGCATCGTCGGCCTGAACCGGCCGATCGACGAGGCGACGGCGAACGAGCTCGTCTCGACGTTCATCGAGGCCGTCGTCGCACCAGGCATCAGTCATCCCGAGGTGGTGCTGCCGATCCTCGGCAGGAAGGCCAACCTGCGCGTCGTGACGGCGTCGTTCGATGCCCTGGCCGGCGAGCGCGACGTGCGCTCGATCATGGGCGGCCTGCTCGTGCAGGATCGGGATCGGGTGACCGAAGCGGGCGAGCGCTGGCCGGGCCACGATGCGGTGCGCGTGGTGACGAAGCGGGCGCCGACCGACGAGGAGTGGCGTGCGCTGCGCTTCGCATGGCGCGTCTGCGCGCACGTGAAGTCGAACTCGGTCATCTTCACGAAGGCCGATGTGACGGTGGCCATCGGCGCGGGGCAGATGAGCCGCGTCGACGCGGTGAAGACGGCGGTGATGAAGGCGGGCGATCAGCTGCGCGGGACCGTGGCCGCTTCCGACGCCTTCTTCCCGTTCCGCGACGGCCTCGACAGCCTGGCCGCCGCCGGAGCCACGGCCGTCGTGCAGCCCGGCGGGTCGGTGCGCGACGCCGAGGTCATCGCCGCGGCCGACGAGCACGGCATCGCGATGGTGTTCACGGGCCGGCGGCACTTCCGCCACTGAGCCCGGGCAGGCGACGTGTCGACCGACGCCGCGGACCGCTTCCGGCTGCGTCCCCGATATCTGGCGGCGCTCGTCGCCGTCCTGCTGCCGGTCTACTTCATCTGCCTCGGCGCCAACACGATCTGGGACGCCAACGAAGCGTTCTACGTGGAAACGCCGCGGCAGATGGTCGAGACCGGCGACTACGTCACGCCCTGGTTCAACGGCCACGAGCGGCTCAACAAGCCGGTGCTCAGCTACTGGGTCGTTGCCGGCCTGTATCAGCTCTTCGGCGTATCGGTGGCCGTCGAGCGGGTGGGCATCGCGATCGGTGCGATGGGCATCCTCGTCGCGACGCTGCTCGTCGGGCGTGCGCTGCACTCGACGACCGTCGGGCTGCTGGCCGCGCTGGCCGTCGCCAGCGCGCCGCGCGTCGTGATGTTCGCGCGACGCATCTTCATCGACATCTGGATCACGTGCTTCATGGCGCTGACGCTGGCCTGCTTCGTCATGGCCTGGCGGCAGCTGGAGCGCCGCCGCGCCTGGCTCATTGCCATGTACGTCGCCATGGGGCTCGGCGTGCTCACCAAGGGACCCATCGCCATCTTCTTTCCGGTGGTCGTCGGCGCCATCTGGATGGCCGTCGAACGGCGATGGGCCGACGTGCGACAGCTGATGCTGCTGCCGGGCGCGCTGATCGTGCTCGCGATCGTCGCGCCCTGGTACGTCGCGCTGTATGTCGAGCACGGGTGGGGACCGATCCTCCAGTTCTTCGTCGGCGAGAACATCGGCCGCTATACGGGCGAGATGCCGTCGGAAGGGCGCGGCGTGCTGTTCTACCTGCCGGTGCTGTTCGGCGACCTGTTCCCGTGGGCGCCGCTGCTCGTCGTGCCGATCGCCCTCGCGTGGCGCCGCGTGTCGACCGACGAGCCTGACGATCGGGCGGCGATCCGCCGGCTGCTGTGGATCTGGATCGTCACGATCACGGCCGTCTTCTCGTTCTCGCAGAGCAAGCAGGACCTGTACATCTTCCCGGTGGTGCCCGCTGTCGCGGCGCTCGTCGCCGAGGCGCTCCTGACGTACCGCAGCGGTCGCGCCGCCCGCGCGATCGACGCGCTGATCGGCATCGTCGCGGTCCTGACGATCGTCCTCGGGGCGATCGCGTACCGGCTCTTCGGCAGCGGCTACTACGCGCTGGCAGGCGTCGGGGTGCTCGCAGCGATCTGTACGGCCGGCGGGGCGGCCACGTTCGGGACGATCGTGCGGCGTCGACGCGATGCCGCCGTGCTGCTGCTCGCCGGCACGTTCGTGCTGTTCGACTACGTGTTCGTCGCGCGCACGCTGCCGTCGGTCGAGCGCTTCAAGCCGGCCGAGCCGCTGGCGGCCACCATCCTCGAGCAGGGCGGCGCGAGCGGTCGCGTCGGAGCCTATGAGGTCTTCTTCCCGAGCATCGTCTACTACCTGGGCAGGCCCGTGGTCGAACTGCCCGACATCGACGCGGCCCGGGCGTTCTTCGCCTCAGATCAGCCGGCGTGGGCGCTCATGCGCGATGGGGGGTATGCGGAGCTCAGCGCGGCGATCGACGGGTTGTGCGTCGTCGAGCGCCGCCCGCTGCTCGAAGCGAAGGCGAGCGACCTGCTGTCGGGACGGCCGGCCGCCGACGTGCTGCTCGTGTCGAACCGCTGCGCGGCCGCACGGTGAGCGACACGTCGCTCGGCCTGCAGCCGCGCGCGGCAGCGGTCGCGATCGTCAGTCGGTGATGCGCGGCAGGACGGGACCGAGTGCCAGGCGCCCCAGAATCAGCAGCAGCCAGCAGACGATCGGCAGTGCCGGGACGCGTGCGTCGAGCCGCTCGATCGCCCGGCGAAGACCGGGCCACGTGTGCAGGCCCACGACAATGCCCGCCGCGGCAAGCGCGTAGTTCGGCGAGAAGATGTAGCGCTCGGCAAAGCGGCTGGCCATCGACAGCATGAGCACGGTCGTGACGGCGAAGCCCGCCGCAAAGACGAGTGCGCGCCGACGCGTGTCGTCTTCGCGGTTCCACCACGCCGTCCATCGCCCGCGCGTCCGCCAGGCGCCGGCCAGCAGTGCGAAGCTCCACGGCGCCGGGTGCCACAGCATGCGGAGGGCGTAGAAGCCCAGGTGGTGCAGGACGCCGGGCCGGCCCTCGGCCTGGACGCCGATCGACAGCGGCGCCATCTGCCGCGCCCAGTAGCCGCCCCAGAAGCTTTCGCCGGTCAGCCGTACGTAGACGGCGTCGTACGCGATCGCCGTCGCGACCATCAGCCCCATCGCCAGCGCCAGCGCGACGACCTGACGTTGCGCGCTGCCCCCGGCTCGAAGCGGGTCGAGCAGCATCCACCAGCCGATGGCGACGAGCGGCACGGCCACGAACGCCGCCTTGACGAGCATCGCCGTCGTCAGCGCGACCGGGGTGATCCAGATCCACCGCCACGATCGGCGGGCCAGCTCGATACCGATGACGGCGATCACCAGGCAGAGCAGCATCGGGTACTCGTGATTGGCGCGGATCCGGAAGATGAACGCCAGCGGCATCAGCTGCAGGAGCACGAGCGCCGCGCGCCCGTCGGCCGGTGACGAGATGCGGCCGATGGCCGCGGCGATCAGCACGAGCGAGACGAGCGCCGTCGCCACGCCAACGATGTAGGCCGCCTGCACGCCGGGCAGTCCGAGCGCGCCGAGCAGCGTCGGCAGGAGGAAGACACCCGCCGGGTGTTCGCGGAACAGGCCCTCGTGGTCCCAGTTGCCCCACCACTCCGGTGCGATCCAGCGCTCGACCGGTCCGGCTGCAAGGCGCGCCGACAGGTCGGCGTAGAGGGCCGAGTCGGGATCGTCGCTCGTGAAGCCGATGCCGCCGAGCAGCGCCGCAACGAGCAGCAGCGCGACCGTCCAGGCGGTGAGCTCGCGTCGGGTAAGGATTGCGCCGATCACGCCTCGACCGCGGACGGCCCCTGCCGTGCCGGCTGCTGCGCTGTCGCGATCGAGGTGCGGGCTGCGAAGGGCAGCGTGATCAGGCAGAGGTAGAGCATCAGGAACTCGGAGTCCCCGAAGTTGTACTCGAACAGGCCGGCGGCGAGCATGGCGACCGTGGCCCCGAGGCCTGCCGCGGCGATGGCGCGCGCCGGACCGCGGCGGATCTGCCGCACGAGGTCGCGCGCGAGTACCCCGACGAAGGCCACCCAGAGCGCCAGCGCCGGCAGGCCGCGCTCGGCGGCAATCTGCATCGGCACGTTGTGCAGGTGCGGGTTGTAGGTGTGCACGGGATCGGGCCGGAGATACTGGCCGTAGACCCGTCCGACCATCTCGGGGCCGACGCCGAACGCCGGGTTGTCGCGCACCATGTCGACTCCCATCGCGAGCATCTGCAGGCGATCGCGGTTCGACTCGTCCTCGAGATCGACGACCGAGAACGCGCGCGCGCGGATGCTGTCGGGGGCCAGCGCGAAGAAGAGCGCCGCGAGCACCGGGACCGCCACGAGCAGCTTCGGGTTGCGCAGCGCGAGCAGGACCACGACGGCCACGCCGGCGCCGATGTAGGCGTTGCGCGTGAGCGTCACCGCCAGGGCCACGACGAGCGCGGGAATGGCGACGCCCGGCCAGGCGCGCTGGTCGCTGTGAAAGAGCAGGCGTGCGACCGCCGCGCAGAGCACGAGCATGATCACGCCCGAGTACGTCATGTAGTGGCTCAGGAAGCCCGTGGGCCGGTTGGCGAGGCTGTCGAAGCCGAGCACCTGCGACTGAACGACGGCTACGAGCGCGGCCGCGGCCCCGAACGCGATGATGACGCTGAGTGTCGTTGCCGCGCGATCACCGCCGGCGAGGCGCAGCGTCATCGGCACCATCAGGAACAGGACGAGCTGTTTGAGATCGATGAAGCTCGCGCGCGGATCGATCGAGAAGACCGCGCTCAGGATCGTCCAGATCGCGTAGCCGGCCAGCGGCCAGACGAAGGGCGGCAGCGCGAGCCGGCGCCTGTCGGTCGACACGATCCGGAGCCACAGCAGCGCCGCGATGCCGAAGCACACCTGCCCCGCAGCCA
>QGVF01000187.1 GCA_003242705.1 Acidobacteriota bacterium
GCCGCTGGGAAGTCCGCCCCCGGTCGACGCCGCGCGACCGCCGGCACCCTGAGCGCGACGAAGTGCGGCGAGCCGGCGAGGCTGCCGGCTGTTCGGGCCAGCCGACCTTCTGGCGCCGTGACGCCTCACGGCAGCGGCGCGGGCTGGCCGCCGGCGGCCGGAGGCGGCGCCTCGCTGACTGAAAACGGCACCTGCACGAGCGGACGGCCATCGAACTCGCAGATGGCCCAGTAGACACCCGGCCGATCGAGCGTCACGGTCAGCCGCAGCGGCATGATCGCCATCTCGCCCGGTTCGTCGACCGTCGTGTCGCCCTCGCCGAAATAGACGACGTCATCGCCCGGGCGACGGATGCCGAAGCGGCAGGTGATCCGGCCCGCTTCGAGGCTCCAGAGTCCCACGGCCAGCGTCAGCTCGATCGTCGGCGGATCGTCGGCCTGCCAGCCGCCGATGCCCGTCGTCATACGGCGGAGATCGGTGGGGAAGGCCGGGTCGTATCCCTCGCAGAACATGGCGAAGGCGACCGATACACGCGACGGAGCAGGCTGGGACATCGTTCGAGCAGGTGGATGGGCGCCCGGACCGTCCGGGGGCCGAGTCACGTTACCGCACTTTCCACCGCGAGTCACAGGGTCGACGGGATGGAGAAGGCCGGACATCGGGTCGATATACCGGTCGACGTGTCTGCCGATGTCCCTTCCGTCCCGCCATCCCACGTCGCGCGCCCACGTGCCTTCCGCCTTCGGGTGACCGCCGCCGTCGCGTGCGCGACCGTCGTCCTCGCATCGCCCGCCGCCGCGCAGAGCCTGCGCGGCAGCCCGGCGTCGCTTTCGCTGCAGAACCGCCAGGCCGAACGCCACGATTTCAGCTTCCTGAAGGGCAGTCGTGACGTGGCCCGCTTCGTCGATGCCGGACTGCTGGTGCCGCTCGAAGGAGGCCCGACCTACCGGCTCGAGGACGTGTCGTTCAACGTGGCCCGACCCGAAGTGCGACTCTTCGTCGAGCGGCTCTCGTCGCAGTACAAGCAGGCGTGCGGCGAGCCGCTCGTGGTGACGAGTCTCACGCGGCCGCTGACGCATCAGCCGTGGAACGCCTCGGCGCGCTCGGTACACCCGACCGGCATGGCGCTCGATCTGCGCGTGCCGCGGAAGGCGGCCTGCCGCAAGTGGCTCGAGTCGACGCTGCTCGAGCTCGAGCGACGGCAGGTGCTCGACGCCACGTTCGAGCGCCGGCCGCCGCACTATCACGTCGCGATCTTCCCGCGGGCGTACGTGGCCTACGTGGCTTCGCTCACGGGGCGCGAGAAATCCGCGGTGCGGGCCTCGGCGGCAGGTGCTCCTGCCACACACGTCGTCAGGCGCGGCGAGACGCTGTGGCGCATCGCGCAGACGTACGACACGACGCCCACGGCCATCCGGCGGGCGAACCGCCTGTCCTCGACGACCATCCGGGTCGGCCAGCGGCTCGTGATTCCGACGCCGACGCACGGCGACTGACGGCTCTGCCGCCGGGGCTGCGCTACACTTCCGCCCCGATGTCGCCACGCCTTGCCGGGCCCGATCCCCGCCCATCGTCCCGCGATCTGGATCGCGGAGGCCGACTGCTGCTCGTCGTGATTCTTGCCGCGGCCGCCACGCTCCGCGTCTGGAACATCGGCGGTGGCATCCCCGACGCGGTCGGCGTCGACGAGCCGCAAATCATGGAGCGGGTCGTCCGGATGATGAAGACGGGCGACTTCAATCCCCACTTCTTCGACTGGCCGAGCCTGACGTTCTACCTGCAGCTCGTCGTCGCGTGCTTCACGTTCCTGTCGGGCGCGATGGCCGGGAAGTGGAGCCACCTGGATCACGTGAGCGCGGCCGACTTCTATTTCAACGGCCGCCTGCTGACGGCGGCGCTGGGCACGGCCACTGTCTGGCTGGTCTATCGGGCGGGCCTCCGCTGGGGCCGGACGCAGGCCCTGCTGGCCGCGGCGCTGCTGGCAGTCGTGCCGTATCACGTGCGCGAGTCGCACTTCGTGCTCACCGACGTTCCCGCAGGATTGCTGACGACGCTCGTGCTGGTGCTCACGCTGCGCGCACGCGAGCGGCCGGGTCTGCGGGCGTTCGCGCTGGCCGGCCTGGCCGCCGGCCTGGCCGCGTCCGCCAAGTACAACGGTCTGATCGCGATCGTCATGCCGCTGCTGGCCGCGTGGGTGGCGTCAGGCGCGGCAGCCGTGCGCGTGCAGCGGACGGTCGTGATTCTTGCGGCTGCCGGCCTCGGGTTCCTGGTGGGGACGCCATACGCCGTGCTCGATCTGCCGGCGTTTCTGAACGACTACGCCCGACTGGCCGAGATCTTCGCGCGCGAGCGCGGCGGCGAACCGGGCTGGTCGATCTATCTGAAGCACCTGGCGCTCGCGCTCGGCCGCCCGGCGTTCTACCTGGCGTTGGTGGGGCTCGCCGGGGCGCTCTGGCGCACCGTGCGCGGTCCGGGTCGACTCCGCTGGGCGCAGCTTGCCGCCTTCCCGGTCGTCTATTTCCACGTGATGGCCAACAGCTACCAGATCTACGGCCGCTACCTGATGCCGCTGTTGCCGTTCGCGAGTCTCCTGGCGGCCGCCAGCCTGACGGCGCTGCTCGGCGTCGTCGGCCGCCTGCCGATGCCGGCGCTGGCGCGGCGCGTGGCCGCGACGGTGCTCGTGATCGTCGCGATCGCGCCGCCGGCCCGCGTCGCGATCGACTTCAACCGAAGCTTCGGCCGCCAGGCGACTGTTGCGCGCCCGCCCGCTGCGCGCACGGCGTGGAGCGTGCCGCCGGGGAACGGATCGATTCGCCTGCCGTCGGACCGTAGGCGGCCACTGGCACAGCAGCGTCGCGGCGTCGACGTGTCGCCGGACCGGTGTGTGGCCGGGGGCTCAGCGTTCCGACTGCTGCCGACGGAGTGCCTCGCGGCCGGCGCGCAGCGTCTCGAGGATCGTGTCGACGTCGAAGACACAGCCGCCCCACACGCCGCCGCTCACGTCCTGCAGCGCCGCCCAGAGCCGGGTGTCGTCGGGCAGATCGGGATCGGGGCGGAGCCTATTAAAAACATAACGCGGCGAAGAAAAAG
>QGVF01000106.1 GCA_003242705.1 Acidobacteriota bacterium
CTTCGGCCCGGGCGCGGCCGGCGGCGGCCTCGAGCATCGGCCACGACAGGTCGGTCCCGACGACCTGCCAGCCGCGCGCGGCGAGCGGGACGGCGTTGCGGCCGGCGCCGCAGCCGATGTCGAGCACGCGTCCGCTGCCGACGCGCTGTCGTTCGCGGTCGGCAAACGCCATCAGCGTCTCGTTCGGCAGCGATCGGACGAAGCCTTCCACCGTCTGCGGCATGCTCCAGGGCGAGCCGGCGAGCGGGTCGAACATGTTCCGATTATGCGGGTCGCTTCCCCGAAAGCCTTGACCTGGCGCAACGTTCAATCGGAGGCTCCGGGCAAGACTGGGCCACGAGGAGGGTGACGGGTGATGACAACGAAGTCCGCAGGAATCGTGGCAGCCGAGGCCCTGGAGCTGGCCGGTCTGATTGTGCCGACTCCCGACGGTATCGCGAGTCGCATTCTCGCGAAGAACGGCGGCGGCACGGTGACGCTCTTCGCCTTCGATCAGGGGCAGTCGCTCAGCGAGCATACGTCGCCGTACGATGCGCTCGTGCTGACGCTCGAGGGGAAGTTCGTGCTGACGATTGGTGGCAGGCCGGTCGATGCGACGCCGGGCACCATTGTCCGGATGCCCGCGAACGTGCCGCACGCCGTCGAGGCGGCCGATCCGTCCCGCATGCTTCTCGTGATGCTGCGCGATCGCACCGCATGAGCCGCGAGGCCCTGACTCCGTCGTCGCGTCTGCCGCTCGTCTGCTTCGGGCTGGCACACGCCGGGCTGGCGGCAGCCTTTGCCATTCTGGCGGTCGACCCGGAGCTGCCCGGTGGCTACTTCCTGCATCCGCGGATGGCGGCGGTCGTTCACCTGCTGACGATTGCGTGGATCTCGGGATCGATCATCGGCGCGTTCTACATCGTGGCGCCGCTCGCGCTGGGGCTGCCGCTGCCGGTGCGGTGGCGCGACTGGCTCGCCGGACTGGTATTTGCCATCGGGACCGCGGGAATGGTTGCCGGGTTCTGGACCGGGCGGTACGGACTGGTGGCCTGGGCAGGAACGATGGTGCTCGTGGCGATCCTGTGGGTCGCCCTTCGCACGGTGGCAGGAGTGCGCCGGGCGACGGCCCCGTGGCCCATCCTGCTGCACGTGCTGCTGGCATTTGCGAACGTCGCGGCTGCGGCGTTGTACGGCGTGCTGGTCGGCGTCGATCGCGAGTACGGCTGGTGGGGACTGTCGCTCGTCGCGTCGGCGTTCGCTCATCTGCACCTCGCCGTGCTCGGCTGGCCGGTCATGCTTGTCATCGGCCTGGCGTACCGCCTGGTGCCGATGTTCCTGCCGGCGCGTCCGCCAGCCGGGCGCGGTCTCGCACTGAGCGCCATCCTGCTCGAGCTGGGGCTCATCCTGGTGGTGTTCGGGCTCGCCGCGGGCAGTATTCCGCTTGCGCCCGGGGTGGTGTGTCTTGCCGGCGCGCTGTGGGCATTCGTCCATCACATGCGGCGTGCCGTGAAGCAGCGGCTGCCGCGGCCGCCGGCTCTCCCGCAGCGCGACTGGTCCACCTGGCAGACGCACGTGGCCATCGCCTGGCTGTTCATAGCTGCCGGTTGCGGCGTGGCCCTGGCCGCCGTTCCGCCCGGTTCCTGGCAGGTGACGGTGGGCTGGATCTACGGCGTTGCCGGCCTCGTCGGCTTCATCGGCCAGATCATTGTCGGGATCCAGGGACGGCTCGTGCCGCTCTACGCGTACTACCGCGCGATGAGCGCCCTCGGCGGCGAGCCGCCGCGGCGGGGCGCCAACGAACTGCCGACGGCCCGCTTTGCGCGTCCGATCTTCCTGCTCTGGGCGGTCGGTGTGCCGCTGCTGGCCTGGGGGCTGGCGTCGGGGACGCCGGTGCTCGTGCGGATCTCGTCACTCGTGATGCTGGCTGGCGTCGGCCTGAACGCCAGCTACCTCGCCTACCTGATGCGCGTCGCGCGCGACTGAGAAACTGAGAAGCCGTCAGGCGGCGTGCGCCACGCGCGAGGCGCGCATCGCGGCAGTCGTCATCGTCGCAGCGAACAGGACGAGCGCCGCGGCGTTTCCGACGGCGCCCACGCGGCGGAGCCAGAACGAGGCCGTCAGGTCGCCGACAATCCGCGCGATCAGCGTGGCGTGAAGCAGCGCCAGCGGCACGTACAACACCGGCGTGAAGGGCGCGCGGAGACGGGCGACGGCCGGCAGCACGATTGTCGCGTGCGCGAAGACCATCGAGAAGACGTACCCCACGAAGACGCCGTGCAGCACCGCGTCGTAGAGCGCGCCTGCCGGCGGCAGGCCGCAGATGGCCATCAGGGCACCAGTCGGTACCAGCCACGCCGAACCGGTCAGCACGGCCGATGCGATGTAGCGCGTCTGGCCCGGATGCCGTACGGTTGACCGCGCCAGATCGAAGCGGAGCTGCCAGAGTCCAATGGCCGCGATCAGACATCCCATGGCGACGGCCGACCAGCGTGGAATGCCGGCCGTGCCGGTCGGCAGGCTCCGCAGCATCGTCACCACGACCAGCAGCGTGGCGGTTGCGATCAGCAATCGACGGGCCCATCGCGGCACCGGTGCCATTCGCGACAGTTCGAGCCGTTCGGCAGCAATCGTCAGGATGAAGAACGCCATCCAGAAAGGAACGACCAGCGGAATCGGCCGCCCGGCGGCCCAGAGCACGTGACCATACGTGAGCAGCCCGGAGGCGGCGAGCATCAGCCACGTGAAGGCGGCGGCCTGCCTCGAGACGATCGCTGCATTGATGACGACAAGACCGAGCGCGGACGCCGCCGCCATCCACGGAGCGCCAGGCAGGCCGGCGAGCAGCGCGACACCGGAAATGGCGGCGAGCGTCGGAGCGACGAGCGTCCAGATCCTGCCGGACGCCACCGCGCGTTCGAGTCCGATCATCGTCGTGAAGAACCCGACGACGAGCAGTGGGCCGTGCCGCACCGTCCAGGCGGGAGGTGTGCCGATGTCGACACCGAGGCGTGACAGGCCGGCCGCGACGCCTGTCGCGGCGGAGGCGCCGCCCACCAGCAGGAGGATGCGGAGCAGAGCGGAGTTCATACCCGTCTCGCGCGCCAGCGCACATATGAGCCCGTCGTCGCCACCTCGATGTCGTCGAAGCCGGAATCGTGGAGGATCCGCTCCAGGCGACCGGGGGTGAGCGGCCGGAACGTGCCGCCCAGGTGCAGGATGCGCATGACCAGGCCGTCGAGCGGATCGCAGCCGACGAACCACCCGCCCGGCCGGAGCACGCGCCACGTCTCGGCCACGAGCCGCCGCTGATCGCCGCTGCCGGCGACGTGATGCAGCATCGCGCAGGCGACGGCCGACGAGAAGCTCGCACACTCGAAGGGGAGCTCGACTGCGCTGCCGGCGACGGGGCGAGCGGCCGGCGCGCGTGCGCGGACCTCACCGAGGGCCTGCCGATCGATGTCGATTGACGTCACGTGCGGCACCAGGGCGGCAAGCGCCGGAGTGACACGTCCGGGACCGCACCCGAGCTCGAGCAGGTGGTCTCCCAGCGGAAGGGTGCCGACGGCCCAGGGGAGCAGGCGGCCGTCGGCGAGGCGGAACCAGTGATCGGACCGGCAGTACCAGCGATGAAATCGGTTCACGGTTCGAGCCTATCGGGTCGAGCGGCGGCCGCCTTTGCGCTGGCGCAAGGCTGTGCGGTTATGCCGGACTGGCGGATCGTGCCAAGATCTGGGCCCATGCCGACGCTGCCACCGGAAGTGCTCCGCTCCCGCATCTTCGACGGTCTGACGTCCGACGAACGGCAGGCGTGGGCGGCAGCCGCCCGGCGGCGCGACTTCCGCAAGGGCGACGTCGTGGCGCGTCAGGGCGATCCGGCCACGCATCTCTACCTGGTCGCGTCGGGTTTCCTGAAGGTCGTGCAGGGCACGGCCGACGGCCACGAAGTCATCGTCCGGTTCGTCGGTCCGGGCGAGCCGTTCGGCGGCGTCGTCGCCCTCGACGGTGCGGCCTATCCGGTGACAGCGATGGCCGTTGAAGCCACGGCCCTCTACAGCTGGGATGCGGCCGCCCTGCGCGGGCTGCTCGAGCGGACGCCGCGGGTCCGCAGCAACATCATGCGCGAAATGGCGACCCACATGACCGACGCGCTCACGCGCGTGCAGGAGCTGGCGACGACTCGCGTCGGCCGAAGGCTGGCGCAGGCGCTGCTGCGGCTGATGCGCCAGTGTGGACGCCCCTGCGAGCAGGGGACGCTGCTCGTGCACTCGCTCACGCGCCAGGAACTGGCCGACCTGACCGGCACGACGCTCTTCACCGTCAGCCGCACACTGTCGCAGTGGATTGCCGACGGTGTTCTCGCCACACAGGGGCGACGGCTGATCATCCGCGACCGCGCACGCCTCGAACGTCTGGCCAGCGAAGACGACTGACCGCTCACGGCGCCGTCATCGATCGATCGGCGCCCGCGCCCGTGCGATCGGAGACGGCAGCTACGGCTGCTGGGGGGCGGGCAGGGGGCGCCGCGGCAGCAGTTCGTCGCGGTTGGCCGCGTGATAGACGAACGACGCCATGATGGCGACGTTCTTCCGCATGTCCTGCGGATCGATGCGTTCGTAGAGATCCTGCTGGGTGTGGTGCGTCCAGGTGCCGTAGTCCATCGGATCCTGGATGAACTGGAACCCGGGCAGGCCGACCTCGTTGAACGGCACGTGATCGGTGCTCATCGTGTCGCGGATGCTGAGCGTCGTCATGCCGAGGTTGGCGAACGGCCGCATCCAGGCCTCGAAGATCGGTGCCACCGCCTCGTTGCCCTGCAGGTAGACACCGCGGTAGCCGCCCGCGCCGTTGTCCTGATTGAAGTAGGCCGACACCTTCGCGTGCTCCGGCTTCAGTGTCATCGTTTCGGGATCGCCGAAGTGCTCGCGGACGTAGGCGCGTGAACCGAGCAGTCCCTGTTCCTCGCCGGTCCAGAGCACCATGCGGACCGTGCGGCGCAGCGGCAGGCCGGTGGCCTTCAGGATGCGCATCACCTCCATCACCACCGCGACACTGCCCGCGTTGTCGGTCGCGCCGGTTCCGGCGTGCCAGCTGTCGAAATGCGCGCCGAGCAGGACCAGCTCCCCGGCCGGGTCGGTGCCGGGCAGTTCGGCCACGATGTTGTAGGCCTCGAGCGAGTCGTCGAAGAAGCGGTTCCGGACGTCTGCTTCGAACGTCACGGTCTGGCCGAGCCGAAGCAGTCGCAGCATGCGGTGGTAGTGCTCGGCGGCGAGCACCAGGTGCGGCAGCGGTGGCGGATCGTCGGGATGGCGCGTCCCTTCGCCGCTGAGCGGTCCCTGCACGCGCACCGTGAGGTTGTCGTTGCGGTCGGCTGGCGAGACCTCGATGATGCCGACGGCTCCCTGATCGACGAGGAACTTCATCCGGCGCGCCCGGAACTCGGTGGCGGCCGTGGCGGGCGTGGCGCGGGGCGAGGGCGCAGGCACTTCGGTAGCGATCTGCGCCAGGGACTCGTCGGTGTGCCGCCGCGCCGGGGCCGTGAAGAGCGAGCGGACCGGCCGCTCCGGCGAGAGCAGCACCCAGCGTCCCTTCAGCTTTCCCTCGTATGCGGCAAAGTCGTCGTCGCTGGCGATGGGCGCCGCGACCACCTCGGCGGCCAGCGGCCCGTCCGTCCCCGGTGTCCACGCCTTCGGGAAGCCGACGACGGGCCAGCGGGTCGGCGACGTGACGTGGAGGGCGGTGTGCTCGTTCGCCCAGCCGCGTCCGAAGGTGCCCCATGGTTCGAACCGGACGTCGATGCCCGATTCGCCGAGCCGCTCGCGGACATACGCGGCGGCCGCGTGCATGTTGGGAGAGTTCGTCAGGCGCGGGCCGTGCAGGTCGGTGAGGTACGAGAGCGTGTCCATCACCTGCGAGCGCTCGAACGCTTCATCCTTGATCCGGGCGATGGCGTCGAGGTCGACCGGCTCGACCGCCGGCGACTGCGCCGACAGCGGCAGGACGAGGACCAGCAGCAGGACAGCGGGCAGAAGGCGGCGGATCGGGATGGGCAGCATGCCGGGAGGGTAGCACCAGTCCGGTCCGTGGCGTCCAGACGGGAGGTTGGCTCTATACTGCCGCCTCATGTCGTGTGAACGTTTCGGAACGCTGGCCGACGGCACGGCCATCTTCATCTGGACGCTGACCAGCCGCGCCGGCCTGCGCGTGCGCGCCATCGACTATGGAGCCGCGATCACGGCGATCGAGCTGCCCGACGGGCGCGGCGGCACGGTCCACGTCGCGCTCGGCTTCGATTCGCTCGATGCCTACGTTGCCCACCGCGGGTGTCTTGGCGCGGTCGTCGGCCGGTTCGCGAACCGGATTCGCCACGCGCGCTTCACGCTCGACGGTCGCGAGTACCACCTGCGCCCCCGCGGCGGCGCGCACCACCTGCACGGAGGGCCGGACGGGTTCGATCGCGTTGCCTGGCGCGGTGAATGGGTCGAGGACGGGCGTGCCGTCCGCTTCAGCCGGCGGAGCCCCGACGGGGAAGAAGGGTATCCCGGCAACTGCGACGTCGCCGTGACGTACCGCGTGGCCGACGACGGGTTGACGCTGCGCGTGGACTACGAGGCGACGACCGACGCGCCGACGCCGATCAATCTGTCGCAGCATACCTACTTCAACCTGGCAGGCCACGGCGCCGGCAGCATCCTTGATCACGAGGTGCAGCTGAACGCGAGCCACTTCACCGTGGTCGATGCCGACCTGATCCCGACCGGCGAGATCCGCAGCGTCGACGGCACGGCGCTCGATTTCCGCCGCCCGGTGCGCATCGGCGCGCGGATCGACGCCGCTGAAGAGCAGCTTCGGTTCGCCGGAGGCTACGACCACAACTTCGTGCTCGATCGGACCGGCGACGGGCTCGAGCTGGCCGCCCGCGTGCGCGAGCCGCGGTCAGGCCGGACCCTCGAGGTGCGCACCACCGAGCCGGGCGTCCAGTTCTATACGGGCAACAATCTCGAGGGCGAGGTCCCGGGTCGCGGCGGTGCGTCGTACACCCGGCGCACCGGCTTCTGTCTGGAAACCCAGCACTTCCCGGATTCGCCCAACCAGCCGTCGTTCCCGAACACCATCCTGCGCCCGGGCGAGACGTTCCGATCGACGACGGAGCTGGCGTTCGGTCCCGCGTTCTAGAATGCCCCCTTCCAAGGAGCAGCCATGGCCCTGAGCGACTTCCTCCGCAGTCAGTTCATCGAGATCATCGAGTGGACCGATGACTCGCGCGACACGCTGGCGTATCGCTGGCCCGACGAGGATCGCGAGATCAAGCGCGGCGCGAAGCTCGTCGTCCGCGAATCGCAGGTGGTGCAGTTCGTCTACCTCGGACAGTACGGCGACCTGTTCGGGCCGGGCACCCACACGCTCACCACCGACAATATCCCGATCCTCACCCGGCTCCAGGGCTGGAAGTACGGCTTCGAATCCCCGTTCAAGGCCGACGTCTACTACGTCATCACCCGTACGTTCACGGGCAACAAGTGGGGGACGTCGAATCCGGTGATGATGCGCGACCAGGACTTCGGCATCGTCCGGGTGCGCGCCTTCGGGACCTACGACTTCCGCATCGTCGAGCCGGCGAAGTTTCTGAAGGAGGTGGCCGGAACCGACCATCACTTCAGGCTCGACGAGTTCGTCGACGTGATGCGATCGCGGCTCGTCAGCGCGTTCAGCGAGGCGATCGCCACGGCCAGGATTCCGGTGCTCGACGTGGCAGCGCGGTACTCCGAGCTGGGTGAGGCGCTGCTGCCTGTGCTCAACCCGATTCTGCGTGGCAAGTACGGCCTCGAACTGACGGCGTTCGTCGTCGAGAACGTGTCGGTGCCGCCCGAGGTCGAGGCCGCGATCGACAAGCGGTCGAGCATGGCGGCGGTCGGCAACCTGAACGACTACGTCAAGTTCCAGATGGCGCAGGGCATGGCCGAGGGCGGCGCAGGCGTCGGCGGCGTCGGCGCCGAGATGGCAGTGGGCTTCGCGATCGCGAAAGAGATGATGAGCCAGGTGGGCGGCACGCTCGCACAGGGGACGCCGGCCGTGCCCGGCGCGCCGGTGGCCGTGCCGCAGCCAGCGCCGGCCGGCGGGGGATTGCCGGAGGTGCTGACGCCGGCGGCCGTCGCCGAGGCGCTCGGCGTGACGGAGGCCGACGTCATCGCGAGCCTCGAAGCGGGCGATCTGAAGGGGCGCCGCATCGGCAGCCAGTGGCGCATCACGCGTGCGGCACTGAACGAGTTCCTGCAGTAGCCGACAGCCGTGGACCCTTCCAGCGCGAGCGGCCCGGGATCGGTGCCGTCCGAGCCTGTCGCGACGGCGCGCGAGAAGTTCGCGTGCCCGGCGTGCGGCGGCGAGGCGCAGTGGAATCCGGCGAAGCAGGCGCTCGTCTGTCCCTACTGCGGCACGGTGTCTCCCGCCGAGCTGGCCGTCCGCGACGATGCGACGGTCATCGTCGAACACGATCTCGTCGCGGCGCTTCGGGCGATCCCTGACAGCGAGCGTGGCTGGCGCGCCGAGAAGATCTCGGTGCAGTGCCAGAGCTGCCGGGCCATTTCGGTCTTCGATCCGGCCAAGATCTCGAAGAACTGTGAGTTCTGCGGATCGACGGCGCTCGTGCCGTACGAGCAGGTCAAGGATGCGTTCCGGCCCGAGTCGCTCCTGCCGCTGAAGATCGCGGAATCACAGGCGCGGGATCTGATCCGCGCGTGGTACACGCGGCAGTGGCTCGCGCCCAATGGATTTGCCAGGCGCGCACTGACCGATACGCTGAAGGGTTTGTACCTGCCGTACTGGACGTTCGACGCCAGCGTGTTCGCGCGCTGGACGGCCGAGTCGGGTGAGTACTACTACGTCCGGCGGAACAACCGGACGGAGCGTCGCGTCCGCTGGTCGCCAGCCTCGGGTGAGCTGACGCACTGGTTCGACGACGAGCTGGTCTGCGCGTCGGCAGGGGTGCACGCGGGCCTGCTGCGGAAGGTCGAGCCGTTTCCGACCTCGACGCTCGTCCCCTACGACCCGGGCTACCTGTCGGGCTGGACCGTCGAACGGTACCAGATCGATCTGGTTACGGCCGCGCAGCGATCACGGCAGCAGATGGACGCGGCGGTGCGCGCGATGTGCGGGCGCCAGGTGCCTGGCGATACCTACCGGAACCTCGTTGTCCATCCCACCTACACGAACCAGACCTTCAAGCACATCCTGGCGCCCGTGTGGCTGGTGACCTACACGTACCACGGCCGCAGTTATCAGGTGGTCGTCAACGGCGTGACCGGCGCCATCGCCGGCGAGCGTCCGTGGAGCTGGATCAAGATCGCGCTGCTCGTGCTGCTGGCGCTTGTCGTGGTAGTCGCCGTGGCGTCGCTCGGCGAGTGAGCTCCAGCTGCCGTGCTACGATCGGAGCCTCCCCGACGACAGAGGAGGGCGCATGGCTTCTCGTACCTCGAAGGCGGTCCGCGCGCAGGTGAAGAAGAGTGCGCGGTCGCTCAAGGCGGCCGTGGCGGGCGTGGCGGCGGCGGCGCGCGAAGTGGCGAAGAAGGAAGGCGCGACGAAGAGCGTGACGATCGTCAAGGGCGTCACCACGTCGAAGGACAAGCCGACGCGCATCGTCATCAGGAAATAGTCAGAGGCGCGCGATCCAGCGCGCCAGCGCGCGGAGACCTGCGCCCAGCAGGCCCTCGGATGGAACGTCGACGTACCAGGCGTCGGCTGTCGCCAGTCGGTCGAAGGCCTGCGCAGCGTCGAGCCGGGCACGCAGCAGCTCGAGCGGCAGCGCCGGATCGACGGCCTTCGGGGCTTCGCTCGCGCGCAGCTGTTCGACGAGTGCGGTCGCGTGGCCCAGGTCGAGCATGGACAGCGGCGATCGGCAGTGGCCGCAGCGCGACTCATGGGCCAGGTCGACCGGAGCACCGCAGTTCGAGCAGTTGATCGTCTGCACGTGGGCGCGCAGCTGCGCGATCTGATCCGCCGAGAGCGGTCGGATGAAGTCCTTCTCCCGCAGGAAGTCGTAGAAGGTGATCAGGCGCCCGTGTCCCTGCGGGCAGCGGTGATACCGGAAGCGCGTCGTGCGCTGCCTGTCTTCGACCGGTCGCAGCCGGAGGCTGCAGCGCGGGCAGCGGAGCGTGGCGACGGCCGGCTGCGGTGCGCTCGCGGCCGCCTCACCGATCAGCCGGAACAGCTGCAGCGTTCCGCCAGGCGACAGCCGCAGGCTCTCATGCCCATCGAACCAGATGGCCTGGCACCGCCGGCAGATGTCGATGATCACCGTCGTGCCGTGGTGACCGGGCAGCGTGTGCTCGGCCGCCGGCTCGGTACAGGACGGGCAGGGCAGCGGCATCGATCCTGAGATCCTCCTCCGTTCTCCAATCGGCAGAAGGCCGCGTTGCTGCATCGGTCGGCCGGCAGGTGCACTCGCGCTTCGGGCCGGAGAACGGCCATAATCGGCGCTGGAGGTGTCGTGGCTCAGGTGTCCTCTCTTTCGCGCGATCCATCCGTTCCGCTCGCCCGCAACCCGCACCTGCTCCGGTGGGTCGAAAAGATGCGCCAGCTCACCCGACCGGCGGCCGTGCACTGGGTCGACGGATCGGACGAGGAAAACGAGTATTTGTGCGATCTGCTCGTCCGGAATGGCACGTTCATCCGGTTGAACCAGGACCTGTGGCCGGGCTGCTACTACGCCCGATCGGATGCGAGCGACGTGGCCCGGGTCGAGGATCGGACGTTCGTCTGCTCGCTCTCGAAGGATGCCGCTGGTCCGACCAATAACTGGGTCAACCCGTACGAGATGCGGCGCATCCTCAAGGAAAAGTTCAACGGCGCGATGGAGGGACGCACGATGTACGTGCTGCCCTTCAGCCTGGGCGTCGTCGGATCGCCCGCCTCGCAGATCGGCGTGCAGCTGACCGACTCGCCGTACGTCGTCGTGAGCATGCGGATCATGGCGCGCATCGGCCAGCCGGTCTTTGCCGAGATCGATCGCGGCACGAAGCGCGTGGTGCCGTGCATGCACTCGGTGGGCGCGCCGCTGGCACCCGGCCAGAAGGACGTTCCGTGGCCGTGCAATCCCGAGAAGTACATCGTGCACTTCCCGGAGACGCGCGAAATCTGGTCGTACGGATCGGGCTATGGCGGCAACGCGCTGCTGAGCAAGAAGTGCTTCGGCCTGCGCATCGCTTCGGTGATGGCGCGCGACGAAGGCTGGATGGCCGAGCACATGCTGATTCTCGGCCTCGAGAGCCCCGAGGGCGAGAAGACCTACGTTGCCGCGGCCTTCCCGAGCGCCTGCGGCAAGACGAACCTTGCGATGCTCATTCCGCCGCCCGGGCTCGAGGACTGGAAGGTCACGACGCTCGGTGATGACATCGCCTGGCTCCGGCCCGACGCGGACGGGCGTCTGCGCGCCATCAATCCCGAGACCGGTGTCTTCGGCGTCGCCCCGGGAACGTCGGAAGCGACGAACCCGAACGCGATGGCGATGATCCGCCGCAACACCATCTTCACGAACGTGGCGCTCACGCCCGACGGCGGCGTCTGGTGGGAGGGCATGACGAAGGAGCCGCCGGCCGAGTGCCTCGACTGGCAGGGCCGCCGATGGACACCCGAGCTGGCAGCCGAGACCGGTGCGACGGCCGCGCATCCGAACGCGCGATTCACGGCACCGCTCTCACAGGTGCCGACGATCGATCCCGACTGGGAGCATCCGGACGGCGTGCCAATCAGCGCGATCATCTTCGGCGGCCGCCGCGCGCACACGACGCCGCTCGTCTATCAGGCATTCAACTGGACCGCTGGCGTCTACGCCGGCGCCACCATGGGATCGGAGACGACGGCGGCGGCGACCGGAGCGGTGGGACGGGTCCGGCGCGATCCGATGGCCATGCTGCCGTTCTGCGGCTACCACATGGGGGACTACTTCCGGCACTGGATCAAGATGCAGCGACGGCTGCGCGAGACGCCGAAGGTGTTCGCCGTCAACTGGTTCCGCAAGGACGCGAACGGCCGCTTCCTGTGGCCGGGCTTCCGCGAGAACATGCGGGTGCTGAAGTGGATCGTCGGGCGCGTCCGTGGCCGCGTGCTCGCGCGCGAGACGTCACTCGGCTGGATGCCGCGCTACGAGGACATCGACTGGACGGGAATCGACTTCTCGCGCGAGACATTCGACGGCCTGCAGACCGTCGACCCCGCCGCCTGGCGGCGTGAGGTGATCGAGCACGAAGAACTCTTCATCGAGCTGCACGATCACCTGCCGCCCGAGATGATCTACGAGCGCGAGCTCCTGATCTGCAGGCTCTAGGGGGACGTTCAATCGTTGAGGTCGGAAGCCCGCAGGCTCCGGACCAGAGACGCGGAAGGGGGGAAGCGAGAAGGAGGGCGCGCCGCCCGGCCTTCTCGCTTCCCCCCTTGTTCGTCAGCTGCTTCTTCCGGGCTACTGCTTCACGTAGGTCTTTTCGAACCCGTTCCGGCTGTTGGTGACCGTGAACGTGCCGTCCTCCCGCGCGGAGATCCTGATGTAGTGGGCGGGCGTGTGTGCTGCGGCGCCCATCATGCCGCCGCGGCCGCCGCGACCCGCACCGCCGGGACCGGCGGGGCCTGCGCCGCCGCCCTGGCGCCCCTGACCCATCGCCGCTCCAGGGGCCGGACCGGCGGGGGCGCCGCCAGGGCCGGCCGCCGGACCGCCACCCCGGCGGCCGGGGCCGCCGCCGCGCGGCGCGGGAGGCGGCGCGGGGAGGGTGCCGGCGGACGGCCCATTCGGAACCG
>QGVF01000188.1 GCA_003242705.1 Acidobacteriota bacterium
CGCGCGTCCGGCGGCTTGCCGGGGCGGGCGCGCTACCCACCGCCACGCTCGAAGACGCCGAGCGCGCCGTGGCGGTCGCACGCGCGCAGAAGGAAGCCGCCGACGCCCGCGACGCCGCCGCGTCGGACGAAGTCGTCGAGCTGCGCCTGGCCGAAGCCGCCGTGGCCCAGGCCCAGGCCGCCGTGGCCGGCGCCGAGGCCCGCCTCGCACGCACGACCATCCGCGCGCCGCACGACGGCCGCGTGCTCGTGCGGATGGTCGAGCCGGGCGATACCGTTCGCGCCGGCGACGTCCTCTTCGAGCTCGCCGCCGACGGCGCCACCGAGCTCGTCATCGAGCCCGACGAGCGCAACCTTGCCTGGCTGCGCGTCGGGCAGGCCGCGAAGGCTTCCGCCGACGCCTTTCCCGCCGACGTCTTCGACGCCACGGTCAGCTACGTTGCGCCGGCCGTCGACCCGTCGCGCGGCAGCATCGAGGTCCGCCTGCTCGTTCCCGACCCGCCGGCGTACCTGCGGCCCGACATGACCGTTTCCGTCGACCTCGAAGTCGCCGCGAAAGACGACGTGATCGCGATCCCGAGCGATGCGATCCGGCGCGACGGCGACCGCCCGTTCATCTTCGTCGTCGACGGCCGCCGCGTGCGGCGGCAGCCTGTCGCCGTCGGCCTGAGCGGCGAAGGGTACTCCGAGATCGTCGACGGCCTCGAGCCGGGCGCCCGCATCGTGCTCGCGACACCGCTGGCCCTCGAGGACGGCGACCGCATCCGCCCGATCGAACGCGAGCCATGATGCCGTTCCCCTGGTTCGTCGCGCTGCGCTACATGCGCGAGTCGCCGGGTCAGACGCTGCTGATCCTCGGCGCGGTGTCGGTGGGCGTGAGTGTCATCGTCTTCCTGTCGGCGCTCATCAACGGCCTGCAGACCTCGCTCATCGAGTCGACGCTCGGGTCGCAGTCACACGTGACGATCGAACCGCCGCGCGAAGCGCCCCGTCCGCTCGCCGTGCCCGGTCCCGATCGTGTCGTGGCGCGCATCGTCGAGCCGGCGTCGCAGCGGCTCCGTTCGATCGACCAGTGGCCCGTCCTCGTGGCCCGGCTCGAGCGCACCGACGGCATCGACAGCGTCAGTCCCACGGTGACCGGCTCGGGCACCGGCTCGCGCCTCGACGCTCACGCACCCGTCGTCATCCGCGGCATCGTACCCGAGCGTTTCGTCCGCATCGTCGACCTCCCGGCGCACATGGTGGCCGGATCGTTCCTGCTCGACGGCGGCCGCGTCGTCATCGGATCCGAGCTGGCGCGCGAGCTCGGACTCGGCGTCGGCGATCGCATGCGCCTGCGCTCGACCGAGGACATCGACGACGTGGTGACCATCGCGGGCATCTTCGAGCTGGGCACCGAGGGCGTCGACGATCGCTGGGTCGTCACGTCGCTGCGCCACGCGCAGTCGCTGTTCGCCCTGCCGGGCGGCGTGACGTCGATCGAGACGACCGTGCGCGATGTCTTCGCCGCCGAGGATGTCGCGGCGGTCATCCGCGACCGGACCGGCCTGCGCGCCGAGAGCTGGATGACGCGCAACGCGCAGCTGCTCTCGGGCCTGTCGGCACAGGCCAGCTCGCGCACGATGATTCAGTTCTTCGTGGTGGTCAGCGTCACGCTGGGCATTGCGAGCGTGCTGATCGTGTCGGTCGTCCAGAAGTCGCGCGAAATCGGCATCCTGCGCGCGGTCGGCACGCCTTCCGGCCGCATCCTCCTGATCTTCCTCATCCAGGGCGGCGTGCTCGGTGCGGCCGGATCGGTCGTCGGCTCGGCGCTCGGCGTCTTCTTCGCCAAGGCCTTCGAGTCGATGACGGTCGAGCCCGACGGGTCGCCGCGCTTTCTGGTTCAGGTCGATCTCGCGCTGCTCCTCGGCACGGCGGCGCTGGCCACCGGCATCGGGCTGGTGGCCGCCGTCCTGCCCGCACGCCGGGCTGCGCGGCTCGATCCGGCCGCTGCAATCCGTGGCACCTGAACCGATCCTCCGCGTGGAAGACGTCGTCCGCGAGTTCGGCGGCGAGGTGCGGACGCGTGCGCTCGATGGCGTCAGCTTCGACCTCTATCCGGGCGAGCTCAGCGCGCTCATCGGGCCGTCGGGATCGGGCAAGAGCACGCTGCTGAATATCGTCGGCCTGCTGGACCGGCCGACGTCGGGGCGCGTCGTCCTCGACGGCTACGAGACGACACCGCTCGACGAGCGCGCGCGCACGCGCCTGCGCGGACGCACGATCGGCTTCATCTTCCAGTTCCACCACCTGCTGCCCGCGTTCACCGCGCTCGAGAACGTGATGCTGCCGGCGTGGGGCGACGAGGGACGGATCGATCCGGCGATCCGGAGACGCGCCGCCGAGCTGCTCGACGAGGTGGGGCTGTCACACCGGATGCACCACCGGGCGTCGGGCCTGTCGGGCGGCGAACAGCAGCGCGTGGCAATCGCGCGGGCGCTCGTGCGCGACCCGCTGCTCGTCCTGTCGGACGAGCCGACGGGCAACCTCGACACCGTGACGTCGAACGAGGTCTTCGAGCTGATGCGCCGCTTCAACCGCGAGCGCCACACGACGTTCCTCGTTGTCACCCACGATCCGCGGATTGCCGCCAGGTGCGGCCGCGTGATTGAAATCGTCGACGGTCGAATCGTCAACGACGACGAACAGGAGCCGGTCGACCCGCCGGGGACGACCGGCTCCCGTGCAGAGGGCCGGTAGAAACCCGCGCGGCTAGGCGCGCCTGCCGACGAGCGCCAGCGCCGCCTCGACCATCCTGTCGGCGGTCAGGCCGTGGTGCTCGTACAGGTGCTCGGCAATGTAGGCGGACTGGCCGAACTCGCCCCGGATGCCGAGCGAATGCACCCGATGCTCGATGCCCGCCTGCGACAGGGCATGCGACAGCTGCGAGCCCATGCCGCCGATCACCTGGTGATCTTCAATCGTCACGAGACGCCCCTTCGCGCGCTGCACGGCGGGACCGATCGTTTCGACATCGACGCGGTTGATGAAGGGGTTGTTGATGACCGTCGCGCGGATCCCGCG
>QGVF01000107.1 GCA_003242705.1 Acidobacteriota bacterium
CCCTGCGACTCTTCGAGAATCCGGGACACGGCAACGGCTGGCTGGCGATCCGGCTCGTCGGCCGGACCAGCAATCGCTCGGCCGTCGGCGCGCGGGTTGCCGTGACGGTCGAGGATCCCGCTGGCGGCCGGCGGACGATCCATCGCACGGTCAGCACCGGCGGGTCGTTCGGCGTATCCCCGCTGGTCGTGCACGTCGGCCTCGGCACCGCAAAGGAGGCGGCGGCCATCGATGTCTGGTGGCCGGCGAGCGGGATCCGGCAACGGTTTCAGGGCGTGGCGGGCAACCGGAAAATCGTGATCGAGGAAGGCGCCGAGCGGTTCGAGGTCGTCGAACCGCGGCCGACGGTGCTCGGCGGAGGGCGGCGATGAGACGACGGACAGCGGTGATCGTTGCGGTCACTCTGATGCTGGCGTGGAGCGCGGCCACGGCCGCGGCCGACGAACGTTACCCGGTCACCGGCATCGTGCTCGACGCCAGACCCGACAGCGGGGTGTTCGTGGCGTCTATCGACGCCATCCCCGGTTACATGGCGGCGATGACCATGCCGTTCCGCGTCCGTGAGCGGGCACTCCTCGAACGGCTCGAGCGTGGGGCGGCCGTCGAGTTCACGCTGGTCGTGACGCCGGGCGAATCGTGGGCTGAGGGCATCCGGGTCAGGCGTGTGCAGAACCTCGAGCAGGATCCGCTGGCAGCCCGGCGGCTGGCACTGATCGACGAGCTGACGACCGGACGCCGGGCGCCGGTCGTCGCGCCGGGCGGACGGGTGCCCGATTTCCAGCTGGTCGACCACAAGTTCCGGCCGGTCTCGCTCTCACAGTTCGCCGGCCGCGTCGTCGCGATCAACTTCACGTACACGACCTGCCAGCTGCCCGACTTCTGCCTGCGTCTGGTCAATCACTTCGGCGCGCTGCAGCGGCGGTTCGCCGAAGTGCTCGGCCGCGATCTCGTGTTCCTGACGATCACGTTCGATCCGCAGCGCGACACGCCCGACGTGCTCGATCGCTACGCGGAACAGTGGAAGCCCGACCACGAGGTGTGGCGGTTCCTGACCGGGACGCCGGCGGCCATCCGGCCGGTGCTGGATGCGTTCGGTGTGTCGGCGTTCGTCAACGACGGCCTGATCGATCACGGGCTGCGCACGGCGATTGTCGGCCGCGACGGCCGGCTGGCCGTTCTGCTCGAGGGCAACCATTTCTCGACGGCGCAGCTGGGCGACGTGATCGACGCGGTCCTGGGCGAATAGGGCCGGACGGATGGGCGGCAGGCTGAGGCGTGCAGGCTCAGGCCTGTTCGAGCCAGCGGATCATCTGCGACGAATCGACGAGTCCGGCCTGCTGGAAGACCGTCCGGCCGCCTCTAATCACGACGAAGTTCGGGATGCCCGTGACCTGGTAGCGCATGGCCAGGTCGGGATGGGCCTCGGTGTCGACCTTCACGACGAGGGCGCGCCCGGCCATGGCCTCGGCCGTCCGGGCCACGTGCGGCGCCGCCATGCGGCAGGGACCGCACCACGCCGCCCAGAAGTCGACCAGAACGGGGAGCGGAGAGTCGCGGACGATCTCGTCGAACGTGGCGGGATCGACATCGATCGGCGTCCGTATCGGGGTCAGGTCCGTATGACAACGACCGCAGCGCGCTGTCGACGTCACGTCGGCCGCCCGCACCCGGTTCTTCTGTCCGCACGCTGAACAGGCAATCACCATGGCCGGCTCTCCGTACGTCCTGATCTTACGCGCGATTCAGGGCCGCCCGGACGGCAGGCCCGTCCGCCGTACATCGAGGGCCAGGCGGTTGCGCCGGATCCGTCCGTGGCGCCGCCACGCAGGTGGCATGGCTCAGAACCGAACCGTGTAGAGCACCTTCGACGCCGCCCGCTGGTTGATCGTGCCGAACCGGCGCCGTCCGGTGGCCTCGTCGATGACGTCCTCGCGCCAGTTGTGCGTGTAGACGACGTAGAGGTCGTTGCCGGGCCGGACGATCCAGCGGAAGCGCGACTGCCAGCCGAGCACCTCGCTCTGTGTGTCGTACTGCACGTTGTTGACGAGCGCGATCCACGGACTGAACTGCGTTTCGAGCGTCGTCCGGTACAGGTGCGTCATGAAGGGCGTGCCTTCCGGCAGGTCGACCCGGTTCACGCCGCCGGAGAGGTAGGCGATCAGGCCGGGGCGCAGCCGGAGGGTCAGGTCGAGCGCCGCGTCGATCCGGTGGCCCGAGAAGAACTGTCCGAACTCGATCGATGGCGCGACCGCGACCATGCGCCGGTTTGCCGTGTTCAGCTGCGCGCGCATCCGGGTGAACTCGAACGTGCGGCCGGCGGCGAGGTGCGCGTCGCCAAGGACGAAGTCCTGCTCGAGCCGTTCGAACGAGTGGAAGACGCTGAGGCTGATTCGATCCTGCGACTGCAGGTTCAGGCCGAACGGCACCTCGACGACGCGCGTGAGCGTTTCGCCCGTATCGGGATCGACGAGCAGGTCGAACTCGCCGCCGATCGTGACCTGTCGCAGCCAGTCGACGTCCGGCCGCGGTCCATGGACGAGCTCTACCGAGTAGAGCCGGTAGCCGGTGCGCGTGACGAAGCCGAGCGCGGGGGCGAAGTGGCGACCCACTTCACGGAAGACAACCTCGCCGTCCCACAGATCGTTCGGATAGCGCACCGCGACGCCGTAGGCCGACGTGTCGCTGCCCGTGTGTCCCGGTTCGGGCGCGTCCATGTAGTAGCCGTCGACCTGGAAGTTCTGTGAGCCGAGGAACGACGACGTCGCGAACAGGAAGTCGACGCCGGCCGTGTGGGCCGCAGGCGCGCCCGGCGCGCGCTCCGATCGCCGCGTGTAGAGGCCGCCCACGAACGACTGGCTCAGGAGCCGCCGCTTGACGCGCAGCGCCGTGAAGTCTTCGCCGACGAGCGGGCCGTCGTCGGCTGTCTGGACGTGCATGGCGCCGATGTCGTGCTGGCCGATCTGGCCCGTGAGCTTGGTGCCGAAGTTGACGCGCTGCGCCGTGCCGTCGGCACCGAGGCCGATCCGGCGCGTGAAGAACGGATTGATGCGGCCGGCCACACCGCCGTCGGCCGCACTCCGGAACTCGAAGAACGGCGATCCGTCGAGGAAGAAGTCGCGGCGCTCCGGGAAGAAGAGCGAGAAGCGCGTCAGGTTGACCTGCCGCTCGTCCACCTCAGTCTGTGCGAAGTCGGTGTTGATGGTCGCGACCGCGCGCAGCTGCGGCGTCACGCTGTAGAAGATGTCGCCGCCGAAGTTGCCGTCGGTGCGGCGCGGGGCATCGGCCGTCGCGCCGTCCCAGGTGGCCACGCCGTACGGGCGGAACTCCAGGCCGCGCCCCTGCGAGACGTCGCGGATGCCGAGGAGCAGGCCCGCGTGCTGCATGCGGTTCAGGCCCTGGTTGTAGAGCCATCCGCTCCAGAGCGACTCCTCGTTCTTGCGCCGCACCGTGCGCTGGAAGTTGATGCCCCAGGCGTCGCTGTCCGGGTTGAAGTTCAGCGTCTGGAACGGGATTTCGATCTCGAGGATCCAGCCGCGCTCATCGATCGTCGCCCGGCCGGTCCAGATGCCGTCCCACTGGTGGTTGTTGATGTCGGGCCCGCGCAGCGCATCACCCATCAGCCCCGACGGGTTCATTTCGAAGAAGTAGGCGGTCCGCCCGTCGAGGAACGTGTCGATGTTCCACATGAAGCGGTCGTCCGACTGCAGGAACTCGTCGCGCCGTCGCTGGTATCCGATCCACCGGTCGGGTTCGGAGTCGTAGCAGATGACGCCCATGTAGAGCGCCTCGCGCGTGTAGACGATGCGCACCTCGGTCTGCTCGGTGGCAGGCGCGCCGTTGACCGGATCCTGCTGGATGAAGTCGGTGGCGGGCTCGGCGCGGCTCCAGAACGGTTCGTCGAGGCGGCCGTCGAGCGTAACGCGCTCACCGGGCTCGAGCCGCACGGCCGTCATCGTCCGGCGCGGCGTTCCGGATTCCTGCGCCGCGACAGGCGCCGATGCCACGAGTGAAAGGATGAAGGTGAGTGCGAACGAACCTGCGGTGGAACACGACCACGAACGGGAAGCCATCCCGAGCAGGCTACCAGATCGTTCGTGAGCGCTCGGTGAAGCCGACACACGCACAGCACTCGTGTGTCATGTACTCCATGCCTGTATGATTGCGCTCCGCAGGAATGCCGCCGATCGCGCGAGCTGTTCGAGGCCGTCGACGCCGTCCTCGATGCTGATCCATCCGCTGAAGCCCGCGTCGCGCAGCATGGTCAGGACTGCGGGATAGTCGATCAGTCCACGTCCGATCTCCCCGTGGCGCAGTCGCGCCGCGTAGCCCGGCCCGCTCTCTTCGCGCCGCAGATCCTCGAGGCTTCCTTCCGCGAGATAGCGATCCGAGGCGTGCATGGTGACGACGCGGTGACGGACGCGCGCGAGCAGTGCGAGCGGATCGTCGCCGGCGAGCAGCGCGTTGGACGGATCGAAGTTGACGCCGAAGTTGGAGTGTCCCGCGCGATCGACGCGCTCGACGAGCGCGCAGAAGGCGTCGGCATGCTGTGCCAGCTCGGGCCAGGTCCAGAAATCGTCCTTGTAGTGGTTCTCGAGCACGAGGGTGATGCCGCGTTCGGCGGCGTACGGCAGGCACCTGACGATGGCCGACGCGGCGAGCTCGAGACCTTCGTCGAGCGTCAGGCGGGGACGACGCTGGCCGGAGAGCACGCGGCAGTACCGGCCGCCGAGCGCGGCGGCGAGATCGATCCAGCGGCGCATGCGGGCGATCTCGAGCGCGCGTGCGCTCGCGTCCGGCTGCGTGAAGTCGGGCGAGCAGCAGAGCATCGGCATGACCAGGCCGCGGCTGGCGATCGCGTCGCGCCACCGCGGCCAGTCGGTGGGATTCTGCAGGTCGAGCATGCCGCTGTACAACTCGACCCCGTCAACACCGAGACCCGCGGCCATGTCGAGCCACTCGTCGAGCCGCATCGTGCCCGAGCGGCAGAGCTCGTGCATCCAGGCCTTCGGGAAGGCGGCCAGGGGCGGCAGTGGACGGAGAGGCGGCATGGGTCCCGTGATTATCCCGTGCGACCCGTCCCGTCCGTGCGTCTATACTCGGCCGTGACGGAGGTCCGCATGCGACTCGGTTCCCTGATCCGATGGTCGGCTCGTGCCGGTGTGGCGGCGCTCGTGGCCGTAGCGGTGCTGCGGGCCGCCGACGCGCAATTCGTGATGACGCCACGGCCCGGGGATCGAATTGCCGAGATGCGTCACCACTACGAACAGGTCACGAGCGTCTACGAGGCCGTCGTCCGCGGCGATCTTCCCGCGGTCCGGACCCCGGCAACGGAGCTGTCCGCGATCGCGACGCCCGTCGACGCGGGTCCCGAGGTGGTGAAGGTGCTCGACGCGGTTCGCGAGGCCGCCCGACGGGTGATGGTGGCCGGGACGCTGCAGGAGGCGGCCGCGCCGACGGCGGCGATGCTCGCACAGTGCGGTGCCTGCCACCGCGCATCGGCCGTCTATCCGACGCCGTCGCCGCTTCGGACGCCCGACGTCGGCGGCATCGTCGGACACATGCTGGATCATCTGCGCGCCATGGACAGCCTGCTGCAGGGACTGGTGATTCCATCGGATGCGCGATGGGCGGAAGGCGCGAAGCGGCTGGCCGCCGCGCCGATGGCGCGCGCGGACCTGCCGCCCGACCACGGCCTGACGCCCCAGGTCCGTCAGGCCGAGATCGACGTCCATGCCTTCGCCGACCGCGCGGCGACCGCCAGCGACAGCGGAACGCGCACTGAGGTGTTCGCGGACCTGATGCTCACGTGTGCGCGCTGCCACGGCCTGCACGAACAGATCTGGGGGCCGCGGACGCGCTGAGGTCTGCCGTGGCGGACGTCAGTCCGGGCGACGTCCCGGGAGCTTGCTGATCTCGCGGACCCAGAGGACGGAGCTCGCGACGACGGTGCAGAACGTCCAGTCGCCGGCCGTCAGGGGAACGGTGCCGAAGGCGCGCTGGAGCGCCGGAACGTAGACGACGAGCACCTGCAGCAGCACCGACACCGCGAGGGCGCTCCACAGCCACCCGTTCCTGAACAGGTGCACGAACGCGCTGCGCTCGTCCGACCGCGCGTTGAGCACGTTGAACGCCTGGAACAGCATCAGGGTCGTGAAGGCCATCGTCTGGCCGTAGGGCAGCGTTCCCGCACCTTCGATCAGACCGCCCGGCAGCGAGGCGTCGAGCACGTACAGCGTGCCGACGGCCATCACGGCGCCTACCAGCACGATGCCGCGCCACATCCGGCCGGTGAGCACGCCTTCGTCCGGCGGGCGCGGCGGCCGCGTCATCAGCGCTTCGTCGGGTGGATCGACACCAAGCGCCAGCGCGGGCAGTCCGTCGGTGACGAGGTTGATCCACAGGATCTGGGTGGCGAGCAGCGGCAGCACGACGGAGCCCTCGGCGACGGCATCGAGGCCGATCCAGCCGGACAGTACGACGCCGAAGAACATCGTCAGGACCTCGCCGATGTTCGACGAAAGCAGGTAGCGGAGGAACTTGCGGATGTTGTCGAAGATGCCGCGCCCTTCCTCGACGGCCGCGACGATCGTCGCGAAATTGTCGTCGGCGAGGACCATGTCGGCCGCCTCCTTCGACACGTCGGTGCCCGTGATCCCCATCGCGACGCCGATGTCGGCCTTCTTGAGCGCGGGCGCGTCGTTGACGCCGTCGCCGGTCATCGCCACGACGGCACCGTGCCGGCGCAGCGCATCGATGATCCGGAGCTTGTGCTCGGGGTTGACGCGCGCGTAGACCGACACCTCGGCGACCGTAGCCGCCTGCTCGTCGGGTGACATCCGATCGAGCTCCGCTCCGGTGACGGCCCGATCGCCGTTGCCGATGCCGAGCTCCCGCGCGACGACAGCGGCCGTGCGGGGATGATCGCCGGTGATCATCAGCGGCCGGATGCCCGCCGATCGCGCGCGCGCAACTGCCTCCTTCGCCTCGGCCCGCGGCGGATCGATCATGCCGACGAGGCCGGCGAACGCCAGGCCGTGTTCGACGTCGGCGCCGTGATCGTCGTCGAGCGCCTCGAGCTCGTGGAGCGGCGCACGGCGGACGGCCAGACCGAGGGTGCGCAGCGCTTCGCCGGCCAGCTGCTCGGCCGTGTCGAGGATCTGCCGGCGGCGCTCGTCGGTGAGCGGCCGCAGGCCGGTCCCGATGACTTCGTGCGTGCACTCGTCGAGCAGGATGTCGGCGGCGCCCTTGGTGAAAACCACGCCGAAGCCGTCGCGGTCTGCCTCACGGTGCAGCGTCGACATCTGCTTCCGCTCGGACGAGAACGGCACCTCACCGATGCGCGGGAAGCGGGCGTCGAGCGCGACCGGATCGAGTCCGGCCTTGCGTGCCGCCACGCGCAGCGCGGCCTCGGTCGGATCGCCGTGGATCGTCCAGCGGCCGTCGACACGCTCGATCGAGGCGTTGTTGGCGCGATCGGCCGCCGTGAGCGCCGTCTCGATCTCGGCGCGCAGCGTCTCGTCGGGTGCGCCGTCACCGGCGAGCGCCAGCGTGCCTGCGGGGTCGTAGCCGGTGCCCGAGAACGTGGCGCGCCCGCTGGCCGTGACCAGGACGCGGACGGTCATCTCGTTCTTCGTGAGGGTGCCGGTCTTGTCGGACGCAATGACGCTGGCCGATCCGAGCGTCTCGACGGCCGAGAGGCGGCGCACGATTGCCCGGCGACGTGCCATGCGCTGGACACCGATAGCGAGGACGGCCGTCACGACGGCGGGCAGACCTTCAGGAACGGCCGCGACGGCGAGCGCGACGCCGAGGATGAGCGCCTCGAAGAGCGCCGTCGGTCCGTCGACTTCGTCGACGATCAGGATCGTGGCGATCATCACGATCGCAATCGCGATCACGACGAGTCCGAGGCGGCGGCCGGTGCGACCGAGCTCGCGCTGCAGCGGCGTGGTTTCGTCGGTCGCTTCTTCGAGCAGGCCGGCGATGCGTCCCATTTCGGTGCGCATGCCGGTGGCCGTGACGACCGCGCGGCCGTGACCGTACGTCACGGCCGTCCCGCTGTAGAGCATGTTACGCCGATCGCCGATCGCGACATCGCCCTCGAGCGGCGCCGGGTTCTTCGAGACCGGCACGCTCTCGCCCGTCAGGGCTGCCTCGGCGGTGTGGAGCGCTGCCGACTCGAGCAGCCGGGCGTCGGCCGGAATCGTGTCGCCTTCCTCGATCAGGACGATGTCGCCGGGCACGAGCTCGCGCGCGTCGATCGTCAGCTCCCGGCCGCCGCGGACGACCCTGGCCGTCGCGGCCGACATCTCGCGCAGCGACGCGACGGCCCGTTCGGCCCGCGATTCCTGCGCATACCCCATCGTGGCGTTCAGCAGGACGACGGCGAAGATCGCGATGGCCTCGTAGGGGAGCCCGACGGCACCTTCGAGGGCCCAGATGATCGTCGAGACGGCCGTGGCGACGAGCAGCAGGACGACGAGCACGTCGCGGAACTGGGCGAGGAAGCGCCGCCAGGCGGGCACGGGCGGCGTCGATGCCAGTTCGTTGGGACCGTGCTCGGCGAGCCGTGCGGCGGCCACTTCAGGATCGAGGCCCGACGCGGCACTCGTGCCGAGTCGCGCGAGCACCTCGTCGGTACTCAGTCGATGAGCCTCTTCGTGGATGGTCGACGGCATCGCGATCCGCGCGCACCACGCGCAGCCGGGCGCGGGCGCGCGTCAGACCGAGCATATCGCGGAGGGCGCAGTCACCGGCGGCGGGCGGCCGTGTGCGGGTGGGCCGGACGCTTGCGCCGGCGCCGGCCAGCCGATAGGCTCACCTCGACACGTTGAGGAGGTTCCGGGCAATGGAGTTTTCCCGCAGGCAGTTCGTCGGTTCCGCCGTGGCCGCCCTCGGCGGCGCCATGATCGGCGACGTCGGTCTCGCGCGCGCCGAAGGGCGTCCGCAGGCGGCCGCCGGTCGGTCCGCCAGCGAGCCGTTCAGCTACGCACTCAATACCAGCACGCTGCGCGGACACGGGCTCGATCTGGTCGCCGAAATCGAGCTGCTGTCGAAGGTCGGTTACAACGGCGTCGAGCCGTGGATCCAGGAGATCGACGCCTACACGAAGGGCGGCGGCACGCTCGAAGAGCTCGGTCGGCGGTTCGCCGACGCGGGACTGACCGTCGAGAACGCCATCGGCTTCGCCACGGCCATGCACGACGACGACGGGGCGCGGGCGAAGGGGCTGGAGCAGCTCAAGCGCGACATGGACAAGGTGGCGCGCATCGGCGGGAGGCGGATCGCGATGCCACCGGCGTTCGGACCCGCGGTGAGCCTCGACAACGCCGTGCAGTACTACCGCGAGGCGCTCGAGCTCGGCAGGAGCATGGGCGTGACGCCCCTGCTCGAGCTGTGGGGCGCGCACGAGCGGTTCGGTCCGCTCCGCAACGGCATCTACGTTACGACGGCCGTGGGCCATCCGGACGCCAGCCTGCTGCTCGACATCTATCACCTCTATCGGAGCGGCACGCCCTTCGACGGGCTGCGGCAGATCAACGGCGCTGCGCTGCACGTCATTCACATGAACGACTATCCGGCCACGCCGGAGCGTGAGCAGCTGCAGGACAGCCATCGCATCTATCCGGGCGACGGGGTGGCGCCGCTCGGCGACATCCTGCGTCTGCTGCGCGACAACGGTTTCCGCGGCGCGCTGTCGGTCGAGCTGTTCAACAAGGAGTACTGGCAGAAGAGCGCCGAGGAGAACGCGCGCACGGCGCTCGAGAAGATGCGCGCGGCCGTTCAGACGGCCCTGGCCTGACGAACGTCGCGTGGAGCGGCCGCCGGGATCGCAGTCGCCCGCTCGAACGCAGCGGGGACCGATCCTTCGCGGACGCAACCGGTAGGATCGATTCGTGTCTTCGTTCGATCGATCCCGGTTGCTCTCCTGGATTGCCGACGCGGTCGGCGCCCGCACGGCACGGTACTCCGGAACTATCCAGGCGCTGTGGGCCGGCTACGGCGAGCTGTTCCGTATCGAGCTCGACGGCGGCCCGATGCCGCGTGCCATCGTGAAGTGGGTGCGGCCGCCCCACGACGACGACGGTGTGTCAGCCGACCGGAAGCGGCGCTCGTTCGACGTCGAGACGACGTTCTATCGGACCACCGCCTCGCGATGCGACGACTCCTGCCGCGTGGCGGCGCTCCTGGCGGCGCGCGGAGGCGCACGCGACGGTGAGTGGGTGCTCGTCCTCGAGGATCTGGATGCGGCCGGGTACACCGGGCGTACGGGTGAGCCTGACGACGATCTCCTCGATGCCGCACTCGGATGGCTCGCCAGCTTTCACGCGCGGTTCCTCGGCGAGTCGATCGACGGCCTCTGGGATACCGGCACCTACTGGCACCTCGGCACCCGGCTCGACGAGCTCGCCCTGATCGAGGACCGCGTCCTTCGCGATCTCGCCCCCATCGTTGCCGATCGGCTGGCCGGCGTTCGGCATCGGACGATCGTGCACGGCGATGCCAAACCGGCGAACTTCTGCTTCAGGCAGGAGAGCGCCGGCGTGGCGGCAGTCGATTTCCAGTACGTCGGTTCCGGTTGCGCGATGAGCGACGTCGCTTACCTGCTGTATGGCCGCGACGACGAGCCGGCCGACGGCATCGATCACGCGCGGCTCGACATCTACTTCCGCCACCTGCGTCGTGAGCTCGCCCTCCGGCCGGACGCACGCGCTCTCGATGTCGACGCGATCGAAGCAGAGTGGAGAAGCCTCTACCCGATCGCGCGCCTCGACTTCTGCCGGTTCCTGGCGGGCTGGAGCCCGCAGGGGTGGCGACACGATCACCGCGGACAGCGTTTCGTGCGGACGATGGCGAACCTGATCGGGGCACCGGCGGGACGCTGAGACCCGGCGAATCAGAACGCTTCCGGGCTCGGGAGCTTCGACGTCGTGTTCACGTTCACTTCCACTTCGACACCGTGCCGCCGTCGCTGCCCGCCGCCACGGCTGACGCGCGGCCGTATCGATGCGCGGGCGTCGCGCGTTTGTCGTGTCTCACGTCCTCAGTCGTACGACGGCCGTAGCGATCCACCCAGCAGCGACGTGTTGACGACAACGGAGAAGTGGCGTCCTTCGCTGCCGCCGACGGCGTACGAGGCGACGACCATCGGCATGCCGCCTGCCCGGACCGTCATGCCGAACGCGACCGACTTCTTCAGTCCCGACGTTCCGAGTGCCTGGCGCCGGTCGGCCACCATGCCCTGATCGGCGCGCAGGTACCCGCCAATCGGTCCCCAGATTGAGTGCTCGAATGTCTGCTGGAAGAGCAGCAGATGTGGTCCGCGGAAACGGTAGTCGTCGTAGCTTTCGAGCGTGGCCTCGCCGTTGATGTCGCGGCCTCCCAGCGTCGGCTGCAGGTAGAAGGGCACGCGGTTGTCGCCGCCGGCGACCGACGTCACGGTGAGCACCCTCAGGCGGAGGCTTCCCCGGCGATCGAGCGTGAAGGGTACGGGTGGACAGGTCGAGTCGGGGCCCGGCGACACGTCGCAGTCGTTCGGTGTGTTGCCCGCGCGGGTGTCGACGTACGTCGAGCGTCCGTACAGCCGGATTTCGTGATCGAGGTCAGCCGTCCAGCGGGTAAACGAGAAGCCGTCGCTCGTGCCGGCGAACCGCTGCGCCTGGAGCCGATAGTCGAGGCCCACGTATCGACCGGCCGGCGCGACGCGCAGACCGCCGGCCAGTTCCAGGTGATCGGGCGCCTGATCGAGACCGGGGGCGGTGGCATCCGGGTAGGCCGTGAAGATGCCCGGCGCGTCGGTGTCCGTGCCGTCGCGGAGCGACACGAAACGGCCGGCCAGCTGGCCCGTGACCGACAGGTTCAGCGTGCGCGCCCATCCCGTCGAGCTGATCGGTACGATGGTGCTGACGCCGACGGTGCGGTGGGCCAGCCCGAAGACGGCGCGGCTCGTCGGATTGTCGGGCTCGAAAAGCGACACGTTCTGAAGCGAGGCCATCTGCGCGAACAGGTGCACCACCGGGTACGGTCGCGGCGCCAGTTCGGACGCTGACGTGGCTTCGGCCGGATCGGTCACCACGGTAATCTGCGGCACCGCCGTACGAACGAGCCGCATGTAGGCGCCGGCGCGATACGACCCGCCGAACGTGCGCACCGCATCGGCGCTCCAGGCAAGCCGCCACGTTTCGTTCGGGTTGTGCCGCGTGCCGAACGCCGCGCCGAGCGCGAGTCCGTTGCCGGGCGCGATGCTGCCGAACGCCAGGTGCAGCGGCTTGCCCGTTGCCAGGAGTACCGCGCAGCCCATCGCGCCGTCGAGCGAACCGCAGCTTTCGCGGAACTGTTCACCCTCCCGGCGGAACTCCTCGCTGATCCGACCGGCCTGTGCGGCAGCCGAAGCCGGGGCGACGAGAACCATCGCAAGGACGACCGCCAGGTGATGTCGACCTGCAGGAGTCATCGTGACCGCCTTCCGGCCGCGGTGGACCTGCGTGCCTTTGCGCGTGCAGGCT
>QGVF01000189.1 GCA_003242705.1 Acidobacteriota bacterium
TCACGCCACCCACGCCGTCGAGGGCCCAGGTGCGACCCGACAGTCCGGCCGGCGCGTCGGCCGCGAGCAGGCTCGACGCCGGAAGGGTCGCAAGAGTCATCACGGCCCAGGTGACGAGCAGCAGAACGGGGGCAGTGATCGTCCGCCGCCAGCCGTGAACGAACGCACGCAGAACGGCGGCGCGGGGACGCGGGGCTTCGGGCATGCGCGGGGGAATGGTAGCAAACGCCTCCTTCCGTCCGGCGCGCCGGCGTCCGTCTGTCGCGGCAGTCGGCGGCACCCGTCAGAGCGCCGCGGCGAACCGCACCTGCACGACGACCGGCAGGTGATCGGACACGAAGCGGCCATCGACGCGCGGGTCCTCTATAACGTGGCGCTCGACGATCAGGTCGCGGACGAAGACGTAGTCGATCTTCGCACCCGGGTTGATGGCCTTGAAGCCGTTCGACGTCGAGTCGCCGCCTGCGTGCGGCGTCCGGCTCACGTGCTGTGCGTCGACGAACGCAAGGGCGGCATCCGCCGGCGCCGTGAGTGCCCGATACGTGTCGCTGTCGGCCCTGACGTTGAAGTCACCGGTGATGACGGCCGGAAGAGCCGTGCCGTTCGAGCGGCGGAGCTCGTCGACCTTCCGCGTGAGCAGGTGTGCGCTCTGGACGCGGGCCTCGGCGCCGCGGTGGTCGAAGTGCGTGTTGACGGCGACGAGCTCACGCCCGCTCCGACGGTCACGCAGCTTCATCCACGAGATGACGCGCGGCAGGGCCGCATCCCAGCCCACGCTGCCGGGGACCTCCGGCGTCGTCGACAGCCAGAACGTGCCACGGTCGATCGCGTCGAAGCGATCGCGCCTGTAGAAGATCGGTGTGCCTTCGCCCTGGTCGTGTTCGGCGTTGCGGCCGACGCCGTACCACGCGTAGTCGGTCAGGTGCCCGGCCAGGTACGATCGCTGCTGCGGCTCGACTTCCTGCAGGCCGATCAGGTCCGCGCCCGTGGCGCGAAGGTAGGCGACCATGGCCTCGCGGCGGTTCTCCCACACATTGGCGCCGTCGTTCGGGTTCGCGTACCGGATGTTGTAGGTGACGACCGTGATGGTGTCGTCCGACTGCGCGACGGGCGAGGCCAGGCCCGCTGCACACAGGACGGTCAACGCGAGCAGGAGACGGCGCAGGACAGCGGCAGCTGCAGACATGAGCACCTCCGGAAGTCTGTGCGGGAACCGGCGAATCCTGCCGCGTCAGAGGTGGCGTTCGAGGAACGCCAGCGCCTCGACGCGCGCTTCGGGCGTCTCCTGGTGCTCGACGTCGTAGCGGCGGATCTGCCAGTGATCCGGCTGCCCGAGCTCGGTGTAGATCCTCGTGAGCTCGCGGTCGATGATGTCGACGCCCTCGCGCGGCGTCAGCCGATCCAGGTTGCCGACGATCGACAGGTGTGGCCGTGGTGCGATCAGCGCATTGATCTGGGCGGCCGTGAAGTGCCTGAGGAGCGACGGCACGTAGTAGTAGATGCCGTGGCGGCCGAGCTCCCTCTGCGCGAGCAGTGTGTGGTAGTCGACGAGGCAGCAGATGTCGACGACCGTGCCGATGCGCGAATCGAGCGCGCCGAGCCACTGCGCCATCGAGCTGCCCATCGACATTCCGATCGTGGCCAGTCGCGCCGGGTCCACGTCGTCGCGTGCCACGAGCCAGTCGACGGCCTTGAGACTGTCGTAGACCATCAGGCCCCACAGCACCTGCCCGCGCCACAGACACGCCTTGACCATGTCGAGCTCGGACGTGTGGCTGCGTTCACCGAAGATCCAGTGATCGATGCAGAGCGCGACGTAGCCGCGATCGGTGAGCGCCCTGGCGTAAGGCTCGGGCTGCAGGTACTCGCGACCGTCGATGAACTCGGTCCTGCCGATCCCGTAGCCGCCGCCGTGGGAGTGATTGAAGACCACGGCGGGTCGGCGGCCGGAGGCGTTGCGCGGCCGCGCGACGTACGCCGGGACGGTCTCCATGCCGTTCAGGTCGAGGTCCCACGTCTCGAGGATGTAGCCGTCGCGGACCGTCTCGCTGCGGAGCCTGCCGGACACCGGACGATGGCGATCCGGCAGGTCGCCGAGCAGGCCGTAGAGCTCGGCGCGTCGCACGTCGGGACCGGCGGCTGTCCGCACCGGCGAAGGGGTCTGCGCGTTCATGGCAACTGGCGACAACGACAGGGCTCCGGCGAAGGCAAGCAGCTCCCGCCGGGCGATCTTCGTTCGCTCCATGGTGTGGCCACTCCTGTCGAGGAGTGGCTGACACTACCACAATTGCGCCGATGTGGCGCCCTGTGTGCCTACCGCGCGCAGGCCTGGTCGCCGCAGCTGTCGGCGTCCGCACCTGCCTCTGCCTCTTCCGCAGCGGCGATGCGTTCGAACGCCTCGATCAGGACATCGACCGGCTGCGCCCCCTGCACGACGTATCGATCATTGACGACGAAGGTCGGGACGGCCGTGATGCCGCGGCGGCGGGCCCGTTCGAACGCCTCGGTGAGCCGGGCGCTGCCTTCATCCGACGCCAGGTACGCCTCGACCCGCGCGCGTGACATGCCGACGGCCACGGCTTCCACCGTGAGCTGCGCATGGTCGGTGATGTCGCCACCGTGGGTGAAGTGCAGCGCGAACAGCCGCTCGAGCAGCGCGCGCTGCACGCCGGGACCGTATTCTTCGAGCGCCAGCTGCAGCAGCCGATGCGCGCTGTGCGTGTTGCCGGTGAGTGCCGCGTCCCAGTTCATCGTGATGCCCTCGTCGGCGGCGACCGCCGTCACGTGCCGGAGCATCGCGTCGACGCGGGGGCCGAAGCGCCTCTCGAGGTGGGCGCGCAGCGGAGCCGCTTCAGGCGGAGCGCCGGGATCGAGCTGGAACGGTCGGAACGCGACGATGGCGCGGCCGGCCCGGCCGGACTTCTCGAGCGCGGCAGCGAGGCGGCGTTCCCCGATGTATCACCAGGGGCAGACCACGTCGGAATACACGTCGATCTTCACGGGCTTATCCGTCCTTTCC
>QGVF01000108.1 GCA_003242705.1 Acidobacteriota bacterium
AGCGGCAGCTCGGTGAAGCGCACGCCCGGAGCGCCGACCTCGACCGGCAGCTCGAGGACGCGCGCGCCGGACGCGACGAGCTCGAGCGGCAGCTCGAGGACGCGCGCCGCGAGCGCGAGCGGGCCGCCGAGGCGCTTCAGGCCCTGACCGACGAGTACGACGCGACGCGCGCGCGCCTCGAGCAGGAGCGCGACGAAGCGCGCGCCACGGTCGAGCGCGACCTTCGCGCGGCAATCGAATCCGAACTGGCCGGGCTCAGGGCCGACCTGGCGGAAGCACGGGCGCAGGCCGATGCGTCGGCTCACGCCCTGGCGCTCGCGCGCGAAGACCACGACGCGGCCATCCGGGCCCTCGAACGCGAACACGAGCAGGCACGCGCCGGGCTCGAATCGCGGATCGCCGCGCTCGATAACGAGCTGGCCCGGCTCCGCGAAGAACTGGCGCAGCGCGACGCGGTCGAGCGCGAGCAGCGTGCGGCGTTCGAACGTGAGATCGCCGAAGCGGCCGGCCGCGCCGAGCAGGAACGCGCCCGTCTCGTCACGCTCCACACCCGCGAGCAGGAGGAGTGGCGCCAGGTCAACGAGTCGCTGCGCGCCGAGCGCGATCGACTCGCCGATCAGGCTGCCGGACTCGAAGCGGCGCTCGCGGCCGAACGCGAACGGATCGGCACACTCGAAGCGGCCGTCGCCGCCGGCCGGAGCCGGCTCGACGAACTCGAGCCGGCACTCGCCATCGCACGGAGCGAGAGCGACGCCGCGCGCCGGCAGCTCGCCGATCTCGAACGCACACTCGCCGACACGCGCCGCGCATTCGACGACGCCAACGAGGCGCTCGAGGCCGCGCGTCACGAGATCCGGCAGACCGACGCCATCCACCGCGAAGAGCGCGAGCGCTGGCTCACCGACCGGCGCATTCTGGAAGACCGCCTCGCGGAGCTCGAGGCGCGACACGCCGACGCCCAGCGGACGTGGACCGACGAACGAGGGGCGCTCGAGGCACGCATCGCCGAGGCCGACACCCTGCGTGCCGAACTTGCCGGCCTGCACGAAACGGCCGCCACGTTGCGCGCACGGCACGACGCCCTGACGGCCGAGGTCGAACGCGAGCGCACCAGCCGCGAGGCGCTGCAGGAGCGGCTGACGCGCGCCGAAGCCGAACTGCGCGACGCACAGACGCAGCTCGATGCGCGCCTGGCCGAAGCGCGCGCCGAGGCCAGCCGCGATGCCCGCGCCACGATCGACACGCTCGAGCGCCAGCGCGCGGCCGCCGAGGCCCGCGTGCGCGAGCTCGAAGAAGAACACCGTCGCCTCGCGTCGCGCCTCGACGATCACGCGAACGAGGCGGCCGCCGGGCGCGCCGCGCTGCAGGCGCGGTACGAAGAGGCCGCCCGCGCCCGCGCGCGGCTCATCGGCATCGACGCCTTCGGCTGGGCCCTGACGGCGGCCACCGGCGAACTGCTCTCGTGCAACGATGCGTTCGCCCGCCTGTTCGGCTACGTCAACGCCGAAGACGCGCTCTTCCGCACGTCGGGCCGTCCGTTCCCCGGCCTGGCCGGGCGCCCGGCCATCGATGCGCAGCTGCAGGAGTCCGGACAGGTGAACCGCATCGTCTCCTGCGTGGAACGGGTCGACGGCGAGCCCGTCCGCATCCTCGAGTGGGCGTCGCTCGTGCCGCCGCCGCCTGGTCAGTCGGGACATCACGCGGTCGAGCACGTGATCCTCGGCGGCCCTGCCTCCCCCAGCGACGAAGAACGGCAGGCCCGACGTCTGCAGGAGGTCGGCGCCCTCGCGACCGCGATGGTGCCCGAGCTGGACTCGATCGTCGCCACGCTCCGCGACCGGCTCGCCGCGCTGGCCGCCGACGCCGGTTCCGCCGGGCTCTCGACAGCCGAACGCGAGCGTCTCGATCGCCTCGCGACCCAGGCGCGTGCGCTCGTCCAGCAGCTCGCCGCCTTCAGCCGTCGGCAGGCCCGCGGTGCCGCGACGATCGATCTCCGCGAGGTCGTCGCCGCCGCCGAGCCCGTGCTTGCGCGCCTGGCCGGCGATTACGTCGCGTTCAGCACGAACCTCGCGCCCGTCACGACCTTCCGCGCGCACCGCGACGACGTGGATCAGCTGCTCACGTCGCTCGTGACGCGGGCCCGCGATCTGCTGCCGGCAGGCGGGTCGCTCGTCCTCGACGTCCGTCAGCGGCAGGATCCCGCCGGCGAGCCCGGCCCGGTCGTGGCGGCCGTGGCCTCGGGGTACGGCGTGCAGACCCCCGGGCCGTCGCCGGCGCTCGAGCAGCTCGCGCTGCGCTGTGGAGGAGTGCTGACCGTGAGCGGCGAGGCCGGATGGAACGTGCGCCTCGAAGTGCTGTTCCCGCGCTGCCAGCGCCCGTCGTCACCGACCTGGGGCTGGCTCGACGAGTGACCGCGCTCAGGCGTCGACCATCCGCTTCAGGTTGCGGCCGCAGATGAGGCTCGCCTGCAGCTTGTCGCCGCCGGGTCCCGGCCAGTGTGTCTCGAGGCTGATCCAGCCCCGATACCCGTCGCGCCGCAGCGCGCCAATCTGGCCGACCCAGTCGATGCTCATCTCGCCCAGCGGTCCCCACGTCGGCGTGTGGCCGTGCACGTCGCAGTCCTTGGCGTGCACGTGGATGATGCGATCGACCGGAAGCAGCCGGTAGCCGTCGGGATACGGCACCTCACCGGCCACGAACGCATTGGCCGGATCCCAGATCAGCCCGAAGGCGGGAGCGTCGATCGCCGCGAGAACCGGCGCCGACTCGGCGGCCGTTGCCACGTTGCACGCGTGCTCGTTCTCGAGTCCGATGCGGCGGCCGCGCTGCGCCGCTTCCCGTGTGAGCCAGGTGAGCGCCTCGATGACCCGATCGGTGCACCTGGCCGGCTCGACCGTCCGCCAGTACGAGAACACCCGGATGATGGGCGCGTTCGATTGCTCGGCAATCTCGAAGACCCGCTCGGCAAGTCGGGGCTGGTCGTCGTAGGTGTGGCGCGACGCAAAGGCGTCCTGCTGGAACCTGGTGTCGAGCGGCGGCGCGTCCGGCAGGACGCACTTGAGCAGCGGCGAGGCAATCGAGACGATCGTCATCCCGCGCGCGGTCACCCGCTCGACGATGCGATCGATGCCGGCGTCGTCGATGTCGGCGATGTTCCGACCGTCGATCGTGCGGAGCTCGACGCCGGTGATCCCGAGCGACGCCATCGCGTCGAGCGCCTGATCGAGATCCTGCGAAAACTCGTCGGTGATCGCGGCCAGCCGGATGTCGCTGCTCATGATTCCGCCCCCGGGACCACGCGGCTGCCGGTGCGGCACGCCCGGTAGATGGCATCGACCAGTTCGAGCGCCATCAGGCCATCGCGGCCGCTGACGGCCGGCTCGCGCCGCGCCCGGAGCGCCGCCGCGAAGTCCCTGAACTGGAGCTCGAACGGCTCGAGCGAGATGGCGAGCGGATCGGACGCACCCGAGGCGACGCCGGTCGACAGGGGCGGCGCGGGTCCGTGATCGCCCTGCACATCCCACGCCGTGAGCCGGTCGCCGGTCACGACCGCCGTGCCCGCCGTGCCGTGGATCTCGATGCGCTCGGGATAGCCGGGCCAGAACGCGGTCGACGCCTGAATGACGCCGGTCGCTCCATTCTCGAATCGCAGCAGCGCGTTCACCACGTCCTCGGACTCAATCGCGTGGGCGGCCCCGAGCTGCCAGTAGCCGGCCACGTCGGCCACCGGGCCGATCAGCCACCGCAGCAGATCGACCTGGTGGATGGCCTGGTTGATGAGCGCGCCGCCGCCCTCGACATCCCACGCGCCCTTGCCCGGGCGCGCGTAGTACTCGGTGGTGCGATGCCACTTCACATATGCGTCGCACTGCAGGATGCGTCCGAGCCGGCCGTCGCGGATCGCCTGCTTCAGGAAGCGACTCGACACGTCGAACCGGTGCTGGCTCACGACACCGAGCGTGATGCCGGCCGCGTCGGCAGTCTCGATCATGCGACGCGCCACGTCCAGCGAGATCGCGATCGGCTTCTGCACCTGCACGCCCTTCCCGTGCCGGGCACAGAGCTCGACGACCTCGAGCCTGACATTCGGCAGCGTGCAGACGTCGACGTAGTCGACCTCCGGATGCGCGCACAGCGCCTCCAGGCTGCCGACGGCCTCGCCACCGAACTCGCGGACGAACGCCGCGGCGGCATCGGCGCTGATGTCGTACGCCGCGCGGACGGTAAAGCCGATGTTCGCGTAGACACGCGCGTGCAGGCGCGCAATCGCACCTGTTCCGACGATTCCTACCCTCACCAGTCTCTCTCCGGACGACGGGGGGGCACGTCAGCGCGCGCCCGTCGCCATCGACAGGATCTCATCGTGTGTCCAGGGCCGGGCCCGTCCGCTCGTCTGCTTGCGCACGCCGCTGATGTCGGCCGGATCGACCGGCGCGCCGGTATTGCCCCACTGGCGGCGCACGTAGGTGAGCACGGCCGCGATCTCGGCATCCGACAGCGTCTGTCCGAGCGGCGGCATCAGGCCGGTCGGGCCCTCCTTCCCGTTGATCAGGATGCGCGCGCCGATGTCGGGCGGCGCCATGACGAGGGCCGAACCGACGAGCGTCGGCGCCACGCGCTCGCGTCCGCGGCCGTCGACTTCGTGACAGGCGATGCACAGGTTGCTGTAGACCGTGCGCCCCTGCTCGAAGCGCGCCTGTTCTTCGGGCGTCAGCGGCGCCACGGCCTCGACGCCCGGTTTACCCGGCCACTCGATGCGCGCGAGAATCGCGCCGGCCCGCTCGCCGAGCGCCCCGCCCGCGTCGGCCAGCTCGAGCAGCGGCGACGGCTCGGTCGCAATCCGGATGGCTGCGGGTCCGCCCCCGCGCCCACTGCCGCCGCGACCCTGCATGAACGCCGAACCGCCACCGGGACCAGCGCGGCCGCCGGGGCAGGTCGGACACGGCGCCTGCGCGCTCGCCGGGGCCGCCGGTCGCGGCGCCGGCGTTCCAGGCGCGCGGGCGTTCAGCCATGCCACCTCGGCGCCGGCCAGCACGGCCGCGCGCTGCCAGTCGGGCCGACCGGCGTCGGCCGCCAGCTCGAACAATCTCCTGATCGCCCCATCGTCGTTCGATCGCACGACGGTCGCCGCGAGCATCGTCATCGCCGCCTCGCGCGCCGGACTCGACGTCGGCGCCGCGGCCAGCTGCTCGAGCACGGCCAGTTCCACGCCGCGCAGGCCGCTCAGCGCCGCGTCGACCGCAATCGGATCTTCGCCGTCGCGCGCCAGCAGCGCCGCCGCGAGCTCGATGCGTGCCTCGCCCGCCAGCTCGCCGATCGACGCGGCCAGCTGCCGTCGCACGGCCGGGCTCTCGTCGTCGAGCCGCGTGCGCAGGTCGGCCACGATCGGATGACTCCCGTCGGCGAGCCAGCGCTCGGCGATCCGGACGGCCGCCGTGCGAATCGCCGGCTGCCCGGCCGAGAGCGCGCGACGGACGACGTCGGGCTCGATCCGATCCAGACCATCCAGAATCCACAACGCGTGCAGCCGCGCGCGCCAGTCGGCGTCCTGGCTGGCCAGTTCGACGAGCCGGGAGCCCACCGACGGATCGTTGCGCTGAACCAGCAGCTGGTGGGCGGCGTCGCGCCACCAGCCGTTCGGATGCGACAGATACTCGACGAGCTCGGCCGACGTCGCGGCAGACAGCCGGGGCATCGGTCCGCGCTCAATCGTCTCGTGCACGACCCGGTAGATACGCCCGAGCCCTGTCGGCAGCACGAGGTCGCGCTCGAGAATCTGGTCGCGCAGGTACTCGGTGACGTAGTCGCGGTGCTGGATGATCCCGCGATACATGTCGAGCACGTACAGCACGCCATCGGGCCCCGGCGAGAGCCACACCGGGCGGAATCGCTCGTCGGTCGACACCAGGAACTCCGCCCCCTCGTACGCCTTCCGCGCCACGACGCCGCCGTCCTGCTCACGCAGGATCAGCCGGCTCACCAGGTTGCCGGCCGGTTCGACGACGAACGCGTTGCCGTAGACGTCGGACGGGAGCCGATCGCCGCGGAAGATGGTCGGGGCCGACACCGATGTGAAGTTGGCCAGCGCCCCGCTCGGCTGCAGCACGTTCCACACGTAGCCACGATTGACGCCGGGTGTGGCATGGGCCGGCCAGACGCGGTTGTTCTCGCGATCGAGACCGGCGAGCGATTCATAGGCGCCCCGCGTCCGCACCAGATTCGGGTTCCGCGCATAATACGGCGTCGGGACGAGATCCACGTGCAGCACCGACTCGTTCGTGTTGCGGAAGATGCGTCCGGCATCGTCGTGCGAGGCGCCCCACTGGCCGCGCGACAGGGTGCGGCGCACCTCGAACGTTCCGTCGGCGCGCCGCCGCAGGTGCGTCGTGCCTTCCGAGGTGTGAAGCCAGTTGTCGAAGCCCCACCACAGGCTGTTCTCGTTGTGCTCGATGCCGGCTTCGCGCCGCCCGTAGGCGTCGTGGACCCGAACCCGCTCGCCCGCAGTGCCGTCGGGCGCGAACTTCACGAACCACAGATCAGGCGGCTCCGCCACGAGGATGCCGTCGACCAGCACCTTCAGGGCGCGCGGCAGCACGAGCCCGTCGAGGAAGACGCGGCGGTGATCCAGACGCCCGTCACCGTCGGTGTCCTCGAGCACGACGACGCGGCCGTCGGGCTGACGCTCGCGATCGTCGGATGGATTCAGCTCGGGCATGAAGCCCGGCATCTCGACGACCCACAGCCGGCCGTCGTAGTCGAACTCCATCAGGATCGGGTCCTGCACGAGCGGCTCGGCCGCCACCAGCTCGACGCGGTAGCCGGGCGGGACGGTGAACGTGGCCATCGATTCGCCCGGGCTCTTCGGCGATGCGTCGGACGAAATGGGGACGACCGGCGGCGGCCAGGGGCGCGGTTCCTGCCGCGCCAGCAGGATCCCGCCCGAGACGACGACGAAAGCGATGAGCGCGAAGCGGCGCAGAAGCGACACGATCATGACAGCAGCACGTCGCGGCAGAAGTCGCGGCAGCGGATGATCTCGGTCACGCGATCGGACCCCTCGGGCACCCGGTACTCGAACTCGACGGTGGCCTGAATGGTCCACTTGTTGTCGCGGATGGCACGGAGGATCTCGGCCACCGGCGTGTCACCCTGGCCGAACGGCATGTTCTCGCCGCCGTTCTTCCCGAACCGGCGGTCCTTCACGTGGATGTGCGGGATGCGCGCCGCGTGCTCGCGGATGAACGGCAGCGGCGACGTGTTCTGCGCCGCCGTGAAGTGCCCGATGTCGATGTTGGCGCCGTTGTAGCGCGCCAGCTCGAAGACCCGGAGGTACTCGGCCGGGCCCGCCTGCCCGTGGTGGTGGTACGCCGCCCAGATGCGGTACTTGTCGGCGAACGTGCCGATCCGCCTGGTCTGTTCGAGGTCGTCGGGGATCTCGGCCGAGATGGCGCGTGCGCCCAGGTCGCGCGCCATCTGGAAGAAGTAGTCGAGCTCGTCGTCCGACAGGTCGTAGAGCCCGTCGATCTTGAGGATCTCGATCAGCACGCCGGCGTCCTCGTACATGCGCCGCACTTCGGCGATCCGGCTGGTGGGCGCCGAGAGCCGCCAGCGGCGGGCCTCTTCGGCCTGACGTCGCTGCTCCTCGGGCGACGGCCGGCCGCCGCGGCCGCGGCCCCCGCCGGCGGAGGCCGCCTCGGCGGCCGCGCGCACGATGGGCGAGCCCATGTAGTGCTCGACCGGCTGCGCGCGCAATTCGACACCACTGTAGCCGACCTCGACGATCCGCTTCAGCAGGTCCTCGGCGGCCACGTTGTTGCCGACACCGAGGCTGTACGGCACGTTGAGGCCGACCTGCACGCCGGCCCACTTCGACATCGGCCGCGGCGCCTGCGAAGCGGCGCCGACCGCCATTCCCTGCAGCAGCACGCCTGCGGGCAGAGCCGCCAGCGTCCGCTTCCCGAACTCCCGTCGCGTCAGAGCCATATCCGTCTCCCGTCGTCCTTCCCGTCGATCTGCTGGCGGTATCCGCCCATTCTGGATCACCGGGCGCCATCCCGCACATGAAGTCGCCGACCCGCCCGGCACGGAATCCGGGCGGGCCGGCGTCCCGTTTGCGACCCGCTGCCGGGCGCTAGAACGAGAACCGCAGCTGCAGCTGCACGGTCCGCGGCGCCTGATAGCCGCTGGCCACACCGAAGCCCGCCCCGTTCGGCCGCGAGCGCGCCGGGATCAGCTCGCCATTGGCGTCGAACGGCGAGTTGGTGGGCGTCGTCGGCGCGTTCGGCGACGACAGCTGCATCGTCGTCTGCCGCCCGGTGATGATGGCCGAGTTCGGTGCGTTGAACACGTCCACGCGCACCTGCACCGACCGGCCGCCGCCCAGGCGGATGTTGCGTGCCAGGGCCAGGTCGAGCGTGCTGGTGAAGCAGCCACGCAGGTACTGGTTGCCCGACTCAAGACCGACGCTGCCCGGCAGCGGACCGGCGAAGGCCTCGATGTTGAACTGGCGGTACGGATCGGAACTGCACCCGTCGCCCGGGTCACCCACGATCCGGATTCGCGCCCCGTAGTTGGGCGATCCCGTCAGGTTGATGTTCGCGCCGCCGCTCGCGTAGCTGTAGCCGATGGTGTAGGGGGAGCCGGTCGCCGCCGTCCACACACCCGACAGCTGCCAGTCGTTGACGATCGCCTGCAGCAGCCTGCCGCCGATCCCGCTGCGGTCGCGCAGGTCGGGCAGGTCCCACACGAAGTGCCCCTTGAACCGGTGCCGCGGGCCGAGCGCGTTGCCGAGCAGTTCGTCGGCTTCGGCCTGATCGGCACGCAGCCGGTACGTCCCGTCCGGGAAGTGCTCGAGCCGCGCACCCGTGGCCTGGCGGTCGTACAGGCTGATCGTGTCGTTGAAGCCGAACGACAGTCCGTTGCTGAAGCGCCTGTTCAGCGAGATCTGGAGCGAGTGGTACGTCCGCCAGCCGCGGCTCCACTGCTGCGTGATGTCGCCGTAGCCGCGGAAGGCGCGCAGCTGATCCTGATGCACGGCCGTCGCGCCGGGCGTGCTGCTCGGCGGCAGCGTCGGGTCCTGGTTCTCGGGCAGGAACGCCGCGCCGAAGTCGATCGCATTGAGGTTGACCGACTGCAGCAGGTTGAAACCGTGCTGCCCGACGTAGGCCACGTCGAGCGCCGCGTTCCACGGCAGGGCCATCTGCACCCCGGTGTTCCACTGCGTCGACGAGGGCAGCCTGCTCTCGTACTCGTAGACCGACAGCGCCGGCGCTCCCTGCGTCGACAGCCCGGCAGACGAAATCGACTGCAGGTTGCCGTAGCGCGCGGTCACGAGCGTGTAGGACGGCGGATTCTCGACCTGCGGCATGATCGCGTTGCCGTCGGGCCGATCGAAGAACAGACCGACGCTGCCGCGCAGGACGACCGACTGCGTGCCGGTCAGGTCGTACGCCATGCCGAAGCGCGGATTCAGCCCGAGCGTCGGATACTTGTAGGTCGTCTTGACGATCCCCTCGCCCGACAGGAACAGGCCGTTCGTGAAGTCGCCCGAGCCGGGCACCAGCGTGCCGATCGCCAGCGCCGAGTTCGGGCCGAGCAGCTCGCCGGTGATCGGGTTCATCGCCTGACGCGCCGAGCCGCTGCAGGTGGCCTCACCGTTGGCGCACGCCGCCACGTACAGCGCAGGCGCCGCGCCCGGATCCCAGCGATCGGGCAGGAAGTTCGACGCCTGCCCCAGCCGGTCGTACTGCGGCGTCTGGTTCACGAACCGCAGGCCGTAGTCGAGCGTGAGCCGGCTGTTCACCTTCCAGTTGTCCTGCACGTACCACTCGGTGTTCCGGTAGACGAAGTTGCCTTCGACGTACGCCGAGGCCTGCGAATAGGACGAGAAGATGCCGAGCGCCGCGTTGGCATACCCGAAGCCGGCATCGAGGGGATTGTTCGAGTCGTTGCCGAAATTGATCGTCCCGTTCCAGTTGCCGCGCTGCTGCGCCTTGTAGCTGTGCGTGTTGTAGAAGCCCACCTTCACGGTGTGCGGCCCGAGCACCTTCGTCACGCTGGCCGAAAAGTCCCACGTCCGGTTGACGTTCAGGAACCCGGGGAACGGCGTGTTGGGCGGCGCGTTCGCGATCCGGTTGCCCCAGTTGAACGACGGCGCGAGCTGCAGCCGCTCGCCGTCCCAGATGCTCGGCCGTACGTCCTCCATGACCGAGTACGCGTAGTAGGCGGGATTGAGGATCGTCGCATCCGGGAACAGATACGGGATGTCGCCGAGCCCCGCGTTGAAGCGGTTCGCGATGTCGTTGACGGGCAGCGCGCTGCGGCAGAAGTTCGGGCCGTCACCCGTCAGCCCGCAGCCGGCCTGTTCGTTGCTGCTGCGGCCCCACGTCGCCTCGAAGAACGTCGTCGGGTTGATCGTGTAGTTGACCGTGAGCGCGTTCGTCGCCACGAAGGGCCGCTGCATGATCGTGTCGTTGAAGCCCGGGATGTTGCCGAGCACGACCTTGCGCGGCTGGTGCCAGGCCGAGAACTTGTAGCTGACGCGCAGCGCCGGCGTCGCCTGCAGGTCCAGTCGGACGGCCGGCTGGTACGACGTGAGCTTCTCGACCGGCGTGGTGGCCTCGTAGTTGAACGCGACGCCCGGCTCGGACGTCAGGTTCGGCAGCGGGTAGCGGCGCAGGACGTTGAGCCCGGCCTCATAGAGGCGATCCGGCGGAATGCGGCCGAGCACCCCCTCGTGCTGGAAGCAGCCGCGCGTGTCCGACGCCGTGCACGGCAGGCCGGTCGACGCGTCGCGGATGAGGTTCATCAGGTTGCCGTTCTGATCGGTCGACTGCGAGAAGTCGCCCATCCGCTCGAGCGCCGTCGGCACGCGGAAACGCACGACGTTGTTGCCGCTCGTGCGCGGCTGGAATTCCTGCGCGTAGAAGAAGAAGAGGCGGTTGTCGCCCCCGGGCCGCCCGACCGGCCCGCCGATCGAGAACCCCCACTCGCGCTGCTCGACCTTCGGCTTCGGATCACCGTTGAGCTGGTTGACGCGGCTGTTGGCGTTCCAGCGCGAGTTGCGCTCGACGTCGTACAGCGAACCGTGAAACTGGTTGGTGCCGCTCTTGGTGACGGCCGTGATCTGCAGGCCGCTCGACCGGCCGTACTCGGCCTGGTAGCCCGACGTGAGAATCTTCACCTCGGCGATCGACTCCGTGTTGACAGCCATCAGCAGGCGGTTGCTGCCGGTGTCCATCGTGCCGACGCCGTCCATCATGAAGTTCGTCTGGCCGCCGCCGCCGACGCGGCTCGTGCCGTCGACGCCGGGCGCGAGTGCCGCCAGCGAGGCGAAGCTGCGCGTCGGGATCGGCAGGTTCACGACGGCGTCGGTGGCAACCGTGAAGGAGCGCTCACCCGACTGCGACTGAATCACGGGCGCGTCGGCCGTCACTTCGACCACCTCGGCAGCGCCCACGGTCAGCACGATGGGCGGCACGCCGACGCGGTCGCCCGGACTGACCTGCACGCCCGACCGCCGGATCGTCCGGAACCCCGACATGGTCACCTCGATGGTGTAGGTATCGGGGGCGACGTTCGGGAACGAGTAGCCGCCGTCGGCGCCCGTCGTGACGGGCACCGATCGGGTGTTGCGCGACTCACTGATCAGCAGCACGGTCGCGCCGGGAATGACGCCACCCTGCTCATCCTGGACCACGCCCGTCACGACGCCGGTCGTGATCTGGGCCGCGGCTGTCGCGGGCAGCAGCACCAGGAGCAGCAGGACGAACCACCTGCCCCGTCGTACACGTCGATCCATGTCTCACCTCCGAGACGGCACGGTGAACCGCCAGGCCGGGGAGCCAGGTTGGTTCCAGACGTCTGTCCACAGGAACGGACAGGACCTCAAGACATCAGACCACTGCTGGTGTGCGGGCGACAGTAGCGCAGCGATTCGGCCGTGTCAATGGCGGCTGATGCCTGGGGAATCGACGCGGACGACGGACCGAAGCATCGGAACAGGCGGCGATCCCGGAGGCGGGGACGTCTCAGCGCGGCGGCGTGGGCAGGCGCGGATCGGTGGACGGGGGCCGCACGCCCGGCGCCTTGTCGAGGTCGGCCTGCAGCAGCCGCTCGGCCTCGCGCAGGTGCTCGACCATCAGCCGCGAGGCAGCCGCCGGATCGCGGCGCCGGATCGCCTGGTAGATCTGGCGGTGCTGGATCACCATCGGCTTCGAATCGCGCTGACGATGGGCCCCCATGCGCCCCTGGAAGAACATGCGCGACACCATGTCGCCC
>QGVF01000109.1 GCA_003242705.1 Acidobacteriota bacterium
TGTCGATATGGACCGGCAGGATGGGAATCCGCCCCTGCTCTTCGAGCCGGCTGATCCAGTAGACGACTTCCTCGACCCGTCCCAGCGCAAAGGCCGGGATGATGATCTTCCCCCGCCGATCGGCCGTACTCGTGATGATCTGCGCCATCCGCTCGCCGTCGTCGTCCGGTTCGTGGAGGCGGTTGCCGTACGTCGATTCGACGAGCAGGACGTCGGCCTCGCCCGGCTGCGCCGGGTCGTGCATGACCGGCCGGTCGTAGCGGCCGAGATCGCCGCCGAACAGGAGGCGGCGCCCCTCCGGGTGCAGCTGCACGCGCACGAACGCCGAGCCGAGCAGGTGACCGGCATCGACGAACTCGGCCTCGACACCTGGTGCGACCGGCACCGGACGCTCATAGCCGACCGGCTGCAGCAGTGCCAGCGCACGATCGGTGTCCTTGGACGTGAAGAGCGGCAGCGCCGGCCGGTGCTTCGTGTACTGCTTGCGGTTGGCGCGCTCGGCATCTTCTTCCTGGATGCGCGCAGCATCTTCGAGGACGATTCGCGCGAGCTCGGCCGTCGCCGGCGTGCAGAAGACACGCCCCTTGAATCCCTGCGCCACGAGGCGCGGCAGGTAGCCGCAGTGATCGAGGTGCGCGTGGGTCAGAACGACCGAGTCGATCGATGCTGCATTGACCGGCAAGGCCTGCCAGTTGCGCTCGCGCAGGGCCTTCAGTCCCTGGAACAGGCCGCAGTCGACCAGCACGCGGTGACCGTTCGTCTGGAGCAGGTACTTCGATCCGGTGACCGTCCGGGCAGCGCCCAGGAAGGTGATCGAAGCAGACGACGCTGCGGTTTCAGCCAACCAGTCCTCCTGTGTGCCAGAACAGCACGGTGTGATCCGGCGTGAACTCGCCCGACCTGATGCGGGCGATCAGGCCGGCCATGGCCTTCGACGTATAGACCGGATCGAGCAGGATGCCCGCTGAACGCGCCAGGAGCGTCGTGGCCTCGGTCGCGGCCCCGGTCGGGACACCGTAGCCGCCGCCGACCTGCGTGTCGTCGACGTCGATGCCGTGCGGTCCGGTGAGGTTCGCAGCGGTCGTGCCGAGCGCCTCCGCCATGCGATCGATGAGGGTCTCGACCGTCTGCTTCAGATCGGCCGCCGGCAGATCGGCACTGATGCCGAGCACACGGGTCTTCAGGCCGAAGAGGGCACAGCCGGCCGTGAGCCCGGCCTGTGTGCCCGCCGACGAGGACGCATGAACGATGACGTCGGGGCGGATACCGTCGGCGCTCAGTTCCGGGACGGCGCGCGCGACCCCCATCGCGCCGAGGGGCGTCGATCCGCCGACCGGGATCACGTAAGGTCGGCCGCCCTCGCGACGGATCTCCTCTGCCGCCGCCGCCATCGCTTCGTCGCGCGCCTCCCGCGTCGGCACGACGCGCACGTCGGCGCCGAAGAGCAGGTCGTGGTGATAGTTGCCCACCGGCGGATCGGGCGCGTCGCCGTCGAGCACGAGCACCACGCGCAGGCCCAGCACCGCACCCGTGGCCGCCGTTACGCGCGCGTGGTTCGACTGGACGGCGCCACAGGTGATCAGTGCCGTCGCGCCGGCACGCTGCGCATCGGCGGCCAGCAGCTGCAGCTTGCGGACCTTGTTGCCGCCGAGGGCGAACGGCAGCAGGTCGTCGCGCTTGATGAACAGACGCGGACTGCCGGGGCCGAGCGCCTGCTCGAGTCGCTCGAGGCGGTACGCAGGCGTGCGGTGCGGCGCCAGCGGCACCGCGGGCTTCGACATCAGCGTGGCGAGCGCCGTGGCCATAGCGCCTCATGTTACGGGCAGAGCCGGCGGCGCGTCATCACGGAGTGAACCGCTATACTTCGTCGGATGGGCCAGGGACTCCTCGACGCGCTTCGTCGCACCGATGTGCTTTCAGTGGAGCTGCGCCCGCCGAGAGCGGAGCTGGACCCTGCGGCCAGTCGCGACGCGTGGATCGACACCTACCACGCGGTCCGGGGATTCGTCCGCTCCGACATCTACGTCTTCCTGACCGACAGCGCGGTTGGCATCCGCGAGGAACACAACCTCCGGCACCTCGTCATCAACCTCGGCACCGACGTCCCGCGCGATCGGGTCGTGCCGTTCCTCACGACGAAACACTCCCTCGACTACTGCCTTTCGTACGCGGAGCGCGCCTGGAACGAGGGCTTTCCTTCCCTTGTCGTGCTGGGGGGCGATCGAAGCGTGGGCCCGCCGCGGTGTGTCGAACACGCCTGGCAGCTGCGCCAGCTCATCCGGAAGCACGTGCCGGAGCTGACGCTCGGCGGCTGGGCGAACCCGCACGCCAGCGCGGCGGCCCAGGTGGGCTACCTGGCCGACGCGCATTTCACGGCCGAGTACTTCCTGACCCAGATCGTGTCGCATCACGATCTGCCGACCGTCGAGCGGTTCCTGAACGAGTACCACCGCCGCGGCCTCTCGCTGCCGGGCATCTTTGGCGTCTTTTATTACCGGAGCGCGAACCCGCGCACGCTGGCGACGCTGCGGAAGTTCCTGCCGGTACCGATCGAGGCGCTCGAGCGGGAGTTTGCCGAGGGCGCGTCGGCGGAGCTGATCTGCGCGCGCACGATTCACGCGCTGCGCCGTGCGGGCGTGCGGCACCTTTACGTCTCGAATCTGCCGCTCGCACGGGCGCGCGAGACGTTCGAGCGCATCCTCACGCTGGCCGACGATCTCGATCGGAGCAGTTGACGCTGGAGTCAGCGCACGTGGCGGCCGCCGTCGACGCGGATGGTCTCGCCCGAGATGAAGTCGCTCTCGACGAGCGCCTCGACCACCTTGGCGATCTCCCCGGGGCCGCCCCAGCGGCCGATCGGCGTCGCCTTCGCCACCGCGTCCGCCTCCTCGTCGTCGGTCCCGGCCGGCGGCAGGATGGGACCGGGCGCGATCGCGTTGACGAGAATGCCGTCCGGGGCCAGCTCGAGGGCAAGCGCCTCGGTGAGCGCCTTCACCCCCGCCTTCGCCACGTAGTAGGCCGTGTAGCCGTAGTAGCGGGGACGGCTGCTCGCGGCCACCCAGTCGGTGAAGTTGATGATGCGGCCACCGCCGCTGCGACGCATCAGGCCGACGGCCGCCAGGCACATGCGGAAGGTGCCGTGCAGGTCGACCTGCAGCTGCCGGTGCCACTGCTCTTCGGTGAGCGAGTCGAACGGGACCGACTCGTAGATCGACGCCATGTTGATCAGGACGTCGAGGCGGCCGAAGCGCGCGTCGACATCGGCGACGAGACGCTCCACCGACGCCCCATCGGTCACATCGAGCGGCAGAACGTCCGCCCGACTGCCGGCGGCAGCCACCGCTGCCGCCGCCGCTTCAGCCGCCTCAGGCGATCCCCGATGCGTGAAGACGACGTGCGCACCCCGTGCCGCAAGGCGGACGCCGACGGCTTCGCCCATGCGGCGACCGCCCGTGATGACGACGACTCTGGAAGCGGGATCCATCGGAAAGGCGGCGCTCCGTCAGATTCTCTCGCGCAACCGGGCGCGACCGAGCGCCAGTGACGCGCGGCTGCGCGCTTTCGCGCCGTCGATCGACCAGTCGCCGGCACCGGCGAGCACGAGCCAGGTAAGGATGGCCAGGACCACCGTACCGAACTCGATGCCGTGGCCGCGCGTCGGATCGAGTGCCCAGTTCAGGAAGAAGCCCCACCGGGCGGAGTCGAACGCGATGCGCAGGACTTCAACGACGATCTGGACGCCGGCAGCCGGCCGCGCAAACCAGCCGGCGGCAATCAGCACGGCGGCAGCCAGCTGCAGGATGCCGGTCGCCAGCACGAAGTAGAACGCCCCGCCGACGCCGAGCGCCGCGTAGTATGTGGTGCTGGCGGTCAGACCGCCGGGGCCCAGAGCCGGTCCGCCGAAGAAGCCGAACAGCTGGTGCAGGGCGTGAACGGCGAGGATGGCGGCGAGCGTGACGCGGAGCACGAGCGAGCCGGCTGGTGCCATCGCCGCCGATTGTGACATCAATCCCCCCTGTTGCGACCGGCCGATCTCGGGCGCTCAGTGCAGGCCGTGTCGCGGCCCGTCGCCGGGCTGCGGCACGAGTCCCATGGCCACGGGCCGTTCGTCCTCGTCAATCAGACGGCCGTCGAACAGCGCGATGGTCCGTTCGGCGTACTGGGCGTAGCGTGGATCGTGCGTCACCATGCAGATCGTCGCGCCCTCGCGATGCAGCTCGCCCAGCAGCTCCATGACCGCGAAGCCGTTCTTCGAGTCGAGGTTGCCGGTCGGTTCGTCGGCGAGCAGGATCGACGGCGAGCCGGCCACGGCGCGCGCCACGGCCACGCGCTGCTGCTGGCCGCCGGAGAGCTGAGCCGGCAGGTGCCGGGCGCGGTGCAGCATCTCGACGCGCTCGAGTGCCGCCAGCACGCGATCCTTGCGCTCGCTCGCCGGCATGCCGCGGTAGGTGAGCGGCAGCTCGACGTTCTCGTACACCGTCAGGTCGCCGATCAGGTTGAAACTCTGGAAGATGAAGCCGATCTCGCGGTTGCGCACGCGCGCGCGCTCGGCCATCGACAGATCCTCGACCTGCCGTCCGTTGAGCCGATAGCGGCCCGACGTCGGTGTGTCGAGCAGACCGAGGATCGACAGCAGCGTCGACTTGCCGCAGCCCGACGGACCCGACACCGAGACGTACTCGCCGCGCTGAATCGAGAGCGTGATTTCGGAGAGCGCGTGCGTCTCGACTTCGTCCGTATAGAAGATTTTGCAGAGGTCCTCGAGCTCGATGACGGGGGGCTGGTCGTCGGACACCATGGCGGTCTCCCTGCGAAAAGGGGCGCACACCGGCCGGCACCTTTCCGGGCCGGCGGCAACCCCTACTGAAGCCGGAGGCGGTCGAACGCCGCGTACTGGGACATGTCGGACAACACGACGCGGTCGCCTTCGGCGAGGCCTTCGACAATCTCCACGTACTGCACCGACCGTCGTCCGATGCGGACGGTCGTGCGCTCGAGCTCGCGCGATCCGGTGACCCGGAACAGACTGATCGTGCCGTGCTCCTGGCCGAACGCCGGGCTTTCGACGAACAGCACGTCGGCCAGCCGCTCGAGCTCGATCGTGGCATCAACGTTCAGGTCCGGACGCGCACCGGGCGGCAACGCTCCCTCGAGCGTGATGTCGACGCCCACCGTGCCTCCCTGCGCGGCGGGATCGATGCGCGAGACGTAGCCCGACACGACGCCCGTGCGCGTGTCGACTCTGGCGGGCTGACCCACCGCAAGATCGCGAGCCTGCGTTTCGGCCACCCGGACCTCGGCCTTGAGACGCCCGGGATCCGACACGCGCACGAGATTCGCACCGGCCGCCACCTGCTGCCCGACCTCGACGCTTACCGCCTGCAGCAATCCGCTCATGGTCGACTTGACGTGAAGGTCGTCGAGCTGCCGCAGCAGCCGTTCGTACTCCGCCCGGCGCTGCGTGACGGCCGCTTCGGCCGGCGCGAGCTGGAGCGGCTCGCTTTCGACGATGCTCTCGAGCTGCTGGCGCGCGAGCTCGAGGCGATTGCGCGCCTGGTCGACGAGCGCCTGCTTCTGCTTGAGCGTGAAACCGGCAACCAGCCCGCTTTCGGCCAGGCTGCGATGCAGATCGAGGTCGGCCAGGGCGAGCTCATAGGCCGATTCCGCGTCGACGAGCGCCGATCGCTGCGCAAACCGCGTGTTGCGCAGCGTCGCCCGCTGGTTGGCAAGCTGCGCGACAGCCGTCTGCCAGTCCGTCTCGGCGCTTCGGACACTCTGCTGGAGGTCAGGATTACTCAGTTCAAGGATCACCGTGCCCGGCTCGACGCGGGCGCCGGGCTGCAGCAGGATGCGCTCGACGCGGCCCGCTGAGGAGGCGGTGATCCAGCGGATTTCTTCGGGGACGAGCGTGCCGGTGCCCCGGACCTCGCGCACGAGCGGACCGCGCTGCACGGTCCGGATCCAGAGCGAGCTCTCGGAAACGCCCGGCAGGGCGGGCTCGAGCCTCGAGACGGCGACACTGAGCGAGAGGACCGCCGCGGCCACGCCGACGCCCGCCAGCCAGCGGCGGCGCCTGCGTCGGCGGAGGTAGGCGGGATCGCGCGGTGTGTCCATACGCCCTGCCGGTACGCGACTCAGTCGCGTCCGAGATCGGAGAAGTGCTCGGCAAACGTCTGTTCGTCGAGCTCACGCATCACGAGCTCGGTCGCCTCGGATTCCGACCAGCCCTGCGACTGCAGGTACGCGAAGCGATCCTCGAAGTGCTGGCCGATTTCCTCCGCGATGTTCAGTTCATCGATCGGGTCGAGCTCGAGCCGCGCGAGGCGCGCGCGGACGAGCGCGCGCCAATCAGGCATGGCCGCCTGCGGTGATGCGGTTGACGGCCTCGACGAACTCCCGCCAGCCGGCCCGCTGGGCAGCCAGCACTTCGCGGCCCTTGGCCGTGATGCGATAGAGACGACGGCGGCGCTCGCCGGGCTTCTCGACCCAGCGTCCCTTGATCAGTCCCCGGCGCTCCAGGCGGTACAGCAGCGGATACATCGAGGCGGCATGAAACGCGAGCGCTCCCTTGGAGCGGATCTCGATCATGCGTGCGATGTCGTACCCGTGCCGGGCCTGATCTTCGACGAGAGACAGAATCAGAAGTTCTGCGCTGCCCTTCTTGAGCTCACGCGGTCCAGTTGCTGGTGACATATGTTTTAACACTACGCTTAAAGAGCCGGTGCGTCAATACGTGCGGGAGCGTGCAGCGACGAATTTTCCGGCGCGCGTTGGACGTCCGTGCTGTCTCAGAAATAGAACGCGACACCGCTCGTCCACATCGCGCCGCGATGCGCGAGCCGGCGGCCGAGCCCGGGCAGGTTCACCGGCGTTTCCCCGGCCCCCGCCTCGCCGAACCGGACGAACCGGTACCGGTAATCAACGACGATGGCCGCGTGCCGGCCGAGGAAGAGCTCGGCGCCAAGGCCGAAATGTGCTCCCGTCCGGCGCTCGGCGACCGAGTCGACGATCGTCCCGCCTGCGTCGAGGCGTTCAACCGATCGAGTGTACAACCCGTAGCCAGCGAGCACGTACGGCGCCAGCGCCGCGCGCACCGGGAAGAGCAGCAGCGACCCCTGCAGCGGTCGCTCGCGCACGCGCTCGAGACCGTCGGCCGACTCGTCCACCCGGTAATCGAGCGCAGCCTCGAGCACCACCCGCCGCGACGACTGCATGCGGAGGATGCCGCCGACGAACCGCGTGGCCGCAGGCTGTCCGGGCACGTCGCGCACGAAGCTCAGCCGCGGCCCGATGCCGAGCGCCTGCCCGGCCGCCGGGCGGACGGCCGCCATCACGCCGGCCACAGCCAGCAGCAGAACTACCGAACGACTCCGCCACAACATCGGGGCACCTCTGCGGCACCTTATCGGCCGCGTCCCGGCGCCCCTCCACCGCCGGCAACTGGCCGGCCCGGCCGGCGTGTCCTACGCTACGATAGAAAGCTATGCCAACGGGCACTTCGGTCCACGTCTCCCGACGCGTCGACGCCTTCAGCTACGCCATCCGCAACATCGTGGCCGAGGCCCGTAAAGTCGAAGCCGCGGGACGCCGCGTCCAGTACCTCAACATCGGCGATCCGGTGCAGTTCGGCTTCCGCACGCCGCCGCACCTGATCGAAGCGGTCGAGCGCGCCATGCGCGACGGCCACAACGGCTACGTGCCGTCGGCCGGCATTGAGCCGGCCCGCACGGCTGTCGCCGAGGAGTACACCCGGCGCGGGATGCCTGTCACACCCGATCGCGTCGTCATCACGTCGGGTACGTCCGAAGGTATCGAGCTGGCGCTCAGCGTTCTCGCCGATCCCGACGATGAAGTGCTGGTGCCGACGCCGACGTATCCGCTGTATACGGCGGTGCTCGGCAAGATCGGCGCGCGCGCGGTCTATTACCGCACCGACCCGACCCGCGGCTGGCAGCCCGACCTCGACGACATCCGCTCGAAAATCACGAGCCGGACGCGCGCCCTGGTCGTTATCGATCCGAACAACCCGACCGGCGCGGTCTACCCGGAGCCGGTCCGCCGCGAACTGATCGACCTGACCGAACGCGCGGGCCTGACGATCCTGGCCGATGAGGTCTACGGCGACGTGGCGTTCGACGCGCCGGCGCCGCTGCTCGGCTCGCTCGCGCCCGACGCCGCCATCATTTCCTTCTCGTCGCTCTCGAAGGCGTACCTCGCGCCCGGCTGGCGCACCGGCTGGCTCGTCGTCAGCCGCTCGCCGCGGCTCGATGAAGTCCTGGCCGGCGTGAGAAAGATGGCCGACGGCCGGCTCTGCAGCGCGGGGCCGATGCAGTACGCCGTGGCTCCGGCGCTCAACGGCGACCGCTCGCACCAGCGCGAGTTCGTGGCCGCGCTCGATGCCCGCGCCGCACTGACGACCGAACGCATCAACGCGATTCCCGGCATGCACTGCATCCGGCCGCGCGCGGCGTTCTACGCCATGCCGAAGGTCGATCTGCCCCCGGGACGCACCGACGAGGAATACATCCTCGGGCTGCTCCGGACGCAGGGGATCCTGTGTGTCTACGGCTCCGGATTTGGCATGCCGGCCGACCAGGGCTACTTCCGCCTCGTGTTCCTGGCCGCGCCCGACGAGCTCTCGTCGGTCTTCGACCGCATGGCGACCTACACGGCGGAGTTTCTCGGAACGGCCTGACCCATGACCGTCGTGCAGCGGTTCGCGCTCGTCGTCGCCCTCTGCGTGGTGTCGACCGCGTGGGCGCAGGAACCGCGGCTCACCAGTTACACGGCGACCGTTGAGCGCCCGGCCGTGGCGCCCGGCGGACAGCTGCGTGGCCTGCTGATCGTCCCGCTGCCGGACGGCCTGCACGTCCAGTCGAACGCCCCGCGCGAGCCGGGTCTGATCGCGACGTCACTGACCTTCGCCCCGCCGGACGGCCTCGACGTTTCGGAAGTCGTCTTCCCGCCGTCGATTGATCTCGAGCTGCCGGGCTACGACCTGCCGCTCGCCGTCTACGAGCACGAGATCCGAATCGGCGTAGTGTTCGACGTCGGCGACCGGACGCGCGGGCCGGTGGAGGTGCCGGCGCGGCTCCGCTACCAGGCGTGCGACGACAAGATGTGCTTCCGGCCGCTCGACCTCGACGTCAGCTGGCGCTTCGAGGTCGCCGACACGCCGGGACCCGCAGACCCGGCCTTCGACGCGCGCGCCGCAGACCTGCCCTTCGGCAGCGGCGCCCGACCGGCCATCGTCGACGCGCTGCCGACCACGGCGACGACGCCGGTGGCGGTCACGGGTGATGTCGAGGCGACGCTCGCCCTGTTCGATCAGTTCGAGATTCGCGGCACGGGCGCCTACATGAACGTCGACGAGTTCCTGACGTTCATCCGGAACGCCGAAGCCGGCATCCGGCCGCAGGGACTGCTCGAAGGGCGCGGCCTGTTCGCCATCCTGGCGATTGTGTTCATCGGCGGCCTGGCGCTGAACCTCACGCCGTGCGTGCTGCCGATGATTCCGATCAACCTGGCCATCATCGGCGCAGGCGCGCAGAGCGGCGGGCGCGGCCGCGGCTTCTGGCTCGGCTCGGTCTACGGCGGCGCGATGGCCCTCACCTACGGCCTGCTCGGCCTGGTGGTGGTGCTGACGGCCGGCACGTTCGGCACAATCAACGCATCGCCCTGGTTCAACCTGGGCATCGCGGTGCTCTTCGTCGTCCTGGCGCTCGCCATGTTCGACGTGATCACGATCGACTTCTCGCGCTGGTCGAGCCGGATCCGCTTCGACCAGCAGAGCCGCGGGACGTCGATGCTCGCCTTCGGCATGGGAGCCGTGGCCGCCCTGCTCGCCGGCGCCTGCGTCGCACCGGTGGTGATTCAGGTCGTGGTGTTCGCCGCCGACCGGTACGCCGCCGGCGCACCGGCGGCGCTCGCCCTGCCGTTCGTCCTCGGCCTCGGCATGGCGCTGCCCTGGCCGCTGGCCGGGGCGGGGATCAGCGCGCTGCCCAGACCCGGCGCATGGATGGTGCGCGTCAAGCAGGCCATCGGCGTGTTCATCTTCGGTATGGCTGCCTGGTACGGCTACACGGCCTATCAGGGCTTCGACAACCTGCGCGTCGATCCCGACAGCGTGTCGGCAAGCGTGCAGCAGCAGATCGAAGCGGGCTGGTACCCGGACCTCACGACGGGCCTCGAGGCCGCGCGACGCGAGGGCAAGCCGGTCCTCGTCGACTTCTGGGCGACGTGGTGCAAGAACTGCCTCGTGATGGACCGCACGACGCTTGCCGATCCGGCCGTGGTCGAGGCGCTCGACGGCTACGTGAAGATCAAGGTCCAGGCCGAAGATCCGACCGCGTCGCCGGCGCGCGAGCTGCTGCAGCGCCTGCGCGCGCCGGGCCTGCCCGCCTACGCCGTCCTTCACGCCCGCTGATGGCGCGCTGCCGCGCGCAGTCGACGATCGCACGCGCCAACTTCACTGCTATAGTTGTGTCCCAAATGAGGGGACAGGGCGCGTGAAGAAGCACGGACCCGCAGTGCTGCTCATCGTCAGCTGCGCACTGGCCGGCGCGGCCGTCTACCAATCCTTCCGTTTCCACCAGGACGAACAGTCGAACCGGGCCGCGCTTTCGGCCATCGAGCGCGAGACCAGCACGGTCGTCGCCACACTGGCGGAGCTGCGGCGCGTGCAGGCAGCCTACGTCGCGGTCGGACAGGGCCCGGACTTCTGGATGCGGCGTGCCGGCGAACTCATCGGCGACGTGGAGAACGGCCTTGCACGGCTCCGGTCGATGACGCGTGAGGCCTCGGCGCAGGCGCACCTGGCCGACGCCGGCACGGCGCTGTCCGACCTGGTGCAGCTCGACGGCAGGGCGCGCTCGGCGGTCGGCTCGCAGCAGACGTTCTTCGCCTCCGACATCGTGTTCGACGAAAGCGTACTGCCGGCGCAGCGCATCGCCGAGTCGCTGGCCGCGGCGCGCGATGCGGAGCTCGCCGCGCTGACCGCGGCATCGGATCAGCTGCGCCTGATGCAGCAGGCGATGATGCCCGCCGCGCTCGTGCTCGTACTGCTGGCCGCCTGGTTCGCCGGCTCGACGCGGACGCGGGGCCCTGCCCTCTCGAAGAACGAAGAAGTCGCGCTGATGCTGCGACAGCTGCCGCCCCCGGTGAAGAAGCCCGGCGTGCCGGTCACGATCACGCCGCCGGTCGCAACGCCTCCGGCGTCACGCGCGGCAGCCGCGCCCGGATCGGGCGCCGGTTCGACGCCGGCCACGGCCGCACCGGCGGCTCCGCCGGCCCCGGCCATCGATGTGGCGGAAGTCGCCGAGCTCTGCGTCGACCTGGCGCGTGTGGTCGACTCGCGCGACATGCCGGCCCTGCTCGAGCGGGCCGGGCGCACCCTGGGCGCGACGGGCCTGATCGTCTGGGTCGTCGACACGACCGGCACGCGGCTCACGCCCGCGCTGGCGCATGGTTACCGCGATCGCGTGCTGGCCCGGCTCGGCACGCTCGACGTCGACGCCGACAACCCCACGTCGCTGGCGTTCCGGTCGGTACAGCCGCAGTCGGTGCCCGGCAGCGGCGAGAACGCCACGAGCGCCATCGCCGTGCCGCTCGTCACCACCTCGGGATGCCATGGCGTGCTCGCGGCCGAGCTGCCGGCGCGCCGCCCGCTCCCCGACAGTCTCGCGGGCGCCCGCATCGTCGCCGCGCAGCTGGCCACGCTCATCTCGCCGATCGAGCTGCCGGCCGCCGATGCCGAACCGAGCCGGCAGGCGGCGCAGGGATGAGCCGCCGGTGAACAGGAACGGCGGAAGGGGCCGCGACCCTTCCCGGGGCGGCCCTCCGTCGCAGTGGTATGAAGGTATGAATGAGGCTGGACGAGCCGTCCCCATCGTGGAGCGCCGGCGTGCGGCGATGCCAGCGCCTGCCTGTCGAGTTAACGCACGCCGGTGACGGGCGACGGCTCGTCCTCCTCCTGTTCAAGAGCCGTGCCGGGCCGAAACCGGCTGCGGCCGGGCATTTCTCCCTTTCACGGAATCAGGACGTCCCGACCAGAGGTCGGCCCGACTGTCCGCTGACCCACCTGACGGACAGCGGTCGAGGACGTCCGAACGCGGGCGGGGTCAGTCGCGCGCCGCCACGGTCGACCTACGCGGTCACGCGGAGGACGACGATCGTGGAATCGTCGCTCGGCGGGAAACCGGCGCGATGCCGGGCAACGGCGTCGGTGATGCGGGCCACGATTTCGGACGCCGGCTCGTTG
>QGVF01000110.1 GCA_003242705.1 Acidobacteriota bacterium
CCCGAGCGTCCGGGCGCGCTGATGAAATTCCTCGATGCGCTCGGCGACCGCTGGAACATCAGCCTGTTCCACTACCGCAATCACGGCGCCGATCCGGGTCGCGTGCTTGCCGGCTTCGAGGTGCCGCCCGGCGACGACGAAGCGTTCGCGGCGTTCCTCGATCGGCTCGGCTACCCGTACGCCCACGAGATCGGCAATCCGGCGTACAGTCTGTTCCTTGCCTGACACCGGATCGCACTGGAGAAGGAGGTCAGCCCATGCGCGCTGTCGGATATCGCACCCCGGGAGCCATCGACGCCCCCGACTCACTCGTCGACATCGAGCTGCCGAAGCCAGAGCCGGGTCCACGGGACCTGATCGTCGAGATCCGTGCCGTGTCGGTCAACCCGGTCGACACGAAGGTGCGTCGCCGCGCCGGTGCCGATACTCCGGACGGCTGGAAGGTGCTGGGCTGGGATGCAGCGGGCGTGGTCGTCCAGACAGGCGCCGAGGTGACGCGCTTCAAGCCGGGCGATGAAGTGTTCTACGCCGGGGCGCTCGAGCGCCAGGGCACCAACGCCGAATATCACGCGGTCGACGAACGCATCGTCGGCCGGAAACCTGCGTCGCTCGACTTCGCCCAGGCGGCCGCGCTGCCGCTCACCGCGATCACCGCGTGGGAAACGCTCTTCGATCGGCTCGACGTGCGCCGGCCCGTTCCTGGCGCCGCCCAGGCGATCCTGATCATCGGCGGCGCGGGCGGCGTCGGCTCGATTGCCGTCCAGCTCGCGCGCCGGCTTACCGATCTCACCGTCATCGCGAGCGCCTCGAGGCCCCGGACCGAGGCCTGGGTCCGCGAGCTCGGCGCGCACCACGTGGTGAACCATTCCCGCCCGCTCGACGCCGAGGTTGCAGCGCTCGGACTCGGCGCCCCCGCCTTCGTATTCTCGACGACCGCCACCGACCGTCACATGGAAGCCATCGCGGCGCTGATCGCGCCGCAGGGACGCTGGGCGCTCATCGACGATCCCGGCGTGGTCGACGTCGCGCCCTTCAAGCGCAAGAGCGTCTCGACTCACTGGGAGTTCATGTTCACGCGGCCGATGTTCGGGACGGCCGACATCGACGCGCAGGGAACGCTGCTCGACGAGGTCTCCCGCCTCGTCGACGAGGGCGTCCTCCGGACGACACTGGCCGAGCACTACGGCCCGATCAACGCGGCCAACCTCCGGCGGGCGCACGCGCTCATCGAGAGCGGCCGGGCGCTCGGCAAGATCGTCCTCGAAGGGTTCGGCGCGGCCTGATCGTCCGGCCGCGCCGGCGGCGTCGGCTCCGATGCCTCTCAGTCGGCCAGCTCGAGCGGCACGGTTGCAACCGTCCGGTCCCACGCCATGAGCAGCATGACCCGGCCGCCCTCCGGCGCGAGGAAGCCGATGGTGAACTGCTCGAGCGGCCGATTGAGCACGCCGCCCTCGTCGACCATCATCGGCGCGCGCGCCACGTCGAACGACGCGTCGTAGTTGATGGCGCCGAACAGGTTGACGCGATCCGACGGATCGTAGGACGCCTGCCGCGGCTGCGTGTTGAGCACGAGCGTCCACTGTCCGGCCTTCAGGTCGACGAACACGTTGTACACGCCCGGCTCGATGCGCGTGCCGCCGACCACGAGCGGCACCTGCGTCGTAATCGTCGTCGTGTCGTTCGCTCCGGCGCGCCAGACGGGCGCCCCGTCGCTCACGGCCCGTCCGTAGTCGGCACCGCTGCCGAAGATGTTCGCGCGGCCGCGCAGCAGCGGACGCCCGTAGTCGACGACGATCCATCGGCCGTCGGTGTAGCGGCGGCCGCCGTCGCCTGTGTCGGTCCAGGTCCCTCCGACCTGGATGGCCGCCTGCCCGCGGGGCGAGGCGGGCAGCTTCACTTCGGGAATTGATTGCGCCCGCGCCTGCCCTGCCGTCATCAGGTACAGGACTGCCGCGAGAATCGTCAGTCGCACGTTATTGACTCCCCTCCGGTCCGCGGACGTCGACAGCGGCGCGGCGGATCCATGTGCCGGTCTTTCCGCCGGAATCCCCGGTCATGCAGTCGTACGCCGCCGGCGGAACGATACGCGAAGCATATATCCTGTGCCGCCTGACCACCCTGGCATCCGGCGAAATCGCGGACAATAGTCCATGGCCCGTCGACGCAGGATCTACACGATCGGCCACTCCACGCACGACGCCGGCACGTTCATCGACCTGCTCCGTCGCCATGGCGTCGAGCAGGTTGTCGACATCCGCACGATTCCTCGATCGCGCCGCAACCCGCAGTTCGAACGCGATACCCTCGAGCGGAGCCTGCACGCGGCTGGTATCGCGTACCGCCACATGAGGGAACTTGGCGGCCTGCGACACCCCCGGCGCGATTCGGTGAACACCGGCTGGCGGAACGCCTCGTTCCGCGGCTATGCGGACTACATGCAGACCGACGAGTTCGCGCAGGCGATCGACGGGCTGCTGAACGTGAGCCGCGGGAAGTCCACCGCCATCATGTGCGCCGAGGCCCTGCCCTGGCGCTGCCACCGGTCGCTCGTGGGCGATGCGCTTCTCGCACGCGGCATCGAAGTGGTCGACATCCTCAGCGACGGACACGCGCGGCCGCATGAGCTGACACACTTCGCGAAGGTCGACGGCCAGCGCATCACTTACCCGGCCGACCTGCCCGACCTGCCGCTGCTGCCGTGAACGACCGGCAGCTGCCGCGTCCGGCCGGCCCCGGCCCGTCAGTTGAACCAGGCGCGGTCGCCGCGCGTGTACGGCACGTCGGGCTCGTACCGGCCAGGCACCTCCAGATACCGGAGCGCCTGCGTCGCGCCGATTTCCGACGAGAAGTAGCCGAGGATCGTCAGTTCCTTGAGGATCCTGAAGTAGTGGGGATCACCGTCCGGTGGAAGCGCGGCGTGGTGCTCACGCTGCTCGCGGTCGAGCTCGTTGAGCAGCGCCGTACGATCCGCCGACGGTCCACCCACGAAGCTGCCGCCGTAGCGCTGTTTATAGCGCGCCGCGATGTCCGCGATGCCTGCGCGAAGGCGCTGCTGCTCGGCGGGCTCGTAGCAGTCGGCGATCATCATCGCCAGGAACTCACCAATTCCCACCGCCCTGGCCCCCGGCACGTCGGTGTCCGGAATGATCGTGTCGCCGATCTCGTCGAGCAGGGCAATCTCCTCCGCGCTGAAGCCGTGCGCCTGCATCGATCCAATCGGCGCGGCGGCCAGCCGCGGGCCGACGACCGTCGCTCCGAGCAGCGTCGCCAGGTGAACGAGCGCGTCGCGTCGAGTCAGATCCATAGCGTCCTCACAGGTTCCCGCGCCTGAGCTCTTCCACCGCATAGGCGGCGGCGCGCGCCGTCAGCGCCATGTAGGTGAGCGACGGGTTGACGCACGACGCCGACGTCATGCACGCGCCGTCGGTGACAAAGACGTTGGGTGCATCCCACACCTGGTTGAAGGCGTTGAGCACCGACGTCTTCGGATCGCGCCCCATGCGCGCCGTTCCCATCTCGTGGATGCCGCGGCCGAAATTGTACCCGGTATTCGTCGTCTGCACATCGCGGCAGCCGGCCGCCTCGAGCATCTCGGCGGCGTCGTTCATCATGTCCTGCCGCATCTTCTGCTCGTTCTCCCTGATCTCGCAGTCCATCGCGAGCACCGGCAGCCCCCACGCGTCGGTCACCGTGCGGTCGAGCCTGATCCGGTTCTCGTGGTACGGCAGGATCTCGCCGAAGCCGGTCATGCCGATCGTCCACGGTCCCGGCTCGCGGAGCTCCTCCTTGAGCGGCTCGCCGACGCCGAGCTCGGCCACTTCCCGCGCCCAGCCGAGCCGGCTCGCGCTGCCCTGATAGCCGAATCCCCGCAGGTACTCCCGCCTGTCGCCGTGCACATTGCGGAACCGGGGGATGTAGAAGCCGGTCGGGCGCCGGCCGAAGACGATGCGATCGTCGAAGCCCTCGATGCGCCCGGTTGCGCCGACACGGAAGTGATGGTCCATCACGTTGTGTCCGAGCTCGCCTGAACTGCTGCCGAGTCCGTCGGGCCAGACGTCGGTCGCCGAATTCATCAGGATCCACGTCGAATTGAGCGCCGAAGCGCACAGAAACACGACCCGGGCCGCGAACTCCACCGTCTGCCGCGTCTCGGCGTCGAGCACCTCGACACCCGTCGCCCGTTTCCGATCGCGGTCGTACAGCAAGCGCGTCACGATGGAGTGCGGTCGCAGCGTCAGCCGGCCGGTAGCCATGGCTGCCGGCAGTGTCGCGGACTGCGTGCTGAAGTAGGCCCCCCACGGACACCCGGCCGAGCACTTGTTCCGGTACTGACACCCCGAGCGTCCGTTGTGCGGGCGGCTGAGGTTCGCCACGCGTCCGGGAATCATCCGTCGTTGATCGTTGAACGCCTTGCGGATCCCGTCGGCCACGTGCTGCTCGGCCACGTTCAGCGGCATCGGCGGCAGGAACTCGCCATCGGGCAGCTGCTCGAGGCGCTCGAGCGAGCCGCTGATACCCGCGAAGCGCTCGACGTGGTCATACCAGGGCGCGATGTCCTTGTAGCGGATCGGCCAGTCGACCGCGATGCCCTCACGCGCGTTGGCCTCGAAGTCGATATCGCTCCACCGGTAGCTCTGCCGGCCCCAGGTGAGCGACCGTCCGCCGACGTGATAGCCGCGGAACCAGTCGAAGGGCTTGATCTCGATGTACGGATGCTGGTCCTCGTGAGCCCACCAGTCGTAGTTGACCTCGTTGAGGACGTAGTCGCGCCGGAGCACCGGATGCTTCTCGCGCAGTGCGATGGGCACCCGTCCGCGGTGCGGAATCTCCCACGGTCCCTTCAGTGCGTTCGGGTAGTCCTTGATGTGCTCGACGTTCCGCCCGCGCTCGAGCAGCAGCACCCGGAGCCCGCGTTCGGTCAGTTCCTTGGCCGCCCAGCCGCCGCTGATGCCGGAGCCGACCACGATGGCGTCGTAAGTCTGTGCGCTCATGGAATAACCCGCCTGGCTGACTGATTGTGTCCGACACACTAGCGAACCCGCCGCGTCGGGGCAAGGGGGCGTACCGGCGGGCCCCGGAAAGGCGAACGCGCCAGCATGAGCGGCGGCCCGAAAGCCGCACGTCTCACCTGGCGCGTCTGTCCGGCGCGGCGATAGGCCGCGCCCGTGCCTGAAAATCTCGAGAGGCGTTCTAGCGGACGGCCTCGACGCCCGCCTGCCGCCGCGTCGGTGCCGCCGACGCGCGCCGCGACTGTTCGGCTTCGGCAGCCTCCTCGGCTTCCTTCGTTCGCCGGTAGACCCAGAAGAGCACGCCGCCGAGAATCCCGACCGGCAGGGCCGAAAGCATGAGCGTCATGGCCAGATAGGCCCAGCCATTGTTGCCGGGGCCGGCCAGGCCGCAGACCGGGCACGCCAGCGCTGAGGCTGGAGCGGCGAAGAGCAGAGCGAGTGCAACCACGAGTGTTCGGAAGACCATCACTTACCTCGGACCCGGGAACACCTCAGAAGTACACCCGGAAGTAGATCACCGGCCAGATGGCGACGACGAAATACCAGAACGTCTCGGCCGTGTAGAAGAAGCCGGCCGGGAGCGCGCCGCGGCGGAGCCTCCACCAGGCCACGCCGAGCCCGACGATGGCGCACGCGGCGTGCAGGGCGTGCGTCCCGACGATGAGGTAGAAGAACGCGCCGAGCGTGCTCGTCTGCATCGTCACGCCCCGGCTGAGCAGCCCCCACCACTCGCGCCCCTGCAGCAGGACGAAGGCCGCCCCCAGGATCGTGGCGGCCAGAAGCGCCCGCGCCGCCTTCGCGTCTTCGCCGCGTCGGAGCCGCCAGTGCGCGACCACGAGCACCACGCCGCTCATCATGAGGACGATCGAGTTGAAGGCGGTCTCGACCGCCGGCAGCACGACGCCGCCCGGCAGGCTCCAGGCCAGCGGCGGCGCGCCGGCGCGCGTGATGGTGAAGGCGCTGATCAGGCCGGCGAAGAACATCACCTCGGCCGCGACGAACAGCAGCATGCCGAGCACGCCGCTCGGGACCGCCGCACGCCGCTTCGGAGGTTCACCGACCAGGGCCATGGGCATCAGTGGGCTCCCCCTCCCGCCCCCGGTGCCGGCTCTTCCCACAGCTTCTCCCAGTTGTGGCCGTCGTGCTTCAGGACATCAGGCGAAATGCCGCCGACCATCGCCAGCATGAAGGCGAGCATGATCACCATGATGTAGACGACCCACTTCTTCTCGATGTTCAGGTGCATGAAGTAGTGCGCCACCATCCAGGCCTTGACGATGGCCACGCCGAAGGCCGTGATGAGCGTCACCGTGCGAATCCCGAATTCGGGTCCGACGACACTGACGACGAGGAGCACGAGCAGGATCGCCCAGATTTTCACGTAGTTCGTGTGGTGCGTCTCGCCGTGCGCGTGTGCGGTTGCGTGTTCAGCCATGGCGCCTTACTTCGCGATGTAGAGCAGCGGGAAGAGGAAGATCCACACCAGGTCGACGAAGTGCCAGTAAATGCCGATGTTCTCCACCCGGTGCAGCTCCTCGTTGCGCTTCGCCGTGCGCGCCACGAACAGCATGATGATCATGCCGACGATGACGTGCAGCCCGTGCAGGCCGGCGGCGACGTAATAGAACGACCAGAACAGGTTCGACCCGATCGTGTAGCCGTGCGAGATCTCGTAGGTCCACTCGAACGCCTTCACGATGAGGAACGTCAGTCCCCCGAGCACCGTGAAGTGGAGCAGCCGCGCGGCCCGCGGGCCGTCGCCGCGCTCGGCGGCCTGGTGCGCCAGCACGGCCGTCAGGCTCGACGTGAGCAGCACGAACGTGTTGAACGCGCCGGCGAGCGTGTTGGTTACCGCTGCCTGCTCGGCCCACGAGTCGTGCGAGAGCCGGAACATCACGTACGACCCGAGGATCCCGCCGAAGATGACGATTTCCGAGGCCACCACCCACCAGACGGCGAGCCGTCCGGTGGGGAGCCCCATCACGCTGCGAGTTGTAGCCAGTGGCTTCGTCGACACACCTGCTCCTTCGGGCCTTCAGGCCACCTGTTCGGCCGGGCGCTTCGGGTCATCCGGCGGCACGTGCTGCGGCCAGTAGTCCTCGTCGCGCCCCTCGACGCTGTACTCGTACGGCCCGCGGTAGACGACCGGCATCTCGGGGAAGTTGCCGTGCGGCGGCGGCGACGGGGCGGCCCACTCGAGGGTGTTCGCGCGCCACGGGTTCGCGCCCGCGACCTTCCCGCGGAACATGCTGTTGATGAAGTTGTAGATGAAGATCGGCTGGAAGGCGATCAGCACGAGCAGGCCGATCGTCGCCAGCACGCGCAGCCCCTGCAGCCCGGCCAGTTCGGGGAACAGCGAATAGTCGAAGATCCGCCGGTGATCGCCGCCCGCTCCCGTCAGGAACAGCGGGATGAAGATCACGTTGAACGCGATGATCGTCCCCCAGAAGTGGATCTTGCCGAGCCGCTCGTCCATCATCCGGCCGAACATCTTCGGGAACCAGTAGGTCAGGCCGGCGAACGTCGCGATGAACGCAATCGGGAAGAACGTGTAGTGGAAGTGCGCGAGCACGAAGTACGTGTCGTGGAAGTAGACGTCCGACCCGGCCGCGCCCAGGTAGATGCCGGTGACGCCGCCGATCAGGAACTCGGCGATGAAGGCGAGCGCCCAGAGCATCGGCGTCGTGAAGCGGATCGATCCGCCGTACAGCGTCGCGATGTAGATGAACATCATCTCGGCGATCGGCACCGAAATGATGAGCGTCGTCACCGTGAACAGCCCGGCCATGCGCGGGTCGATGCCGGCCACGAACTGGTGGTGCGCCCAGACGAAAAAGCTGATGATGCTCGTGGCGATCGCCGTGAAGATGACCGTCCGGTAGGCGAACAGCTTCTTCCGCGAGAACGTCGTCATGACCTCGGCCACGATGCCGAGCGCCGGCAGCAGCACGACGTACACCTCGGGGTGGCCGAAGAACCAGAACAGGTGCTGCCAGAGCACCGGGTCGCCGCCCGTCGCCGGGTTGAAGAACCCGGTCCCGAACCGCTGGTCGAACAGCAGCATGATCGCGCCGGCGATCAGCGGCCCGACCGACGCCATGAAGACGAGGCTCGCGAGCACGATCATCCAGATGACGATCGGCACGTCGAACATCTTCATGCCCGGCGCGCGCGAGTTCATCGCCGTGGTGATGAAGTTGATGCCGCCGAGCAGGAACGCGACGAACTCGAGCGCGACGGCTATCAGCCACAATGTCGCGCCCCATGGGGTCGCGTTGTACGCCGGATCGGCCGACAGCGGCGGGTAGGCCGTCCAGGCGCCGCCGAACGGCCCGCCCGGCACGAAGAAGCTCGCGATCAGAATCAGCGCGCTCAGCAGGAACAGCTGGTACGACAGCCGGTTCAGGCGCGGGAAGACCATGTCGTCGCAGCCGAGCATCAGCGGGATCAGGAAGTTCCCGAACGCCGCAATCAGCACCGGCATGGCGACCCAGAAGATCATCACGCTGCCGTGCGTCGTGACCAGGGCGTTGTACTGCGCCGCGGTGACGCGGCCCCAGAGCGGGACCTCCTCACCCGGAAACGCCAGCTGCATCCGGAACACGTAGACCGTGAAGCCCCCGATGAGGGCCATCAGCATGCCCGTGAAGAGGTACTGCAGCCCGATCACCTTGTGGTCGGTCGACAGCAGGTACTTCCGGACGAAGCCCTGTTCGTGATGTCCGTGTTCAGCGTGGCTCGCCGCGTGCGCGCTCATTGCCCTTCTCCCTCGACCCGTGCGACCAGACCGGTCCCGGCCGTCGCGCTGGCCATCCCCGATGCCTCGGCCATCCACGCCCGGTGCTCCTCGGGCGTCCGCACGATCAGGCGGGCGGGCATCAGCCCGTGGCCGATGCCGCAGATCTCGGCACACTGAATGTCGAACTCACCGGTGCGGGTCGGCCGGAACCAGCCGAGGATCGCCCGCCCGGGCACCGCATCCTGCTTCAGCCGGAAGACCGGCACCGAGAAGCTGTGCACCACGTCGCGCGAGTGCAGCTCGAAGTGGTACGTCTTGTCCAGCTCCACGTGCATGTCGTCGACCGTCCGGATGTCGTCGGCCGTGTCGAGCACGCCGTCCGGGCCGGCGTGCACGAACGTCCACGCCCACTGCTGCGCGATGACACGGATGCGCTCCTCGGCCGGCGGCGCCGAAATCTTGATGTCGTTCCACACGCGCAGCGCGAAGATCAGGATCAGGATGTCGAACGCGAGCACGGCGTAGTGCGGGTACGAGACCCAGCGCTTCTCGCGCTTCGTCTCGCCCGCCACGTAGGCCGCCTTGTGGCCGTCGCGCGCGCGGAAGCGCCAGATCAGCCAGAAGAAGATGAACTCGGCCGCCAGGAACCAGAAGCCGACGATGACCGTGATCAGCAGGACGAGGTTGTCCACGTCCCCGGCGAACGTCGACGCCTGCTGCAGATACCAGTAAGGCATGATCTATTCCCTCAGGAGACCAGCAGGTACGCCGCCGTCGCGAACACGAGGGCGGCCACGGCCGTGATGACGGCCAGCCTGCGGCCGATTGCTTCCGGATCGGGAGTCGTCGCCATGAATGTCTGCTCTCAGCCTCAGCGCGGCAGCGAGTGCACGTAGGCCGCGACGTCGTCGACCGCCTCCGGCGTAATCGCCATCGACATCGCCGCCATCGTCGGCCCGATGGCATCGCCCGGGGCGCTGCCGCGGATGCCCGAGCGGAACTTGCGGATCTGAAGCGCCACGTACCAGTCGTCGAGACCGGCGATCGGCGGCGCGCCGACTTCCTGGTTGCCCTCGCCCTTCTCGCCGTGGCAGGCGATGCACATCACGTAGGTCTGCTCGCCGGCCGACAGATCGACGTCGGTAAGCGTCGGCGGATTGACGACCGGCGGCAGCGACGCGACGTACTGCGCCACGGCGCGACGCTGGGACTCAGTCGTCAGCTGGAAGGACATCGGCCGCATGCGCAACCCTTCGACATCGTCGGGATGCCTGCCGCGCAGGCCGTTCGAGAACCGCTCGAGCTGACTCGCGACGTACCACTCGGGAAGTCCCGCGATCGACGGCGCCCCATACAGCTGGTCGCCGCGCCCGTCGGGCTGGTGGCAGCTCTCGCAGTAACGATAGAGATCAGCGCCGGAGGCTTCCCCGCCGGAAGCGGTTCCGCAGGCAGAAGCGAAGGTGGCCGCCACGATGAGGCACAGGGCGGCCCCCAGACGTGGGGGAACGAGATCCATGAGATGAGGTCCCTGCACCGAAGCGAACCGCCGCGAAGTGGTCACGTCAGGAGGAGGCTGCGTCGACGCAGCCTGCACGGGGTTCGTTCGAATGCGCCCAAAGTCTAACATAGCCTGTCGAAGGGTCGGTATTCCCGAAAAGTCCAAACTTCCGCGGAAAATCCCACATCGGGAACACCGTACGTGGCAGCTGCATCCATTTGGAGAGCGATGGGAGACAATCGATCATGGCTGCCACGATTCCGCTGCTGTCGGTCGTCGACGCCACCCCTGATCCGCCCGACGAAATCCTGCTCGACGCGCTTTCGAAGGGCGACACACGCGCGTTCGAGCGACTCATGCGGCGACACAACCAGCGACTCTTCCGCATCAGCCGCGCCATCCTGCGCGACGACGCCGAGGCGGAAGACGCCTTGCAGGACGCGTACCTGCATGCATACCGACACGCCGGCCAGTTCCGCGGCGAGAGCCGCGTCGGCACCTGGCTCGCGCGTATCGTGATCAATGCATCGCTCATGCGGCTGAGGCACCGACGCGCGCGTCACGAAGCGCCTGCCGCCACGCTCACCGTCGACAACGGCGGACCTGCCGATGACCGTCTCGAGCCGGCACACCTCACGGTCCTGCGCCGCGAAGTCCGGCGCGCGCTCGAGCGGCACGTCGACGCGCTGCCGCCCCGCTTCCGCATGGTCTTCGTCCTGCGCGACATCGAGGAGCTCAGCAGCGAGGAAACGGCGCGGCTGCTGGGCCTGACCGAAACGACGGTCCGCACGCGGCTGTTCCGCGCGCGGGCGCGCCTGCGCGCAGCCCTCACCCGCGATCTCGACGGAGCGGTCGGCGATCTGTTCGGCTTCGCCGGTACGCGCTGCGACCGCATCGTGACGCGCGTCCTCGCCCGCCTGCACGACGCGTAGCCCCGGCGGGAACGCCGGGGCTGCGGGCCGCATCAATCGATCAGGAGGCTGACGCGCCGGCGCATGGGGCGCCGCGCCCGGCCTCCGGAGGCGATTGACATGCACTGGACAGCTGCTCTGACCGCGGCCGCGCTCGCCCTGCCGGCCGTCGTCGTGGCCCAGACACCGACCGACGCGCAGATTGCCGCGATCGTCGTCACCGCGAACCAGGTCGACATCGATGCCGGGAAACTCGCCGCTTCAAAGGGCGCGAGCGCCGACGTTCGCGCCTTCGGCGAGATGATGGCCACCGATCATGCCGGCGTGAACAAGGCGGCCGCCGAGCTGGCGGCCCGGCTGAAGCTCACTCCCGAAGAGAACGACACGAGCCGTAGCCTGAAGGCCGACGGCGACAGACACCTCGAACAGCTCCGCGGCCTGTCGGGCGCGGCTTTCGATCGCGCGTATATCGATCGCGAGGTGGCCTACCACCAGGCGGTGCTCGACGTGCTCGACAGGACGCTCATCCCCTCGGCGCAGAACGCCGCGCTCAGGAACCTGCTCGAAAAGGTACGCCCGGCCTTCGTCGCGCACCTCGAACGCGCACGCCAGATCCAGAGCGCACTCGGACGCTGACCATGGCGCCTTCGCGACCGAGGACGCTTGTGACGGTCGTCGCAGCCGCCCTGGCGTCGGGCCTCGCGCTCGGCGCCTGCGGCGGCCCGTCTGCGGCCGACCGCGAAGCGGTCACGCACACGGTCCGCATGAGCGGCACGAGCTTCGTTCCCGCCGAGATCACGATCACCGCCGGCGATCGTGTCACCTGGCTCAACGAAGACTATTTCCCTCACACGGCGACGTCCGAGGCCGCCGGCTTCGACTCCGGTGCCGTGGCCGCAGGCGATTCGTGGACGGTGGTCATCGATCGCCCCGGCACGTTTGATTACGTCTGCTC